>CAUSAR010000067.1:0-10146 GCA_963529735.1 uncultured Campylobacter sp.
AGGCAGTTTTCTAAGTTCAAACATAATTTTTCCTTTGTAATAAAATTTATCCGTATTATAGCAATAAAATAGTAATTAATTTATTAACACGCAAACAAAGCCGCCGATGTTTCCGTTTTATCAAATTTGATTGGTCTCGCCGCACGAAAAGATCAAATTTGATAAAATAATGTGTATTTTCGTAACATTTAGTCTTTTTGGTATTACATTTCGCTTTGGCTTGCACTCAAATTTGACGGTCAAATTTGAGATATTGTTACTTATCTACACATAAATTTGAAATTTATTGCAAAAAGTCGAAACATTTTTCGCAACCTGCATTCTTATGAATTATAATTGCTCCTAGCTGATTTAGCTAATCTTTTAAAAAGGATCACAGATGAAAATTAAGTTACTTTCCGCACTGCTTCTTTCATGCGCGCTTGCGGGTAGCGCATTTGCCGCAGGCAAAACATACACGATCAAATTTGCCCACGTCGTTGCAGCTTCTACGCCAAAAGGCAAGGCTGCCGATTTTTTTGCCAAACGAGTCGGCGAGCTTAGCGGCGGAGCGATCAAGGTCGAGGTATATCCGGCTGCATCACTGATGGACGATGATAGGGTTTTTGCCGCGCTAAAGCTTGGCAACGTACAGATGGCCGCGCCTAGTTTTTCTAAATTTACGCCGATAGTTCCGCAGTTTCAGCTTTTTGACCTGCCGTTTATCTTTAGAGACAACGCCCATCTTTACGCTGTTCAAGACGGCGAAGTCGGACAAGCCCTAAAAGATATGATCGCTAAAAAAGGCTTTATCGCACTTGATTTTTGGGACGCGGGATTTAAACACTTTAGCTCAAGCAAAAAGCCTATCGTAGAGCCTGCGGACGCTAAGGGACAAAAATTCCGTATCCAAAGCTCAAAAGTGCTTGAAGAGCAGATCAAAGTAATCGGCGGCAACCCGCAAGTATTGCCTTTTTCGGAGGTTTATCCAGCCCTTCAACAAGGCGTAGTCGATGCGACCGAAAACCCGCTGTCAAACTTCTACAACTCCAAATTTTACGAGGCTCAAAGCTCTCTAACGCTCTCTAGTCACGGATATTTGGGATATTTAGTCGTTATGAGCGAGAAATTTTGGAAAGGTTTGCCTGATGATATGAAGGCTCACGTAACGCAAGCTCTAAAAGAAGCTACGGCGTTCGAGCGCGAAGAGACGGCTAAGGAAGAAGAGCATATTTTAAGCGAGCTTAAAAAATTCGCAAGCGAGACTAAAAAGCTTGAGATCATCGAGCTAAATGCTGACCAAAAGGGCAAATGGGCGGAAGCTATGAAGCCGATTTATTCAAATTTTTACAACGCGATCGGTCAAGATTTGATAGAAAAAACGATAAATACGAAGTAGGCTTTTATGCGTAAATTTTTTGAGATTTTAGATGTCGGCATCGCCTCGGTAAACAAAACCGTAGCGGTGCTAGGCATCGCCGCAGGCACGCTGCTAGCCTTTGTTAACGTAGTGATGAGATACTGCTTTAACACGGGCTGGTCGTGGGCCGGCGAGCTAACTAACTATCTTTTTATCTGGTCGGCGTTTTTTGCCGCCGCTTACGGCTTTAGAAAGGGCATACATATCTCGGTTACGATTTTGATCGAGAGATTTCCCGCCCCTATCGCCAAGGCCTACCTCATCTTCGCAAACATCCTAACGACGGTGTTTTTGATGTTTATAGTAGTTTATAGCGTGCAGTATCTACAGGTGTTGATCGAGCTTGATTTCATGAGCGTGGATCTAGGCGTGCCGCAGTGGGTGCCGATGCTGGTACTTCCGATAGCGTTTTTGGGTGCCAGCTACCGCGCCGGAGAGAAAATTTTCCAGATCGCTATGACGCCTTCGGATAAAGTCATCGTAAATAACGAAGCCGAGATGATACGCGACTCGGTCAAGAAAAGCTAAGGAGAGCCTATGACCATCGCATTTTTGTTTATCTCGCTGTTTGGCCTTATGCTTATAGGCGTTCCCGTCGCTGTTTCGCTTGGAGCTAGCACGGTTATCACGATGCTGCTTTTTACGGATCTTGACGTCGCGACGATACCTCAGCTCATCTTTGACGGTATCAATAAATTTGCCCTCATGGCGATCCCGATGTTTATCCTGGCAGGAAATTTACTAAGCAAGGGCGGCTCTGCTAGACGCATTATAGATTTTGCTAAATCCATGGTCGGCCACCTACCTGGCGGCCTGCCGATGAGCGCGATATTTGCGTGCGTGATATTTGCCGCGGTTTCGGGCAGCTCGCCTGCTACGGTCGTAGCGATAGGCTCTATTATGTTTGTCGCTATCAAAGAAGCCGGCTATCCAAAAGAATACGCCGTGGGCGGCATCACGACGGCAGGCTCGCTAGGCATTTTGATCCCGCCTTCGGTCGTTATGATCGTTTACGGCGTGACGGCCGAGGTCAGTATCGCGCAGCTATTTATGGCGGGCGTGGTGCCTGGGCTGATGCTGGGCGGTATGATGATAGCTCAGACTTATTTCGGAGCAAAGAGGCTTGGATTTAAAGCTACTACGCCCGAGCCTTGGAGCGAGCGGATAAAAAAATTCTTTAGAGCCTTTTGGGCGCTGCTAATCGTAGTAGTCGTTATCGGCGGTATCTACGGCGGTATTTTTACCCCGACCGAGGCTGCTGCTGCGAGCGCTATATATGCGCTGATTATTTCGCTATTTGTCTATAAAGATATCAAATTTAAAGACCTGTGGGACATCTGCCTAGAGTCTGCCATCACGACGGCGATGATATTTTTCATCATCGCAAACGCGGTCGTATTTGCGTATCTGCTAACTAGCGAAAACATCCCGCAAACGATAGCAGATAGCATCCTAGCCGCAAATATCGGCAAGATCGGCTTTTTAATCATCGTAAACGTCTTGCTTTTCATCATGGGGCAGTTTATGGAGCCCTCATCGGTCGTGATGATCATGGTGCCGCTACTGCTACCGATCGCGACTGCGCTAGGCGTGGATCCGGTGCACTTTGGCATCCTGCTCATCGTAAATATGGAAATCGGTATGATCACGCCGCCCGTGGGCTTAAATTTATTCGTCGCTAGCGGTCTAACGGGTATGAATCTAAAAGACGTAATCGTTTCGTGCTTGCCGTGGACTTTGACGCTATTTATCGGGCTTATTTTAGTGACGTATATCCCGGAGATTTCGCTTTGGTTGCCTAATCTCATGTACAAAAACTAACCGACTTTTAAATTTTGCGAGCGGGCCTAGCTAAAGCCTTGCTCGCCTTAAATTCATGCCGCGCTAAATTTGCCTCAAAAGCCCAAATAAAGCCAAAGTGTCGTATAATTTTCGCAAATAAAAAGGGGAGATTATGTATAGCGTCAAACTGCATATTTGCTTAAGCGAGGATTTAAAAAATAAGCTTGAAATTTTAGAAAAAATCCAGCCAAGGCCGCGCTTTACGCACGAATTTAGCACTATAAAAAGCTCAAGCGATATCCCTACGCCCATACCTGATGAAAATCAATATCTCATCATCGCAAGCGAGAACTGCGGACTAAATTTATCCGAGCTAAAAAACCGTATCGGTAAAAACGGCTTTTTGGCGATTTACGCGAGGGACGCGGACAAGATAACCGGCGAGCAAAAGCAAATCGCCGATGAAATTTGGCTAGAAAGCGCAAATTTAGACGACTTTTACTTTGAAAAAGCGCTAAATTTGATCGCCGAGCGCAAAGAGTCGTGGCTACAAAAAACTTGGCTACAAACGCTGATAAACTCGTCTCCCGATATGATCTGGTTTAAGGATATGGACGGGCTGCACCTAGAGGTAAACGACGCCTTTTGCGAGGTCGTAGATAAGCAAAAAGACGACGTCCGCGGCAAAGATCACTACTATATCTGGAATATCCCAAAAGAGATATACGAGCAAACGGGCTACGTCTGCGTCCAGACCGAGGATGATGTCGTAGCCGCGCGCAAAACCTGCCTGCTGGACGAAGAGGTGATGAAAGCAGACGGCAACCTAAGCAAGCTAAAAACGTATAAAACTCCGATATTTGACGGAGAGACGATCATCGGCACCGTAGGCATCGCTCGCGACGTGACGAAAGAGTACGAGTATCTGCAAAATATCGAACATCTAGCCCACTACGACCAGCTCACGGGGCTAGCTAACCGCAACCAGTTGGACGCATTTTTAGGCAAGCTAAAAACCACGCATATGAGCATACTTTATATGGATCTGGATCGCTTCAAACAGGTAAACGACGAGCACGGACATCAGGCGGGCGATAAGGCTCTGGTCGCGATCTCGGAGCTGATAAAAGAGATTTTTAACGACGCGATGAACGTACGCATAGGCGGGGACGAGTTTATCTCGATATTTACCGACGGTGCGAACATGCAAAGCATAGCGCCCCGCGTACAAATTTTGATCAACCGATTTTTTAAAATTTGTCAAGAAAATCCGCTATTTAACGGACTATCCGTGAGCGCGGGTATAGCAGAAGGCCAGATCGGACACGGCTCGTTTGACCTGCTGCTTCAGCGCGCCGACGATGCTCTTTATAGGGCTAAACACGCGGGCCGCGGTACCTACTGCATAAATCCCTGGGAAGACTTTGAGCAAAAATAAATTTACGCTAGCGTTTGCCGGTCGGTAGCGATGCGGCACGAATTTACGGCGACTCGTCAGCGCCCATGCGCCTTGGCGGCTGACCGTAAATTTGATATCACTTCTTATCTTTTACTCTAAATTTTCCTCAAATTTTGCCGATATCATTAGAAAGCTAAATTTTAAAAGGATTTTAAATGATAGGCGGCGTAAACGGATTTAACGCAAATACAAATTTCGATTTTAGCGGCGCTCGCGGGCAAAATTTAAAAACACGCGAGAAAAAAGAAGCTGCCGGTTCAGCCTCAAATTTAAGCTTAGCACAGCCGAATTTAACGGCGCGGGTCGATTATGACGCTCTTGATCCGGATAAACTAGACCAAGATCAACTCAAAATCTGGGCGGACAAGGTTGATCCAGAAAAGCTAACTGGTAAAAATTTAAGCATGTGGCTAGGCGTAAAAATGGGGTTTAAAAAGGCTGTGGATGATTGGCGTAAGGAGCTCGGACTAAAGCCTGACGAACCGGTATTTGCAAGGAGGATATTTTCTCTAAGCGGCTACACGAGAGACGACAAAATCAGCATTTGGGGCAAGATGAACGGGCTTGATCCGAGTACCGACAAAGAAAAAGCCGCCGAGCTAAAAAGCTTCGTAGATAGCACGCGAGCTCTGATCGCGCACGCGGGCGATCCGTCCGATATATTTAGACAGGACGTCTTTAGCGTGGATAAGTTTTTGAGTAAATTTAACGTGGATCTGGGCGGATTTGGCACAGGGCTTGGCATGCGTAGCGGCAGCGGCCTGATAATGGACGCCGAGGCCTCGAAGCTGCTGGATTCAGACATGAGCGAGGAGGAGTTTAAGGATAAATGGCTCGAATACGCGGCAAATAAAATCCTAGGAGAATACGCAAACGTCAAGATTTCGCTCAAGGACGGCGCGCTAAATTTCGACCAAACGCCCGCAAAAGAGCGCATTACGCTTCTGGGGCAAGAGATAGAAGATCGCGTGAGCTACGCGGACGAAGCGAGCAAAAAAGAGTTTTTTAAATTTCTAAAAGACGTATTTAAAAACGGCGAGAGTATCGGAGACGCGCTGCAAAAAATCGCGCTAAAAAAGGGAGACTTTGACGAAACGGTCAAAGAAGAAGCGCAAGCAGACGCCGCAAAAGAAAAGAAATTTAAACCGATCAAAGCTACTAGCAAAAGCCAAACCTATGTTTATAGGGATATAAAGCGTGAGTTTTTCGAAAAATTTATCAAAGCCGAACAGGAAAAAGGAACAGACGTAACCAAGCTTTTAGAAGCTCTAAATAAAATCCAAAAGCTAGATATCAATGCGTAAAATTTAGCAAAAGCAAAAGCATAGGGCTAAATTTAAAGCCTAAATTTACCCTGAGCTAAAAATAAAGCAAACCGCCAAGGCTCGCCGACGTTAAATTTTGACAAAAATTATCCGCAAAAGCTAAATTAAACGCTCCAAATTCTGGCGGGCAAATTTAACCCACCAAGCCAAAATTTAACGCACCGAATTTATATCTCGTAGCTATCCTCTTCGTCTTCGTCGCCGTATTCGTAGTCGTTCTCGTCGTAGTTATAGCTGTACTTCTCGGATCTCTCGTCGTCAAATTCGGAGTATTCTTCCTCCAAATCTTCCTCTTCGTAGTCAAATTCTTCGCTCATTTTTTCTCCTTTAAAATTATTTTTTCACTTCTTCGACATATAGGCTCTGGCTAGGGAAGGCAAATCCAAGCCCGTTAGCCTCTACGATATTCATTATTTTTAGCATCACGTCCTCTTTGACGGCCAAAAACTCGCCCCAGACTATCGTCTTTGAAAAGCAGTACACGAGGATATTTATCGAACTATCCGCAAACTCGTCCACGACGACGAATAAATTTGACTTATATCCCGCCAGGTCGTCGATCGAGACGATACCGCGGTCGTATCGGCTAGCCTTTTTCGAGCCCATATCGTCGCCCTTTGCGATGTCTGGATGGTCGATTAGCATCTGCTTGATCTCATCGACGCATTTTTTGATCTGCTCGGTCGTGGCGCTGTATTCTAGCCCGATTAGCATCCTGATGCGCCGTCCCATCTTTCGCCTACTCCAGTTTCGGATCGGATCGCTAGCTAGCTTTGAGTTTGGCACGAATATAAGGGCATTATCAAAGGTTCGCACGGTCGTTTTTCTAAGCCCGATCTCCACGACCGTTCCCTCGATGTCGCCGCATACGATCCAGTCGCCTTGCGAAAACGAGTTGTCAAAGAGCAGCATAACGGAGGCAAAGAAATTCGCCAAAATATCCTTAGTCGCAAGAGCTACAGCAAGGCCACCGATACCAAGAGACGCGATGATGGCGCTGACGTTAAATCCAAGCTTGCTAAGCACGATAAGTAGCGCGATAACGAAGATGATGAAATAGATGATCTTTAGGATCAAATTTATCACCTCTTTGCGCCCGCTTTTTTTGGTGAGTTCGTTGATGAGCACCATGCCGTAGCCGTTTAGTACGCTAAGTATGAGCCAAGTGACGGCGATGACGAAAGTGATCGTGAGGAAATTTGCAAATTTTATCGGCATAGGAGCCGGATAATACGCGATCGAGACGCATATATCTATCGCATAGGCGATAAGGGTGAGTAGCATCGGGCGCTTGATGATTTCTACGATGCGCCCTTTCGTCTGTCTATCCGAGTCGTGCTTGACGAAAAATTTCATCAAAGCCCACAGCGTGAGCCTGCTAAGCAGCGTCGTAAACGAGACGAAAAACAAAAATACGACGAATATGATTGCCGCCTTGCCGACGTTAAATTTGCTCGTAAACGAGGCCTTTTCGTTGATAAAATCTATCGCGGTTTTTAAATTTAGCTCCGAGATGATGTAGTTTGACGTGAGTAGCTCGGCGTTGTCGCGCAGATAGTGAAGTATCTCCTCAAGCGTCTTTTTGTGCGCCTCTAGCGCCTCTAGCTCGCCTTTGTGCGCCAAGGCTACTTCCTCGCTTAGCGAGTCTTTAAAGGCTTTAAACTGCGCGTAAAACTCCGTCTGAAAGCTAAGTAGCGTCTCCTCGACGGCAAGTTTGATATTTACGGCTTTTCCGCCCTCTTTAAAGATATTTTCCAAATTTAAAAGCGAGGAGTAAAACAGCCCGTCAAGCCGCATGCGCTCAAGCTCGAGCATGTTTTTAACGTATAAATTTTGATTGCTAGAGTTTTTTAGCTTTTTGGTTTTCGTCTCCAACTCTTGCATCTCTTGTTTTAAATTTTGCACCTGCTCCTCGTCGATTTCGATTTGCATGATGAGATAGGGGATCTGCTCGATCAGCTTTTCTTTTTTCTCCGAGACGGTTCTAAAAAGCACGTTTTTATCGGCGGTTTCGTTATTTTCGGCGGACTGCGCCTTGATAACTGCGATCTGCGCATTTGCTTCGTTGATTTGATTTACGACGCTTAGGATATTGGTTGCGTTTAGATCGTCGCTTGAAGTATCTGCGAGCAAATTTAAGCTAAAGCACAGCGCAAAAACGGTGGCTAAAATTTTTCTCATTTCTCGACTCCTAGCAGCTTAAAGCTCTTTGTTACGAAGTTATAGTTGTAGATTTCGCCCGTTTCTATTATGTAGTGCCAGGCATAAATTTTTAGCTCCCCATCTTTAAATTTAGCCTTGACGTCTGGATAGCTCAGTAAATTTTCAAACGAATTTACGAGGCTTAAGCGCTCGGTTAGCCACTCTCTTTTTGCGATATTGTCGCCAAAAAGCTTTTGCACGCGCTTTTTTACGGGCTCTAGCAAATCTAGCCAGCGCTTTACGTTTGGAGTTTTGCTAAATTTAGCCTCGTCCATCCACAAAGCCGCGCAGCCGCCGCAGTTGCTGTGCCCGCAGATGATGACGTTTTTTACGTTTAGCGATTGCAAGGCGTACTCGATCGCCGAGGTCGTAGCCAAAAACTCCTCGCTTTTGCGGTACGGAGGCACGATGTTTGCGATATTTCGCACGACGACTAAGTCGCCCGGAACCGTGTTTGTTATAAGGCTAGGCACGACGCGAGAGTCGATACAGCCGACAAAAAGAGTGTGCGGCGTCTGTTTCTCGCCCAGGCTCTCAAAAAGCTCTTTATGCTCTAAAAAATCCTCTTCCATAAATTTAACTGCGCCGTCTAAGATACCTTGCATCTACATTTCCCAATAAAAAATTTATAAAATATTATATCAAAAACGTTTCAAAGTTCGTTAAAATTTTTTAAAATGCTTTTCGCACGTCAAATTCAGCGATCTTTTATATTTTATTTACCTATTTTTGGCTAAATTTGCGTCAAAATTTAAAAAAGGAGAAAAAATGAGTTTATATGACAGAAACTATGCAAACTCAAGAGAGCACGAGGTTGCGAGCGAATATTCGCAAAGCGCGCTTAGCACGTTTATCAAGCAAACCTATCAGCTTTTCGCGGCTTCGCTTTTAGCGGCCAGCGTCGGAGCTTACGTCGGGCTTTACAGCTCGCTAGGAGCTACGGTAGCGGGCAACTACTGGCTATTTGTGATACTTGAGCTAGGACTTTTGGTCGGTTTAATGTTTGCTAAACGCAAAGCGGGCCTAAATTTGATCCTGCTTTTTGCCTTTACTTTTGTTAGCGGACTTACGCTTACGCCTATTTTGGGACGCACTTTTGCGATGCCAGGAGGCGCAGCGATAGTGGCTCAAGCCTTTACGCTTACGACTGTTGCTTTTGGCGGACTTAGCGTGTTTGCCATGAACACAAAGCGCGACTTTACCGCGATGGGCAAGATGCTTTTCATCACGCTTATCGTTTTACTCGTGGCTGCGATCATAAATATATTTTTCCACAGCCCAGTTTTACAGCTTGCGATTGCTAGCGTGGGCGCGGTTTTATTTAGCGCATATATCCTTTACGATACGCAAAATATCATCCGCGGCAACTACGAAACTCCGATCGAGGGCGCAGTCGCTCTTTATCTTGATTTCGTGAATTTGTTCGTTTCTTTACTTCAAATTTTAGGCATTTTTAGTAGAGATGACTAACGAAGAGCGGCTCTACCGCGTAATAGACGCAAATTTAAACCGCTTAAAAGAAGGGCTTAGAGTCGTCGAGGACGTCAGACGTTACGGCTTTGACGACCTAGCCCTTGCTAAAAAAATAAAAACTCTCCGCCACAAGGCAAAAATCCCGCAAAAGGAATTTATAAAATTTCGCGACGCAGCAAACGACGTGCTAAAACCAAGCCTTAAAGAGGAGCAAATTCGCCTAAATTTGGACGATTTGCAAACCGCCAACATCAAACGCACGCAAGAAAGCGCAAGGGTTTTAGAGGAGTGTTTTAAGCTCATCGACGTTAAAATTTCCGAGATTTTTAAAACCATACGCTACGAACTTTATGAGATAGAAAAAGAAATTTAACCCAAATTCAAAACTTTTTTAGTATAATCGCGACTAATTTTGAAAATTTAAAAGGATTTTTAATGGATTCGCTTTTTTTAGTATTGCAGTTTATTTTCGCGGTAGTTTTGACGATCGCCGTTTTGCTTCAGAA
>CAUSAR010000068.1:0-10049 GCA_963529735.1 uncultured Campylobacter sp.
AGCGCCTGATAGTTCGGATAAATTTAACCAACTGCACCGCAAAAGCAGACGGCAAGAGCCTAACCGAGCTAATCGCCAAGCGCGACGTGCTCACGCTAAAAGCGGGCGCATTGCGGACTTTCGCGCAAGTCGCCGCGCAAAAAGTGGAAATTTATTCGCGCAGCGAGATTAAAATTTTAAGCACGGTCGATGTCGCGGCGCTACAAAAGCAGGTGGACGAGCTAGCCAGGCAGATCAGGCAGCTTGATACGACGCTGCAAGGCGCGAACTGGCAGACCGATCTGATCGACTAAAGCGTCAAATTTAGCGGCGAAATTTGAAAGGATTTCGCGAAAAATAAAATTTCGGGTAAGTATCGCAAGAGGCGAGTACGAAACTCACCTGCGAAACAGGTTTATGGCAGCGCTCGCGGAAACGGCGCACCCTTTTACGATTTATTTTCAGTAAATTTACAGGGGTAACGTAAATGCGCAATGTAACTACCGTGTACTGATCTAGCGATACCGAGGGCGGGAACGGGGAAATTTAAAAACGAAATTTTGATTTTAACGGCGCAGCTTGCGGCCTTGCGGCAAAATTTGGCGGCGATTTTGGCGGATTTGACGCTCAAATTTTGCGTTAAATTAAGGCGCGCTTGCCATTTTGTATTTTGGTCGCCGAACATCAAATTTTATAAAAATCATAAAATTTAGCCAAATTTAAAGGATGAAATTTGAAATTTAAAACCCCTGCGCTAGCGGTCGTATTTTTCTTTGCAACCGCCATACACGCGGAGCTTGCGACAGAAGAGAATTCCATAAATTTTAGAAAAACGAGCGGCGCGGAGCTAAATCTCGCGGACGCAAAAGGCGCTAAATTTCAAAACGTGGGGTTTAAGGGCGCAGATATCGCAGCGCGCAGTACAGATTCAACCTCATCGCAAAAAGCGATCCTCATCGACGAATCGAAAAATTTCTACCGCGTGGACGAGCTGCTGTTTCGAAGCGCTCAGCTTGATGGAAGCTACGCCGCAAAGCTGCACGAACTTGGCATCAAAAGCATCGTAAATCTGCGCCATTTTAGCAGAGGCGGCGACAGAAGGGCGTTCGGGGATCAATTTTGGCTCGCGAACAAGCCGCTTCAAAGCTGGGAGATAAAGCCCGCGCAGATCGCGGATGTCTTGCGCACCATTCGCGAGCGCCAAAAGGAGGGCGCCGTGCTAGTGCACTGCTATCACGGAGCCGATCGCACGGGGCTTGTGGTGGCGATGTACCGCGTGATCTATCAGGGCTGGAGTCTGGACGCCGCGCGTAGCGAGATGATAGACGGCGGATACGGCTTTCACTCCATGTGGCAGGATATCGCGGGCTTTTTGACGCCACAAAATGAAGCGCTCGTAAGAGCCGAGCTTGGAATTTAGACGAAATTTCGCCCGTTAGGTCAAGCAGCGGCGAAATTTGCAAATTCGAAGCGCGTGTGCTTGATTTAACCAAAGCTTATGCGGCTTAATTTGACTAGAGCCTAGGCGAACTTAAATTCGGCAGGCTTAAATTTAAAGGCGAACTAAGCCGGGCGAGCTATTGCAGTGGAGACATTCGCGAACTAAGCCATGGCGAGCCTAAATTTTTAGGTCGGTAGGGTTTGTGAGCTTGAAAACGGGCTTAAATTTAGCATCGCTGCTTGTGCGGTAAAATTACGCACTTTAAAATTTCAAAAACGGAGACTACGAATGATACATCACTTTGCGGATCTGTTAGATCGAAAGGACGATTACTGGGCGATGGTGCCCAACCGCGAGCGTTTCGCATTCGCGCTAAACGGCCCCGTAGCGGACAAACAGAGCTTGCAGATCGCTACAATAGGGGCGGATACTCCTTTTTGGGAGCAGATTTTTGAGTGTGGGGATCTGCAGGAGCTTACCCTGCATCTTCCGAGCAAGGAGCAGATCGCCGCGCTACGGAGACTTGGGCAGCTTAAGCGTCTGCGCATTACGAGAGTTCAAGTAAAAAATATCGATTTTCTGGCCGAGCTGCCGCTTTTGCAGGAGCTCGTTTTGGAATACGTATCGGGATTTTGTGATCTTTCGCCTCTGCGTGAGCTGAAAAGCTTAAGATCGGCGCATTTTGAAAATTTACGCAGAGTGAGCGATTTTTCGGGACTTAGCGGCATAGCCTCGCTGCGATATCTGTGTATAAACGGTACGCTGGATTGGGATCAGCCGATTGCAGATTTCGAGTTTCTCAAAGGCCTAACGGGCCTTGAAGTGCTAAAACTAACCTGGGTGAAGTGCAAGGCCCCATATCCGGCGCTTTTGCCGCTCGCCGCTCTTAAAAATTTAAAAAAGATAAGCCTGTATCCGCACGCATTTGCGCTGGAGGAGTACGCGCTTGCGCAGCTTATTTGCGAGAGCGTAGAGGGCGCGCAAATGCCGCTTGCTGTGGAGTTTAAAGATACAGGCTATGTATATTTTCTGGGGCGAGGCTCTGGGTACACCAAAATAGGGGCGAAAAACGAGCTGCAAAGGCGCGCGGAGTTTGAGCAAAAATTTGAGGCTTGCAAACAAAAGGCGCGAGAAATTTTAAATTTATAGGTATCGCTAAAATTTTACTCTTTACGGCGAGCTAAATTTAAAACCGTAAATTTCTGCAAAAAAGCAAAGAAACCTTAAAACAGTAAAATTTAGGTTGTAAAATTTTACGCATTTTTCTACTAAAAATTCTCATACCCTTTTTTAAATATGCGCTCATACTGCCCGTGCGTATCGCAATCAAATCGGCTAAATTTATTTAGCCCAGTTTGCGCTTGTGGCGACGGGGCGCGTTAAATGCCGCAGATATCAGACAAAATATCCGTAAATTTAGCCGAAACGCAGTAAAATTCGAGCGGCAAATTTAACAAAAGGGGCGATCGTGGAAAATTTATTACTAGCGCAGCTGCGCGAAGCGCTACCGCAGGGCATGCGCGTGCCGAGCGAACTTGAGGCGCTTTATGCGTGGATCGAGGCAAACGGCTTTTATGACGACGCGGGCGGGCGCAGACGTGGCTATCTCTACTCGCAGGATCGGCTGCAGCAGAGCTGGAGCGACGATGAGCGCGAGGGCGGCACGGACATCGTCTTTTTCACGGATGAGCCGAAAAATCGCGACGAGGAGCTAAGGTATTGGTTTTACGGCGAGGATCGCGAGCTTGCCGCGGAGATCAAGCAGCGGCTTTGCGTGTTCGCAGGCAGCGGCTCGGAGGGCTCGATGTGCGCGCTGTGGCTGGACGATGCGGGCGAGACGAAGATCGTGCACATGGGCTCCGGCTCGGGCTCGACCATGACCTGCGTTTTGGCTCATAGCGGGCTAGATTTTTTGCGATTGCTTGCGATCGGATACGACGAGATCTGCTGGGATGAGGATTTTAGCGCGCCGCCAAACAGCGAGGATGACGATTTTATCGTACATCCAAACCTGAAATTTCAGCAGTGGGTAACACAGACGTTTAAAACGACGATCCCGCAAACCGCGCTTGAGCTCGTCACGCCCGCGCATCTAGACGACGAGAACCCGAGCGATGAGTTTTTGATCTGGGTAAATCGCGTCGCGGAGTGAGGTTTAGTATAAATTTAAGTAGGTTAAGATGCAAAAGATCGCTGTTTTAGCGCCGCCGAAGCTCTTGTGAGTATAATTTATTCTTGATAAAAGCTTGCTTGCAGGATCAAAAACAGCTGCAAATTTTATTAGCACAAGCCCTAATTTAATTCATTATAAAGCTATAAATGAGAGAAAAATTTAGCTCGCTAAAAAGCCTAATGGCGGCAGTTTTTGCAGTCCTTCACGGTTACGAGCACATTCATCTTTTCGATGAAATTTCCGAGCTTTCTCTCCAAGCTCTCCTTGTACTCGCTCAGCGCCTCGCAGAAGTTATAGTCCTCGACGTGTCCGCAGCTCTCGCATACGACGTGGATGTGCGGGTAGCTAAAGATGTCGTAGCGCGCCTTTTGGTTTGGCATATTGACCTCGACGACGAGCCCCTCGTCTTTGAGCATATTTAAGTTTTTGTACACCGTCGCAAGCGATACGGACGGGTTTTCGGCGCAGATCTCTTCATAAAGCTCGTCGATCGTCGGGTGAGTGTGGCGATCGAGGATTTTGAGCACGCTGAGGCGCTGCGGGGTGGCTTTGAGGCCGTGATTTTTGAGAAGTTCCATATAGTTCATCGTTTTTCCTGATATATTTTAGCTAAATATACAAAAATTTTATTTAAAACTTCTTTATAGTTGGTAATATAAATTATTATTTACTAAAATTTGTGTCAGTTTTGGCTTGAAATTTGTATTTTTATAAATTTGGCGCGATGTTTGAAGTCAAATTTTGTTTTTTGAGCGGGGCGAGTTTCGCTAAATTTGATGTTTTGTTTGAATGCCCGTAAATTTTGCCCGCGTCACACAAAGCACAGTAAGGAAAACTGAGCGTAAAAGGCGAATTTAGCTCAAATTTGAGCCTTTTACACACGAATGCTCTCGAAAAAACGCGTGAAACCGAAGCACGAAAACGCTTCAGCTCAAATTTAATCCGCCATTTCGGATAAAATTTTCTCGCAAATGCTTGCCGCATCGATACCAAGAGCCTTTTCAACGTCGGCCGTAGCGCCGTGCGGGATAAACGCGTCGTCAAACTCAAAGCTAACGATGCTCACGTCAAAAATGCGCCGCTCCTGCAAAAACGCAGCCAAAATCTCGCCTACGCCGCCCTTTTTTGCGGTATCGGAAAAGACGTACCAAATTTTATGCCTACGCGCGAGCTCTTGTAAGAGTTCGCCGTCAAGCGGCTTAACAAACACTAGATCAACGAGGCTCGGGTCAAATTTGCCGTCCGTTTTTTCTAGTAAAATTTTACGCGCGGCATTTGCCTTACCCGCGGCGTTGCCGTAAGCGATAAATGCCGCTTCTCCGCTGCCCTCAACCAAGATTTCGCCCTTGCCGAGCTTTAGCTCTCGCGCCTCAAATTCGCCCTGCGCCAGCGAAAAAGCTCCGCGCGGATAGCGAAAAGCGCAAGGCCCCTCGTGAGCGTAGGCATAATGCATCGCGAGCCTAAAACTATCGGCACAGCGAGGCGCGAAAATCGTCAAATTCGGGATCAAATTTAGATAGCTCACGTCAAACGCGCCCTGATGCGTTTCGCCGTCCTCGCCGACGATGCCAGCGCGGTCCATCGCAAAAACGACGTTTAGATTCATGATCGCGCAGTCGTGCACAACCTGGTCAAACGCCCGCTGCAAAAATGTCGAATAAATCGCGATAAACGGCTTAAAGCCCTCCTTAGCCATCGCGGCCATAGAGGCCACGGCGTGCTGCTCGGCGATCGCTACGTCCCAAAATCTATCCGGAAATCTCTCCATCAAAGCGTCTATGCCCGTGCCGGTAGGCATCGCGGCGGTGACTCCGACGATATTTTTATGCTCGCTCGCTAGCTGGGTCAAATTTTCCGCAAAGAGCGCGGTGGCCGATTTGGCGGCTGGTTTTTTGATAGCTTCGCCGCTTTGCAAATCAAACGGACTCACGCCGTGCCAGCTGGCTAGATGTCCCTCGGCCTTTTCGTAGCCCTTGCCTTTTAGCGTCTGAGCATGCACGACGACGGGCTTTTTCATCCCTTTTGCGACGCTAAAAGCCTCGATGAGCGCCTTCACGTCGTGGCCGTTTACTGGACCGATGTACTCAAGCCCCAGCTCCTCGAAAAACATCCCGGGCGTAAATATCCTAATGCCCTCCTCCATCCTGCGCGCCATATACGCGGCGCCATCCGGCATATAGCTCAAAAATTTCTCTACGCGGCTTTTAAACTTCTGATACAGCGGCCCTGCCATCATCTGCGAGAGGTAGTTGCTAAAGGCGCCGATTGGCTTGCTGATGCTCATTTCGTTGTCGTTTAGGACGACTACGCAAGGATTTTTGATATCGCCCAGCTCGTTTAGCGCCTCGTACGCGATACCCGCACTCATCGAGCCATCACCGATGAGGGCCACGGGGATGCGATCCTCACCCTTTAGCTTGATCGCCTTTGACGCGCCCACTGCTAGCGAGATAGAGGTGGAGCTGTGACCGGCGATAAAGTAGTCGTATTTGCTCTCGGAAGGCTTGGTGTAGCCGCTGATACCGCCGAATTTTCTAAGCGTGTCAAATTTATCCCAGCGTCCGGTAATTAGCTTGTGCGCGTAGCTTTGGTGGCTGACGTCAAATATAAACGGATCTTTTACGGCGTCGAAAACATAATGCATCGCGACGATAAGCTCGACTGCGCCGATGTTTGAGCTCAGATGCCCGCCGTTTGCGCTGACGGTTTGTAAAATTTTATCTCGGAGCTTTCCGCAAAGCGCTTCGAGCTCCTGCACGTTCATAGATTTTACGTCTATCATTGCCCTATTATCTTTTTGATTTTTTCTAGTCTGGCTTCGATCGTGCCTTCAAAGTTGCCTGCGTCGCTAAGCACGATAGCTCCGCCCGCGCTGATGGCTTCGTCGGCGGAAATTTTGACGTTTTGACCGGAGAAATTTTCTTTGATAAACTCATAATCTTTCGGATTTACTTTAACCTGTACCTCTTTGGCGTCTTTTATCTCGCTAAAAAGCTCTTTGCATATTGCTGCGGCGATGTTTGCCGAATTTAGAGAAATCTCTTTTTTCACGACCTCTTTTGCGATCTCGATTGCGGTAGTCGGTAGCTGCGCTTCGCTAGATACGATGAGATTTTCAAATTTAGCCGCCTGCTCCTCTAGCTTATTTATAGACCCCAGATATCTACTCTCAAGCGCCTTTAGTTCTTCGTTAAATTTAGCCGCCGCCTCCTCTGCGCCCTGCCTTATGCCGTCTTCTTTGGCGCGCTGGATCTCGCTTTCTAGGCGTTTAGCAAATTCGTTTTCTTGATTTTCGATTTGCATTTGCAGCTTTATCATACTGCCGCTCATCTCATCGGTACGCTTTAGCAGCTCCTCGATGAAGCTTGACTCAGGCTTAAAATGCCCGCCCTGCTCTTTTGCTTCGCCTAAATTTGAGCCCTCCTGCCCGCCGTTTAAAGCTCGCTCGTTATGCTCGGTCGCGCGGCCGGATTCGCTTTCGTGGGCCGAGTGTGTATCCTCGCTTCTTTTTTCCTGGCCTAAAATTTTAAACCGATAGTTTTCTATAAAGTGCTCTTTTGAGCGCTCATTTGTTATTACGCTACTTTTCATTCTATCATCTCATCGCTTTCGCCTATTTGGAACGCCCCGCTTTCGGCTAAGGCCTGAACCTGCTCTACTATGCGGCGCTGCGCCTCTTCGACGTCTTTTACGCGCACCGCTCCCAAAAACTGCATTTCTTCTTTAAACGAGTCGCTGGCGCGCTGAGACATACTGGAGAGAAATTTATCTCTCAATGCGTCGCCGCTACCTTTTAGAGCAACCATGAGGTCTTTTTTATCGACGTTTTTAAGTATTTCGCGGATAGCTGCTTGATTGAGGGTGTTAATATCCTCAAAGGTAAACATAAGCTCTTTGATCGTCGTAGCGAGCTTGTCGTCGACGTCCTCGATATATTCGATCGTAGCTTTGGACGCCTTTTGGCCGAGGCGGTTTAACACCTCCGCCACGGCTCTCGGGCCGCCGACCTCGACCTTGTAGGACGTGAGGCTCTCTAGTTTGCCCTCTAGTACCGTTGAAACGCGTTTGATTATAGACGGGCTGATGTCGCCCAAATTTGCCATTCTCACGACGACCTCGCTTCTAAGCTCGTTATTAAAAAACGAAAGCGTCTCGGCCGCGCTGGTCGAGTCCATATGCGCCAAAATAAGCGCGATAGTCTGCGGATGTTCGTTAACGATAAAGTCTGCAAGCTGCTGAGGCTTGACCTTGGTAAGATAGCCGAAGCTCTTTGTGTTTTCCATACTTTTTGCGAGTTTGTCGAGTATCTTTTGCGCAGCTTCAGGACCAAAGGTGCGGTATAAAATTTCTTTCGCGTACTCTAAACCGCCGCTTCTCATATACTGATTTGACTGCATGAGAGCGTAAAATTCTTCTAAAACCGCAGCAGCTACGCTTTTGTCGGTACTCTTTGCGGTAGCTATATAGCGCGAAATTTCGGTTATGACGTCAACCTCCATATGCGAAAAAAGCAGAGTCGTGACATCTTCGCCTAGCTGAATAAGCAAAATAGCGACCTTTTCGGGCATCGAAAGGTCGTCGTAAATCATCTTTTGTTGTTCATTTAACTTTATTGCCATTAAAAGTCCTTACGGTTGCTAAAGTCAGAATCGTTTTTTATCATATCTTGAAGCAATACAGCTATCTCTTCGCTACGATCTTGGACGACTAGTTTCATCTTTTCTAGCAAGACGTCGTAGCGTAGATCGTCCTCGTTAAAGTTATCTCCGATACCCAGCTGCTCCTCGACCTTTTTCCTAGCTGCTTGAAATTTCTCCAGCGTATCTTCGCTATCCTCGAGCTGAACCTCATTTTCGGATAGATCGATCTCTTCTTCTTTTACGTCCTCAAGCATTTTGGTCATAAACGGCGTAATGACTTTCTTGTAGAATACATATAGTAAGATCGCTACAAAAAGATACTTTAAGATAGGCAAAAACGGCACTACGTAAAGCTCGAAAAAGGACTGAACTTTGCTAGCCGGCGTCTGTCCGTCTTGACGCTGGAACTCAAAGTTACTAACAGTGACCTCGTCGCCTCTGTTTTGATCAAAGCCGATAGACTGACGGATAAGAGCGTCTATACGCGCTAGCTGCTCTTTATCAAGCGGTACGTAGGCTATTTCGCTAGTCGGATTTCCTTTTTCGTCTCTTTTATTTTCGTATTTTCCATCCACGACGACAGCGGCGCTTAGGCGGTTTATCTTAGCAAATTGATCCTTGACGCGCTCGACTTTTTTTGAAATTTCATAGTTTGTCGTAGATGAGCTTTTTGAGTACAGCTCTTTCATTTTACCGTCTTGCAGGCCTTCTACCGGACCGATATTACTCACGGCTCCCGGCACGCCTTGTACTTCGGCTTCTTTGCTACCCTGTCGTTTTTCTTCGACGTTTTGCTCGCTTCTAGCTACGGAGTTTGGATCAAAGGTCTCGCTTTGGCTATCTTTTCTAGCAAAGTCAAAGTCTATCGTTACTTTGGCTACGACCTTATCCGAGCCGCCCACGATAGGCGATAGAACGTTTATTATTTTTTCTTCGAGATTGTGCTCGGCGTCGCGTTTATAGCGGATTTGTTGCGTAATCTGATCGCTATCGTATTCGCCGTCCTCCTCGCCTAGCGGTACTCCGTCTTGACTTACGATTTTTACTTGCTCTGGTTTTAAATTTGCCACCGCTGCGGCGACTAAATTTTTAATGCCCGTGATTTGTTTTAAATTTAAGCTCTGTCCGTCTTTTAAATTCAACACGATAGAGGCGCTTGGCGGCGTGGCTCGATCGGTAAAAATCGTTTCTTTCGGTATCGCGATACGCACGATGGCTTTATTTATCGGCGCTAGACTTTCGATCGTGCGAGCTAGCTCGCCCTCTAAAGCACGCTGAAATTTAACCTTTTGCTCAGCATCAGTCGCGCCGAATTCTTGCTTGTCAAAAATCTCAAATCCGACTTTGCCGTCTTTTAAAATCCCAAGCGACGCGATCGAGATCCTCTCGCGGTAAACGTCCGAGTTTGGCACCAAAATCGTGCCCTCGTTTAAAATTTTATACTTTACCTTATCTTTTTCAAGCTGCTGGATTATCAGCGCAGAGTCTGCGGCGGAAGTGTTTTCAAAAAGTACGCTATAGCCGTCGTAGTTTTCGTTTGAGCTTTTGTGAATGCTCAAAAACACTAAAAAACCGACCACGAGCACGACCGAGCCCGCAGCGACTAGGCGCTGTCTTAACGAGAGGTTGTGATAGACCTGTCCGATTTGTTGAATTGCGGTTTTGAAATCCATTTACTTTAAATTTCCCCCAATTTGTTTTAAAACTACGTCGTTTTGACTAGGCAGTCCGATCGTTATGCGAACCGCGTTTAATCCGTAACCTTTTAGATCACGTAAAATTATACCTTTTTTTAACAGATTTTGAGCAAGCTCGC
>CAUSAR010000069.1:0-9974 GCA_963529735.1 uncultured Campylobacter sp.
ATTAAAGGAAAAAAGCGTGAAATGAATATAGTCCTGACAAATCTAGGAAAGGCATATGCTGAAGATGTCCTTTCCGAATTATATGAAATAGAAGCCAAAGTTTATGACACGCTTGATGCTAACGAAAAACAGGTTGCTTCTATGCTAAAAAAAATAGCTGAATCTTTAAAGGAAAGTAAAGGAGGAAAAAAATGTCAGAAAAAATAGTACAAACAGCAGGAAGAGATCAACTTGGAGAATTTGCACCTGAATTTGCTCATTTTAATGATGATGTTTTGTTTGGAGAGAATTGGAATAATGAAGATATTAATTTAAAGACTAGAAGCATAATTACTATTGTAGCATTAATGTCGTCTGGTATTACAGATTCATCTTTAATTTATCACTTACAGAATGCAAAAAAAAATGGTGTTACAAAAAAAGAGATAGTGGCAATTATTACACATGTAGCATTTTATGTTGGCTGGCCAAAAGGATGGGCAGCGTTTAGTCTTGCTAAAGATGTATGGAAAGAAACTGCGGATAAAGATGATGCAAAGGCACAACATCAAGCGTCTATGATATTTCCAATGGGAAAGCCTAATGATGCATTTGCAAAATACTTTGTTGGTCAAAGCTATCTTGCACCTATTTCTATGAAGCAGGTTGGAGTTTTTAATGTAACATTTGAGCCTGGTTGCAGAAACAATTGGCATATCCATCATGCAGATAAGGGTGGTGGCCAAATACTCATTTGTGTTGCAGGAAGAGGATATTACCAAGAATGGGGTAAGGATATTATAGAAATGAATCCTGGAGACTGTATCAATATTCCTGTTGGTGTTAAGCACTGGCATGGTGCAGCGCTGGATAGCTGGTTTTCTCATCTTGCAATTGAAGTTCCGGGAGAAAATGGATTCAATGAATGGTTAGAACCAGTATCTGAGGAACAATATGGTGTGCTGAACTTAAAATAAATGGAGGATTAAATAGATGATGTAAAGATCGCCGTTCAAGGAGATAGCGCAACGCTGATCGGACGCAGTAAAACCGACACTCGTATCTATGGCACGCGCCATACGTGGAATTTAGAGCTTACTATGCCGATGATAAAGCTAGAGGATAGATGGATCATTCAAAAAGCGGTTGCGAAAAGTTATTGAATTTAAAATTTTAAAAAGAGTATCGCGAAAAATATAGACAAAGGAGAAAAGATGCAGGAAAAGCAAGTTTTGGTTAAAAAGGAAAATCTCGCCGTTTATGATAAGGTGAGCGATAAAATTTTTGCAGGCGGACTGCCTAAAGTCACGCTACTTTTTGCTGCGACGCCTTACGCAAATGCAGGGGCAGCGCTGGTGCATTTTCCGCGTGGAGTACGCACGGCGTGGCATACGCATCCTGCGGGACAAAATTTAATCGTGACGCAGGGTAAAATTTACACCGGTACGGCGGATGGGATCATACAAATCGCTCGTCCGGGCGACGTAGTGCTTTGTCCGCCAGGCGTCAAACACTGGCACGGAGCCGGACTGCGCGAGGACGGCGAGCATATCGCGGTAACCTTTGAAAAGGACGGCAAAAACGTAACGTGGCTGGAGCATCTAAGCGAGGATGAGTATAAAAGCCTCATCGAAAAAGCGGACGCAAAGGACGCGGAGTAGTATCCTCCAGATAGAATTTACGGCAGTTGCAGGTAAATTTTTTGCGTGCCGTTGCGCATTTAAATTTACCCCTCGACGCTAAGCATATCGCCGAAAATTTCTTTGCAATACTTAATGAAGCGTTTGGGAATTTTGACGTCGCTGATATCCACGGCGATGACGCTATCTTGGACTTCAAAAACGATAAGCTCGCTAGTGATTTTCACCGCCCTGTAGCCCTTATAATGCAATATACGGGCTATGTGGACTTTACGCGAAACGATCCGCTGACCTTTGCCGTCGTTGGCAAAAACGACTGGATCGCAAGCCCCGGCGTGATGGAGTGACGAATACGAAATTTAGCCACTGCAGGCGTTAAAACGCAGTTTCGTAGCTACGCAAATTTAGGTCACGGATTTGGCTTAGGCACCGGCACGACGGCACAAGGCTGGCTGGATAAGGCGGTCAAATTTTGGCAAGAACAGATGAGATGAAAGAAAGGAAAATAAAATGAAAGAACTAAGCAAAATAATGGCTACGGCGCTTGCTATGTGTTCATTTGCGGCAAACCAAAGCGCGGCGGAAAATATCAAATTTGAACCGCAAAAGACGCTTGTAGTCTATTTTTCAGCAGGCGGCAATACGGCTAGAGCGGCAAATTTAATAGCGCAAAATTTAGGCGCCCAGATAGTCGAGCTAAAACCGGTGCAGCCCTACACGAACGAGGATCTAAACTACAACGATCCAAAAAGTCGCGTTAGTCGCGAACATAACGATGCGTCGCTTAGGATCGTACCGCTAACTAACGCTAAAATCCCTGGTTGGGAGAGCTACGAGGCTGTTTTTGTGGGCTATCCGATCTGGTGGCACGATGCTGCGTGGCCGATCGACGAGTTTATAAAAAACAACGATTTTAACGGCAAAAAAGTGATCCCGTTTTGCACCGTTTATAGCTCCGGGCTTGAAAATAGCGATAAAAATTTAGCCAAGAAAGCAAACGGCGGCGAGTGGCTAGCGGGGAAGTGCTTCGGCGAGAGACCGAGCGAAAAAGAGATAAAAGAGTGGCTCGCGAAATTTTAGGCGATCTGAGCGCTATTTTGATTTATTTTTAAATTTTAGTTTCCTAATTTGAACAACCTTACGCTTTAGTGTTGTTTGTCACCACAACAGGACCATACCCTAATCTTACAAGAGAATATCAAGAAAGCAAATTTCCACGAACAGTATTGTCAACTATGACTTTGGGCTTTAGCCCATCGCAAAAAGTAGCAAGGTGTAAAAATAGCTATCTAGTAAAGAAATTTTAAATCTAAATACAATATTTTCATAAATTATAAAAATATATTATGCTTAAATTGCATATTAAGGTAATTATATATAGTATTTCATAGTTTAAATATAAAAAATAATATTTTTAAAAAGGATTCATATGAAAGTTAAAATTTCAGTCGCCGCATGTGCGGTTTTAGCGCTATTTGCAGCACAAGCAAACGCGGCCGAGACGGTCAAGCTTCAGGGGGTCGAGGTAAACAGCGTCGGCGATAATATCAGCGAAAGCGGTATTAGCGAAGGCATACTAAACAAGGGCGTCGCCAGCGGTCCGCTAGCGGGCAAAAAGGTGCTTGATATGCCTTATCAGGTAAATACGATGTCGATTGAGGCGATGAATCACCAAGGCGTGGCCGGTTTTGAGGATGCGGTGAAGTATTTTCCTTCGGCGCAAATCCAAACCAGAGGCGGCATCGAGGTAGGCCGTCCGCAGACTCGCGGCTTTCAGGGCTCAGTCGTCGGTAACGTACTTTGGGACGGCTTTTACTCGGTTTCAACAACTGCTATACCTATGTATATGTTTGAGGGGCTTCAGATACAAAACGGTCTTGCAGGCTCGCTTTACGGCGGACAAGATCCGGCAGGCATCTTTAACTATACCAGAAAGCGTCCGATACCGTTTTCAAATACGTTTTGGGCTGATTATACGAGTAGGTCAAATTTCGGTATAGGTTGGGATACTTCGGATAAATTTCAGTACGTCGGCTACCGCGGCGTATTTTATAAATCAGACGGTGCCAAACAAGCTAAGAATAGCGACTATGAAAGAAATTTAGCTAGCCTTGGCCTTGATTTTTATCTAACCGAAAATTTTACCATCGAGACGAATTTTAGCTACTACAAACACAAAATGCTTGGAATACCCGGCGGCTTTTCGGTGCCGGGTAGAAACGGCGCTTTAAACTTCGCCGTACCAGATGCGACTAAAAACACGAAAGCCGGCCTAGAGCAAGAATGGGCGGGAAGCGATCTAAAAACAACGACTGCTAGCGTTAAATTTAAATACGCACCGACAGAAAGTTGGTACTTTGAAGGCGGTTATCAGTGGCAAAAAGCCATCCGCGATATGTACGGTACGAGCAAAACTTTCACGAATCAAAACGGAGATTTTAGCGTAGCGGCTAGCGGAGGAAACGGCGCGGCAAGCAGGTTTGACGTACAAAGCTGGTTTGCTAAAGCTACGACCGAGTTTGAGACGTTTGGTATAGAGCACAACTTCGGCGTGCAGGCAAACGGCTATATCTGGACGATATACGGCGCTAAAACCGCAGGCGGAAGAGCAAATTTGGGCAACTCGAATTTATATAATCCAAAAACTTTTTCAAATCCGGGCGTAGCAAAAGGCGGCGGGGCTTATAAAAGCAGTGAAGGCACTATGAAAAACCTAACTATCGCCGACGATATAAAGCTAAACGACTACTTTAGCGTCATTTTAAGCGCGGCTAGAAGCAACTTTGAAAACAAAAATAAGCAAACGGGCGTAAAAACGTACGACGAGAGCGGCACTAGCTATGCGGCGAGCTTTATTTACCGCCCGGTAGAAAACGTAAGCCTATACTTCACATATGCAGACAGCTTGCAAGCAGGCTCAAGCTACACCTACGAAAGAACCAATCCAAGATACGGCGAAACGGTCGTTTTAAAGCCGTTTAGAAGCAAGCAATACGAGATCGGCGCAAAAGCCAGAATAGAGGATATCGACCTATCTACAGCGCTTTATGAGATAAAACGCCCGATAGCCTATCTAGGCGACAACAACGAGTATAGCATCCAAGGCGAGCAGGTAAATAGAGGCCTAGAGTTTACCGCCGGAGGCAAGATTACAAACGATCTTAGCGTAATGGGCGGCGTCGCGCTAATACAGCCGAAGCTAAAAAAGGCAAAACAAGCCTACGCGCAGGGCAAAATCGTGGTGGGCGAACCCAAAGTTCAGTCAAATTTACTCTTTGACTACGTCGTGCCAAATACTGACAAGCTAGCCCTAAGCGCAAATTTACACTACACGGGCAAGCGCTACGCCGATCAGCGCAACGTAAATGCGGTGCCTGCGTACTTTACGACCGATCTTGGCATACGCTACGTGACCAAAGAGTGGCTAGGCAAGCAAACTACGCTAAGATTTAACGTAAATAACGTATTTGATAAAAGATACTGGGTCGGAATGTTCCCGTCAAATATCGACGGGACTACGACGGGCGCGGGCACAAGTATCTTTTTGGGACAGAGCAGGACGTTTATGCTCTCGGCCGAAGTTAAATTTTAAAATTTGAAATAGCTTATCTCTTGATATAGTTTTGTAAAATCTTGAAGTCGAATTTAGAAATTCGGCTTCAAGATTTATATTAAGCGATTGACGGTAAGGTCGAATTTTAAAGATATCCGCTCATCGTAAGCAAATTTAAATTTTTAAGGATATTTCGTACTTTTAAAAATTTAAATCAAAATACCAAAAAGGAGTTTTTGTGAAAAATCATATCTCTATCGCCGCCTGCGCCGGTTTGTTTGCTTGTACGGCGTTAAATTTGATGGCAACCGAAACGGTAAAGCTTGATGCCGTCGAAGTGCAAGGTGGCTCTTATAGTGTCAGTCAAAGCGGTATCGATGAAGGAATTTTAAACAAAGAGGCGGTAAGCGGCCCGCTGGCGGGCAAAAAGATCCAAAATATGCCATACCAGATAAACACGCTCACGCGTGAGCTGATGGACAATCAAATCGCTCAGCAGCCGGCCGATCTCATCAAATTTTTCCCCTCCGCGCAGCTTCAGTATCGCTTCGGCCCCGAGATAGCTCGCCCCGAAACGCGCGGCTTTCAAGCCGGAGTTGTAGGTAATATGCTCTGGGACGGCTTTTATGTGATGCCGATGATTTCGATCCCGATGGTGGCCTTTGAGACCATGCAGGTGCAAAACGGCCTCGCAGGCTCACTCTACGGCGGCCAGTCGCCAAGCGGCATATTTAACTATATTAGAAAGCGCCCCGTGCCGTCGCAGCATATTATTTTCGCAGATTACGTTTCTCGCGGGCATTTAGGATGGGGGCTTGATACTTCTGATAGATTTGAAAAAGTCGGCTATCGCGGCGTGGTTTATTACGGCGACGGGCAAAGGCAGGTCAAAGATAGCGTATATAGAAGAAAATTTGCAAGTCTAGGGCTTGATTTTTATTTGACCGACGCGCTAACGCTGGAGACTAATTACAGCTATTTTGAGCACGATATGTATGGGCTTGCTACTAGCTTTAGCGTAGGTTCTAGAAACGGCATGCTAAATTTTGATGTGCCAAGCCCGGTTAAAAGTAACAAAAAAGGTCTCGGGCAGCCGTTTGCGGGTAGCATCCTCACGGTAAAAACGGCTAGTGCGAAGCTAAAATACGAGCTAAACGACGATTGGAATTTTGAGGGCGGCTACCACTGGTACTGGTCTAATCGCAATATGAATACCGCGCGAAATACGTTTATAAACGCAAACGGCGATTATAGAGTTAATTACAGCGAAAAAGACGGCGGTGCCCCTAGTGATCTGCGCAGCTATTTTGCTAAGGCTTTGGGTAAATTTGAAACGGGCTTTTTAAAGCACGACTTTGGCATTGCGGCAAACGGCTTTCACTGGATGTTGTATTCTAGACCGAACAGGGCACAGTCGGGCAACATCGGAACCTCAAATATCTACAATCCTTCTCCTTTGCAAAATCCAAATTTTAGACTAGGCGGTGGCGCGAAGAGAAAAAGCGGCTCAAGCGATATGAATAACGTCTCTATAGCCGACGAGATCGCATTTAGCGAGCATTTTAGTACGCTTTTGTCGGTTTCTAAGTCGTGGTTTAAAAGCGAGAGCATAAGCGCTGCGGGAGTGAAAAAGAAAAACTACTCAAAAGACGGTAATAGCTACGCTGCAAGCCTCATCTATAAGCCAAATGAGGATATTAGTTTTTATGTAACCTACGCCGATAGTATAAACGTCGGCTATTCATACACTTACCCCGTAGGGCATCCAAAATACGGCGAAACGGTTTATCTTGATCCAACCAGAAGCAAACAATATGAAATCGGCGCAAAGGCTCGTATAGGTGAGACTGATGTCTCTACCGCGCTTTTTAGGATTGAAAGACCGATAGCTTATGAGAGCGTGGGTGCAGGCGGATATACTGAATTTTCCGAGCAAGGCAAACAGGTAAATCAGGGATTTGAAATGACCGCGGGCGGGAAGCTTACCGAAAATTTAAGCACGTTTGGCGGTTTTATGCTACTTGATGCAAGGCTAAAACAGGCCAAAAATGCTTATGCGGAAAATAAATTTATGATCGGTCAGCCTAAATTTCGTGCGAATTTATTGCTTGATTACACCGTGCCAAATACGAATAAGCTCGCGTTTAGCACAAATTTTCACTACTCGGGTAAACAATACGTGGACGAGACGAACACTCACGACGTGGGCGGATACTTTCTTACCGACGTGGGCGTGAGATATAGCACCAAAGCGATCGGCAAAGAGACAACATTGCGATTTAACGTAAATAACGTGTTTGATAAGAAGCATTGGGTTAGTATGATGCCGGGAAGCGTGGACGGAATGAGCAACAATACGATGCTTTTTTTAGGGCAGAGCAGAACGTTTATGCTTTCAGCGCAGGTTAAATTTTAATATTTTGGAGAAAAAGTGAAAGGACTACTAAACTGGCAGGCGATTAGGGAACTCAAATTTGCGCCTATGACTAGAGATGGAGCTGGTGGGAGTGCGGTTGATTGGGACAAAGTAGCTGTGATGTATAACGGCATGGCTGAGCTTGAAAAGCATAGCGCGCAAATTTTAGCTAACGCCTTGCCTATCACGGATAGAGATAGCGTGCTGGACGTGGGCTGCGGACCGGGGCGCCTCAGTATACCGATGGCTATGCGAGCTAAAAGCCTAACCGCGCTTGATGCGTTTGGAGAAATGCTTAAATTTTGCAAGCAAAATGCCAAAAACGCCGACGTAAAAAATATAAAATTTATGCAAAAAAGCTGGCTAGATAGCGATGCCTTGGACGTGATCGGCAAACACGATATTGTCGTCGCCTCGCGTTCGGTCGGTCTTGGCGATATAAAAAAACTAAACGACGCAGCGAAAAAATACGTATGCATAACCAGCTTTTTGGAGGATTATCCAAGCCTTAGAGAAATTTGGATGGATTTGCTTGCGGGCATCGACGAAAGAGCTTCAAAACGTCCGCCTTTTATAAACGAAAATCCTAGAATGTTTGGCTACAACGTTACTTTCAATATGCTTTACGATCTGGGCGCAAACGTAAACGTACGGATATTTGACACCGTTTACGAAAAGAGTTTTATGAGTAAGGACGAGGCTTACGAATTTTTAAAATTCGTCGGCGAGATCCCAAAAGAAAAAGAGAAAATTTATAGAAAAAACGTGGATAAATGGCTGGTAAAAGATAAAAGCGGAGTTAAATTTTACCGAACGACAAAAAGCTACGCTATGTGGTACGACGTAAGCGAGGTAAAATTTGAGTAACAAAGCCTTTTTTGCGATTTTAACGATCGTGCTGATAGTTTGCGCCTTTGTCTCACTGACTCTTGGCAGATATAGTCTCACTGCGTCTGAAATTTTTAATAGCCTATACTCTTTAATAACAGGCTCAAGTGCGCAAAATGAGCAGGCAAACGCTGTCATAACACAGATAAGACTTCCACGTATCGCATTTGCGGTGCTGGTGGGAGCTGCCCTTTCTGCGTCTGGTGCTGTATATCAGGGGCTTTTTAAAAATCCCCTAGTCTCCCCCGATATCCTAGGCGTATCTAGCGGCGCGGCGGTCGGAGCTAGCATCGCTATCATCCTATCTCTACCTGTACTTTATGTCTCGCTAACGGCTTTTGGCTTTGGGTTAGCCGCCGTTTTTGCGGTGGTTTTTTTAAGCCAACTCATAGCCAGAGGTAAGCTAAACGTCATCATAATGGTGCTCTCAGGCGTCGTCATATCCTCGCTTTTCGGCGCTTTTAGCTCGCTTTTAAAATTTCTAGCAGATAGCGAAAACAAGCTACCAGAAATCACATTTTGGCTGATGGGTAGCCTAGCTCGCACTGGAGGATATCAAAACGTCCTTTATATGCTAGGCGTCACGGCGCTTTGCTCGGTGCCTTTGTTTTTGCTTAGATTTAGGCTAAATATCTTGGCATTTGGCGAAGAAGAAGCTAAGGCTATGGGCGTAAATGTCAAATTTTATAGCTTTATCATCATCTGCGCCTCTACTTTGCTGACAGCTTCTAGCGTGGCATTTTGCGGTATCATAGGCTGGGTCGGACTCATCGTGCCACACATAGCTCGCTCTATCGTGGGGGCAAATTTTAACGCCCTCTTGCCAGCTTCAATGCTAATTGGCGCGCTATTTTTACTGATAGTAGATACGATCGCAAGGTGCGCGATGGCTAGCGAGATACCCCTTGGCATCATCACCTCGCTCATCGGTGCGCCCGTTTTTATCTACTTGCTTTATCAGAGCAAAAAGGGCTGGCTGTGAAATTTGAGATAAAAAATTTAAGCTGCGGATACGGCAAAAAGCTAGTCGTAAAGGATTTTAACGCAGAGCTAAAAGATGGGGAAATTTTATGTCTATTAGGACCAAACGGCGTGGGTAAGACGACCGTTTTTAAGACGATTTTGGGATTTTTAAAGCCATTTGGCGGAGAAATTTTAGCAGACGGGCGAGATTTTTTCGCTTTAAGCGATAAAGAGCGAGCAAAGATCGTTAGCTACGTGTCTCAGGCTCACACGCCGCCCTTTGCTTTTAAGGTTTTAGACGTCGTTTTAATGGGACGCTCACCCTATATAGGAACCTTTGAAAATCCAAGCGCAAAGGACGTAAAGATCGCCGAACAAAAGCTTGAAATGCTAGGGATAAGCGAATTTGCAGATAAAATTTACACCGATATCAGCGGCGGAGAGAGGCAAATGGTCTTAATCGCAAGAGCTTTAGCGCAGGAAGCAAAGGCCGTTATGCTTGACGAGCCCGCTTCAAATTTGGACTTTGGCAACC
>CAUSAR010000070.1:0-9568 GCA_963529735.1 uncultured Campylobacter sp.
GCTGTATGCTAGCGTCGTTTTCCATATATGTACGCCACGCTCTCTCGCCGCCCATGTCGCCGGTAATGCCAGCGCAACCGCTAAATGCCAACGCCGCGACAGCCGCCGCTAGCGTCTTAAAAATCATCGTGTTTTTCATTTTTGCTCTCTTTTTTCGCGCTAAAAGCGCAAATTTGATTAAACGTCGGCTCATACCCGCGCAACTCGTTTTGGATTTTTTCCTCAAATTTGTGCGTTTTTAAGGCGACTTCTTGAAAACCGTTCAAATTTGTAAAATTTTTTATCTGAGATTTTAAAAGTAGCGCACCGCTTTTGGACGCAATTTTTGCCTGCGTTATAACGGCCGTAAAATACCGTTTTTCTAAATTTTGCGCGTCGTAGTGGCTAGATACGGATTTCACGCTCACGTTACCGCCTTTTTGAAACGCCTCGCAAACCGAAATCGGCGCCTCAAAAACCGCTACCGTCGTGAAATTTGAGCTAAATTCGTAAAATTTGATCCGCCGAGCGCCCTGAAGCTGGGTCGCGCTCGTTTCGTCTTTTAGATCAAATTCCGCCTCGGTATCGGCATCTTTTAGCATAAACGCTCTATCGCCGCTTTTATAGACGGCTCCAAGCCTAAAAGGCAACCTGGCGCCGTCTTTTTTAGTAAGTGCAAAGCCGATAACCTCGCCGTCCTCAGGCTGAGTGCGAAAATCACGCGAGAAAAACGCCGTCAAAAAGGCAACCTCTCTAACGGCACCGTCAGCGTCTAGATATCTCGTCCAGTTATCCTCGGGAATGTCGATATTTGAGACATCTCGCTCCGTTATATTTGCGCTGCTAGTGATGCCGGCGCAACCGTGAAAAGCCAGGGCCGCAATAGCCGCTAGAAATAAGTTTTTCATCTCGCGCTCGCGTTTAAATTTGATAAAAGCGATCAGTTTTTAGGCGCGGCGCAAACGATGTTTGATAGGATTCGCTCCTGTTTTTTAGCGTCGGCATCTATGACTTTGCTCCTAAATTCCGCCGATCGAGCCCGCGTCTGCGTGCTAGTTAGCTTACCGTCGCTAACGAAAAATTTAAAGTCTAGATTTTTGATCTCGGCGCTTTTGCCCTTTTTCACTCCGATATCCATCAGGGTTGCGAAAAATTCGCTATTGTCGGCGCTTTCTTTATCGTAATAATTAGTTACGGCATGAGCTTTTATCGTCTTACCCGTCGCAAAACTCTCGCACACCGCACCCGAGTCCGCGCTAAAAACCACGCTCTCTAATATGCCACCGCCAAACTGATAAAATTTGACCTTTTTAGCATTTCTTAGAGTCTCAAGCTCGTTTTTATCGCGCATATTTATGTACTGGTAGCCAAATTTTTCCTTATCGCTAAGCTCTAAAACTATAAATGAAACCCCGTTTTGCGCGTACATATCGCCAAGCTTCAGGTTTTGACCGTCTTTTTTTATGAGCGCCATGCCGATGATATCACCGTTTTTTTGCGCGTAGGTTGCGCTCAAATTTTCTGAGAAAAATGCGACATCGCCGACACTGCCGTCATTTTCTAGATATTTGATCCAGTCTGGTTCAGGCGATACTACGCTACTTGCTAGATGATCCTGTGAAGGCATGCAACCTCCTAGCAACGCAGCTATAGCGGCTATAGATAAGATTTTTTTCACTATTTTTTTCCTTTTTTATAGAGTAAATTTCGTTATTTGCCGAGGCAAAAGTTGCTAAACATTTCGTCCAAAATTTCACTTCGCTCAAACGGCTTCGTGATTGACGAGATTTGCTCTATTGCCGCATTTAGTTCGTAAGCAAAAAGCTCTAGTTCAGACTCGGCAAGCAAATTTAACGCCCTTTTTATCGCCTCGCTCGCCGCCTCACAGCTTGAAATTTGACGGGTAGAATTTAATAGTATCTCGCTCGTCTCCTGCGCGTCGAGATAGGCTTTTAGACTATTTATTATCTCGTCCGTTCCTTGCTTTGCGCAGATTTTTATCGGGTTTTCGGGGCTTATAAATTTAACGCCGAGGTCGCATTTATTTAGGACGTAAAAAATCTTTTTTTGCGACTTTTTTAAAAGCTCCAGGATCTCGTTATCCTGCTCGTCCGCCTCCTGTGACGCGTCAAAAACAGCCAGGATGACGTCGGCCTCCTCGATAGCTCGTAGCGAATACGAAATGCCGATCTGCTCGATCTTGCCCACGTTTTTGCGGATGCCTGCAGTATCGATGATGCGCACTAGATGAGTGCCGATTTTTAGTGCTTCTTCGATGCAGTCTCTAGTCGTGCCCGCCTCGTCGCTGATGATCGCTCGCTCGTAGGACAAAAGCGAGTTTAAAATCGAGCTTTTGCCGACGTTTGGCTTGCCTACTATCGCTATTTTAAAGCCCTCGAGCAACCCTTTTCTACTTTGACTTATGGCTACGATTTTATCTAGTTTAGCACTGTTTTGTTGTAGCATTTGGCTGATGCTCTCTAGCAAGTCGGCAGGCAGATCATCATCGGCGTAGTCGATGCTAGTCTCCACAAACGCCAAAGTTTTTACGAGCTCGGAGCGGATTTCATTTGCAAATTTAGCCAGGTCGCCTCTCATCGTACGAGCGATGATTTTGACGCTATCCTCGCTTTTTGCGTTTATTAGCGAGTTTATCGCCTCGATCTTGCTAAAATCCATCTTGCCGTTTATGAGCGCTCGCTTACTAAACTCGCCTGCACGCGCGAGTCTGGCGCCATTTTTTATAAGCTCGCCCAGGATCAAATTTGCCACCACTAGTCCGCCATGGAGTTGAAACTCCACTACGTCCTCGCCCGTGAAGCTATGCGGGGCCTTAAAGTAAATAAGTAGTGCTTCGTCTATGAGCTCGCCATCGGCGTAAATTTTAGTTAGAGTCGCGTAACGCGGTATAAGAGAGGTGATTTTAGTGAGTTTTAGAGCCAGGCCAAGGGCGTCTGCGCCGCTTAGCCTGATGATAGAGATCGAGCCTACGCCGTGTGCGGTGGCGACGGCGGCTATGGTCTCGTTCATTTTTTGATAAAGTCGTTCACGACTACGAACTGCCCGTCGCTATTTGACTTTACGCTTACGTATTTGTCGGGGAATTTTTCGCGCAGTTTTTCAAGAGCGATCTTAACCAAAACGCCGTCTAAAGACTTGGTTTTAGCCTTGCCCGTTTCCTCTACGCGCTCGATTATTCCCTTTAGATACTGATCGATCGCTGCTTCTTGATTTTGCAAAAATTGCGCAATCTCAAGACGCACCGCAAGGCCGTATTTCGAGCTGATCCAGTTATAGAGCAAATACGAAATCGCCTTGTAGCGGTAGCCCTCCTTGCCGATGAGTAGTGCCGCATCCTCGCCGTCAAGCTCGACTATTACGGTATCGTCGTCAAATTTACGTACGTCTATCTTGTTTATAGTAAAGAAATTTCCGCCAAAAAGCTTCTCTACGCCCTGCTTTATCTCAGGCAGGACTTTGTCAATGTCGGCTTTTGGTTTTTGATCTTTTTGTTTTTGAACCTGCACTCGATCAGCTCGGGAGTCTTGTTTTTCTTTTTTAGCTAAATTTGGCGCAGCTTGCGTCAAATTTGCATCGCCACCAGATGCCTGCGAGCCTAAATTTTCGCCAGCTGCGGTTTTTTCATCGCCTTCGTAAAAGTCGTTTTTATTAAAGGTATCAATGATTGAGTGATCGAGGATGTTTTTGCTGCTATCTTTTTTAGGTTGTTCTTTTTTGTGCTGCTCTTTTTCTTTTACTTGAGGCTCTTTTTGCAGTTGTGCTTCTTCGACTTTAGGCTCGTTTGCCGCGCTCGTTTCGTTTTGCTTTGCCGCATGGTTTTTGTGATGCTCGTGGCGATTTTTATGATTTTTTTTCTTTTCGCTTTTATGATTTTGCTCTTCGCCAGAGTTCTCTTTTTTCTTAAATTCCTTCTTTTTCTCGCCGCCGTTTTCTTTATGGGCGTTTTCGCGGGGGGCTTGAGGGGCTTTTTTTGCTTCCTTATGCGCACCCTCTTTTACTGCCTCGATGATCGCCGTTTTTTTGAAAAATCCCAAAAAACCGGCGCTCGGGTTTTGTAAAATTTTGATATCAAGCTCGGTGACTGAGCAGTTTAGCTCCTGTGCGGCCTTTTGAAAAGCCTCTTGTAGATTTTCGGCTTCGATTCGCATTAGGCCTTTACCTCGGCTTTCTTGTGCTTTTCAAAGAGTTTATTTACAAAAACTTGCTGAACGACCGAGCAGACGTTGTTTACGAACCAGTAAAGCGTAAGTCCCGCAGGGAAGGTCACAAAGAAAAACGTAAAGATAAGCGGTAAAAATTTCATTATCTTTTCTTGCATCGGATCGCTAAAGGTCGTCGGCGTGAGCTTTTGCTGAAGAAACATCGTCGCACCCATCAAAATAGGCAACACAAAATACGGATCCATCACCGAAAGGTCGTGTATCCAGAGTATCCACGGCGCAGCTTTTAGCTCGATCGCGTTTAGTAGTACTCGGTAAATCGCAAAGAAAATCGGGATCTGCATAAGTATCGGCAAGCAGCCGCCCATAGGGTTCGCGCCGTTTTTCTTATATAGCTCCATCATGTGCATATTTAGCTTTTGCGGATCGCCTTTATATTTAGCTTGTAGCTCTTTTACCTTCGGCGCTAGATCTTTTAGCTTGTTCATCGATAGCATACCCTTATAGGTGAACCAGGAAAGCGCGATCCTGACAGTCAGCGTTAGTACGACGATCGCCCAGCCCCAGTTACCGATGTATCCGTAAAGCCAATTTAAAAACGCAAACATCGGTTTTGCGATAAAGGTAAACCAGCCGTACTCAATGATATCCACGAGCTCCTCGTTTATCTGGCTTAGAGTCGCATGATCTTTGGCACCGATGTAGCCTTTGGCTTTAAAATTTTGCTCACCTTTTACAAATATTACCGCATTTCCCGCACCGTCTTTTGAAACGACGGGATTTAAAAGTCCGTCAAATTTGAAAAATAAGGCCGTGTAGTATCTGTCGCTAGCTGCGGCTATATTTACGTTATTAAAGCTCTCGGTCGCGTCTATGTCGCCATCCTCGATGATAGTTAGCTTACCGTCGTTATGCTTAAGTAGCGCGCCGTGAACGGTGTAGCTGTCGATAGCGACGCTTGGACGAAAGCCCGGAGTCACGTAGTATTCGCCGGCACTCACGCTAAGGTCTAGATCGTAGCTTCCGTTTGGATAAAATGTGATTTTTTTAGTTACGCTAGAGCCCTCTAAATTTTGCGTTAAGACTATGCTTTTTGGCTCGCTGGCTAAATTTATCTCACTAACGTCGCTTGCGTAGGCTACCTTAAATGCTTGCTCGTTTAAAGCCTTATCGCTAAAGCGTACTTCAAGTGGCAACGGCTGCGTGCCGGCTAGCTCTATGCGCTCACCATCGGCGTTTTTATATTTTTCGTCATTTAGATAAAATTTAGAAATCCTGCCCAGCTCGTCTATGCGCGCCTCAAAGTGTTCGCCCTTTATCACAGCGATCTCGCGGCTTTGTGTCGCTACGGCTTGCGGAGCGCTAACGCCTGATGCGGTATTTGCGCTTGGAGCGGCGTTTGCTTGCCCTGCCTGCTGCGCTGCAACAGTTTGGTTTTGATCTAACGGCAAATTTTTAGGAATAAAAAAATAATCGTAAGCGATAAAAAAGATAAAAGATAAAACGGTCGCTAATATCACGCGTTTTTGAACTGACATATTGTCTAACACTATTTTTCCTTTTGAGAGTCTAAATTTTTAATAACGTAGAATTTATTTTTTTTATACGGGACGAACCAAAATGCGATGTGTGATTTTAAATTTTGATTGGATATAAAAAAAGAGTCGAAATTTTTACTGATGACGGGGTAGTCGATGCCGCCTTTAAAAAGCTGATTACAGCGTAAAATTCTAAAAATAACCGCAAAAAGCGCTGAGAAAAAGCCGTTAAATTTGAACTGCCAAACAGCAAATTCCGAGCACGAGGGATAGTATCTGCAAGACTTCGGAGTAAATTTGGAGATATAATCTTGATATGCTTTTATCAAAAATAAAATAGCTTGTTTTATCATTTTCATATGCCTGATTTTATACATCCGAGTTTTTTCATAGCCCAAGAGATATTTTTTTTGAGCTTTAAAAACGAGCTTTTATCTAGCCCGTTTTTAACGACTATCACGTAAATGCCGTCTGCAAGCTCGCTTGAAATCTCGACGACGACCGCTCGCAAAAGCCTTTTACATCGGTTGCGAATGACGGCTTTGCCCACCTTTTTGCTGGCTACGACGGCTAGTTTGTTTTCATTGCAAGGCTTAAAAAAGACTATCGCCTCCTCACAGTGCCATTTAATGGCCTCTTTGTAGACGCTTGAAAACTCCTTTTGGCTGCTTATAGGGCTAAATTTGCTTAAACGGCCAATCTTGCTCTGCCTTTTGCGCGTCTTGCGTTTAGCACTTTGCGACCGTTTTTAGTTTTCATGCGGACGCGAAACCCGTGAGTGCGTTTTCTAGGGGTTTTATGAGGTTGGTATGTTCTTTTCATAAATTTTTCCTTATGGTGATTTTGATATAAGTCGGTGATTTTATCAACAAATCGCTTAAAATCCTTTTAATAAATTTTTAAACTTCGTTTTAAAATAATAAAAATATAATCGCTTATTAAAATTTAGGAGCAAATTTGCCTTATGTTATTAGAAAAGCCGTTAGAGCGGACATTATAGCCGTTTGCGAGTTAGTTAAAGAGCTAGCCGAATACGAAAAAATGAGCAACGATGTAAAATTCACGACAGAAATTTTCGCGGAGTCTGTTTTTGAGAAAAACTATGCCAGGATTTTAGTCTGCGAAACAGAAGGCAAAATCATAGCTTACGCCATATATTTTTATACCTTTTCCACGTTTTTGGGACTTGGCGGGATGTATTTGGAGGATTTATACGTCCAAAAAGAGCATCGTAACAAAGGCGTAGGAAAAGAGTTTTTTAGGCATCTAGCTCAAATTTGCAAGGACGAAAACATCCAACGCCTCGAGTGGGCATGCCTGCACTGGAACGAGCCCGGCATCAAATTTTATGAAAAAATGGGCGCGAAAAACCAGTCCGAACAGTGGCGAAACTACCGCTTAGAGGGCGAAAATTTAAGCAAACTTGCGCTTTGATTTATCTGTTTTTAACGCCCTTTTGGATATCATCGCGCGATGAGTTACGCAAACGAAATTTTAAGAGAGCTTTACTATCTGAGGGCGTTCGGGTATAAATTTGCCGATTTTTCGCCTTCGTCCGCGGCCTTGCCAAGTAGCCTTGCCGAGCTAAACGCAAGCATCAAAGAGTGCAATCTATGCGAGCTTTGCAAGAGCGCAACCCGCGCGCTAACGGGCCTTGGAGATAAAAGCGCTAAGGTTATTTTCGTATTTGACGCGCCAAACGCCGCCGAGGACGCGAGCGGAAAGTTTCTAGCCTGCGATGATAAGTTTTTGCAAAATTTAAACGAGCTAGCGGGGCTTAAAAAGGACGAAATTTACGTCACTAGCCTGCTAAAATGCAAGCCCGCCGCCAAAACTCCGACAAACGCCTACGAGCTTTGCGAGCCGTATTTTAGCGCAGAAGCTCGTCTAGTCGCGCCAAAGCTCATCGTAGCGCTTGGCGAAGAGGTTTTTTACAAAATGATAAAACAAAGCGCGCAAAGCTTTGAAACCATAAGGGGAAACATAATGAAATTTAAACACTCGGCCCTGCTGGCGACCTACTCGCCTGCCGTCGTAGCGAAAAATCCAAGCAAAAAAGAGCTATTTTTCAGCGATTTAAAAAAGATAAAAGAGTTCCTATGAGAAAAATTTTAACTGCTTTACTGATCTGCTCGGCGCTATTTGCCAGGAGTGACAAACCCTCCGATATCCCGCCGGCAAGCGAAATTTATATAAATTTAGAACCCGTCAAGTGTAACGACACATGTTTGTTAGAACTCGTTAGAGACGGTCTTTTGCACAGCTTTTTAGCTCGCTACGAAGGCAGCTCGAATCAAGAAATTTTACAAGCCTTTAACGCGCTAAACGGCTCATACGTAAACGCCGGCACCGAGAGCTTGACGCCAAGCTCCAGCGCCGAGCTTAAGATCGCCGTCATCATCCCGCAAGATAGCATAAAAAGCTACGCCGGCGTCGTCTCAAACGCGGTTATCGCCTACGTCGTCAGGCAAAACGCCGCTATCGACGTTAAATTTTACAACATCGGAAACGAAGCCCCGAGCGCTATCGACGGCGCATTAGCGCGCGCTAGAAGCGAAAATATCGCCTATATCATCGCGCCGTTTACGCCTGTTGGCGCAAAATATCTAAACGAGGTTTTAGACCCCGCCATGACGGCTTTCGTGCCGACCCTACACATATCTAGCGTCGATTCGCCGCAGGACAATTTGATATTCGGCGGTATAGACTACAAAGGGCAAGTCGAGAAGCTACTAAATTTCTCAAACGGCCAAGTCGCGGCGTTTTCCGACGGCAGCGCGCTAGGAGCGGCACTAAATCGCTACGCTGACGAGTTTAGCGGCGGGCTAGCCTACGAAAACGAGATCGCAAACGGCGTCACCGACCTAAAGTCAATGCTATCTGGCAACTCCAGACTAAGCGGCGCGACCGTTTTCCTAAACGTTCCGCTAGTAAAAGCTTCGATGGTGAGCTCTCAGATGCGCCTTTACGACGTCAAATTTAACGCTCTTTTAAGCACTCAGATAAACTACGCGCCGAGTATCTTTAAGCTCATGCAACCGCAAGATAGAGAAAAGCTCTACATAGCCAACTCGATTTCTAAAACCGACGGCGCGCTAGACTCAAACAACGAAATTTTGGGGCAAAATTTGAACTTCAACTGGGTGGGTTACTCCGCTAGCGCCGGGCTTGACTACATCTACGCGACCTACCTAAACCGCGGCGCGCAGAGGCTTTTTAGTGAGAGCGTCGAGGACTCGCAGATTATCTATGATACGAAGGTTTTAAAAGCCGGCGAATACGGCTTTTACGAGCAATAAGAGGAGAGAAAATCAACTATCTCCTCGCTCATCTTAGCCGGCCTTAGGTTGCTAACAAACGCGACCTCGACATCTGCTTCAAAGACGAGCTCGGGCTGGCATTCACCGCTTAAATTTGCGATTTTATAAATTTTTTGATTTATGAGCGCGGAGGCTTTTTTTAGGCTTGCCACGCTCGTTTTTACCTCGAGCAGATCGCCCAGGACGGCCGGTTTTTTAAATTTCGCCCGAATCTCGCTCACGACAAAATGCCCGTCCTTGCTAAAAGGTTTAACATCTGAGCCAAAAAACATCTCGCTGCGCGCCCTTTCGCAATATTTTATATAGTTTGCGTGATAGACTATGCCGCCCGCGTCGGTATCTTCGTAGTAGATTCGTATTTTCATGTTTTTCCTTTTTGCCTGTAATTTTATCTTTCACGAGTCAAATTTTACCGATTTATATTTAACTTATAAAAGGCAAATTTATCCCTCGCGCGTCTTTCTCGTCGCCAGATCGCACTTGGCGCCGCGAGTAATCATCAGCGACTGATCGTAAAATAAAATAAGCACCACCGAAACGCCCACGCCAA
>CAUSAR010000071.1:0-9297 GCA_963529735.1 uncultured Campylobacter sp.
AATTTCAAGCATCAGCAAGCAAAAAAGAGTAAAATTTGAAAAATGGTAAAGAAAGGAAAGCCAAGTGATACATAAAATTTTGATCGCAAACCGCGGAGAGATCGCCGTTCGCGTGATCCGCGCCTGCAAAGACCTACACATCAAAAACGTCGCCATTTACACCAAGCCCGATCAAGACTGCCTGCACGTCAAAATAGCCGACGAGGCTTACCAGATCGGTATCGATCCGATCAAGGGTTACTTAGACGCCAAGCGCATCGTCGAGGTCGCAAAAGCTTGCGGCGCTGACGCCATACACCCGGGCTACGGATTTTTGAGCGAAAACTACGAATTTGCCAAAGAGGTCGAGGATGCGGGGCTGGTTTTCATCGGACCTACTGCCGACGTCATCCGCAAAATGGGCAATAAAAACATCGCTCGCTATCTGATGAATAAAAACGGCATCCCTATCGTTCCGGGCACCGAAAAGCTAAACAACGAAACGATAGAAAACATCAAGCTCTACGCCGAGCGCATCGGCTACCCCGTCATCCTAAAAGCTAGCGGCGGCGGCGGCGGACGCGGTATCCGCGTGGTGTGGAAAGAAGAGGAGCTAGAATCTAGCTTTGAAAGCTGCACGCGCGAGGCTAAGGCGTTTTTTAACAACGACGAAGTTTTCATGGAAAAATATGTCGTAAATCCGCGCCACATCGAGTTTCAAATTTTAGGCGACAAATACGGCAACATCATCCACCTAGCCGAACGCGACTGCTCGATACAGCGCCGCCACCAAAAGATCCTCGAGATAGCGCCGAGTCCGACGATGAGCGAAAGCCTGCGAAAGAGCATGGGCGTGACCGCAGTCGCCGCGGCAAAGGCCGTGAACTACACCAACGCCGGCACGATCGAGTTTTTGTTAGATGACTATAACAACTTTTATTTTATGGAGATGAACACCCGCATCCAGGTCGAACACGGCGTGACCGAGGAGATCACGGGCGTGGATCTCATCGTGCGTCAAATTCGTATCGCAGCTGGCGAGATCCTCGACATGGAGCAAAGCGACGTTATCACGCAAGGCTTTGCGATCGAGGCGCGTATCACCGCCGAGGACGCATGGCAAAACTTCATCCCAAGCCCTGGCGAGATCACCGGCTACTACCCTGCTCTAGGCCCTTCCGTGCGTGTCGATAGCCACCTATATAAAGACTATCAGATACCGCCGTTTTACGATAGCTTGCTAGCTAAACTCATCGTCCGAGCCCCTAGCTACGATCTAGCCGTAAATAAACTAAAACGCGCGCTAGATGAGTTTACGATCGAAGGCAGCGTCAAAACCACGATCCCGTTTTTGCTCAGCATTAGCAAGGAACGCGACTTTAGGCGAGGATTTTTCGATACGTCATACGTCGAAAACAAGATGCCTACCCTGCTAGAAAAGATGAAAACCAAAGACAACGAGGACAACGAAGAGGTGATCGCCGCCATCGCCGCCGCGATACAAAGAGTAAAAGACGCCAGAAAATTTAAAGAGGAGCACGCGGATGAATGATTTTTTCGATAGTTTAAAGGATATAAAAAAAGAGCTTCAAAAGGAGCAAAATGCAAATTTGAGCTCAAATTCCGCCGCCAAAAATGCCGCAAAGCAAAATTTAAAGCCTGAGTCAAAAACCTTCAGCAAAGAAGAAGCCATCGCGCACAAAGAGCAAAATTTGCGTGACGAGTTTCTAGCCTACGTCAAGGACGCGGATATCAAAAAGTGCTAGTCGTGCCGTTTTCCACCCTGCCCAGCCCCTGCCCCTACCTCAAGGACAGGGACTCACGTATGGAGTATCGCTACATAGACGGCTGCGACTTTGCCGTAAACGACGCTCTAGCTAGGCGCGGCTTTAGGCGCTTTGGCAAATATTTCTCCAAGCCAAACTGCGCGGGTTGCCGCGAGTGCGTAAATATCAGGGTCGATGCGCTAAATTTTAAATTTAGCAAATCCGCCCGCCGCACTATACGCAAAAACGAAAATACCAAAATCATCCTCACAAAGCCGCTCATAGACGACGCGCACGTGGCGCTATATAAAAAATACCATAAATTTATGCAGCAAAAGCGCGAGTGGAAGTACTACGAGCTGGACTTTCGCCGCTACTACGAGCTCTACGTCGCGGGACACGCGGAGTTTGGCAAGGAGATTGCGTATTTTGCAGACGGCAGGCTCATCGGCGTAGATCTCATCGACATCCTTAGCGACGGTATCTCGGCGGTTTATTGCTATTACGACCCTGATTTTGCGGACCTTAGCATCGGCAGATACTCGCTCTATCAGCAAATTTTACTCGCACAGCAGCTAAATTTGCGCTGGATATACCTAGGCTACTACGTCAAAGACTGCCCTAGCCTAGCTTATAAAGCCGGCTACAAGCCCTACGAGCGCCTGTGCGAATACGTCCCGCTAGACGAAACGCCCGTGTGGGAAAAAGCGGAATAAAAAATGCTTTCAAATGCGTTTTATAAAGGCAAAATTTGATAAAAGTAAGTCAAAATCTAGAATCTCTAAGCATAGAAACATCAGACGCGGATCTGTTTTTCGAGCTGCAAGCGCTCATAAAGCGAAACTTCGCCAAGACGCTGGGGCAAAAAGGCAAGGTGATGTCGTTTTACGACGAAAACGAGAAGGTTCAGCGCAAATATTTCGTCAAATTTCTAAAAAAACTCTGCCAAAGATACGAGCTAAAAAACGTAAATTTAAACTTCGCCGAGTATAAAACCATCAAACTCCACTACATCCAACCAAACTCGCTAAAAGCCATGGTTTTTGTTGATGTCGCCTTCGTACGGGGCGGCGCGATATTTAGCTTCGATCGCTCAAATGAAGCCTTCATCTCGCACATAATTAGAGGCTTTGAGTCAAAGCAAATTTTATCCGCCGAGGGTCAAATCGCCCTAAATATCGCAAATTTGGGCGAATGCGCACGCCTAGAGGAGCTGTTTAACAAAAGCGAATATATGAAATTTTCGATCATCTTTAACTATAACGAAGAGGAATTTGAAAAATTTAAAAAACAGATCAAAATCTGCGCCAAGAAAAACGAGGCCAAATTTGCAGCACTTGCTAGCCTTTTCGAGGATCATTTCGCAGTTCTTGGATGCGATAAAAACGATAGCTTTGAAGAGGTGCGAAACAGCTATCTGGAGCTAGTTAAAGCCTATCACCCCGACTTTCACGCTGCGCTTAGCCCCGAGCTTTTGGACGAGTGCAAAACGCAGTTTCAGCGTATCCAAAATGCCTATGAGAGCTTGAAGCCTTATTTTAAGGAGCTTGAAGCGGGGGCGGCGGAATAAGATTTAAATTTTAGACTTTAGCATAAAAAATATAATTTAGTAACCGTTTAATAGTGCCCTGAAAAATCACGCAAACTATAGCCATAATTAACGCGTAAGGGCCCATAAACAACATCAAAATCAAAGAAATAGTAAGATTAAAAACGTAAAAGTAACTATCGCCGTTGCTATCGTCGAAAAATATATCTATAGGCGTTATTTTAATATTTTGATCGCAAGGAATAAGCCCTAAACAGCGAAACAACCAAAAAAACGGTATAGCCAAAATCAAACCGAAAAATAAACCACCCATGATGTTGTCCGTGCCAGGAGCGATGCCCTCAATCAAATAAGTACTCGCAATGCCTAAAAATAGGACAAAAAGAATAAAAAATATGCGCTTCATATGGATATTTTAAATTTTCGAGACTTAAAAATCAAGAGAAATACGATGCGAGCCTCGCCAAAACTCCGCTTAAATTTTAAATTTAAGCTTAAATTTGCGGCGTGCTCGGCAAATTTGCCCCGCTCCAAGCGTCAAATTTTACTTACCCGATTGCAGCAGATAGGTCTTTTTGCGCTCGCTGGAGCTGCCGATATTTAGAGCGAGGCGGTATTTGGTTATCGTGCGGCGGACGACCTCGACATTAAATTCCTTCTTTATAAACTCCAAAATTTTTAGATCGCTAAGCGGCTTGGCGGGGTTTTCGTTGCGAACCAAATTTGCTACGAAGTCCTTGATGGCCTTGTTTGAGACGTCCTCATCGATCGCAGCGGAAAAAAAGCTCTTTATAGGTACGAGCCCGCGCGAGCACTCGAGGTATTTGTTTGAGATGCCGCGCGAGATGGTCGACGGGTTTCGCCCCAGATCCTCGGCGATATCTTTTAGGCGCATAGGCTTGATGTCACCGCCGAAAAAATAATCATACTGATACTCCACTAGCATGAGGGCGATCTTACGCAGCGTGGCTTTTCGCATATCAAGCGCGTCTATGAGGTCCTTTGCCTCTTTTACGCGCGAGGCGACGAAGCTCTCCTTTTCGTCCAGCCCCTCGACATCGATGACGATCTCGGGGTAAAAGTCGTCGTTGATGCGCACCTCGATACCGCCTGAGCTAGTGTCTATGACGATGTCGGGGATGATCGCCGCAGCCTCGCTCATATACTCGATCGCGGGCGGATTTTTTAGCCTCTTTATGACGGCGAGAGCTTCGTTGTAGAGCGGGATTTTACGCATTTGGGAGAGGTTTTCGAAATTTAACGCAAGCTTTTTGGCACTTTCAAAGAGCTTCTCGTCCAAATTTAGCTCCTCAAGCTGAAACAAAAAGCTCTCTTTGTAGTCCTTTGCGCCGATGCCGGCGGGCTCTAGGTAGGCAAACCGCTTTCGCACCGACTCGATCTCCGCCTCGCTAAATTCGTCAAAGACTTCAGGCTCGTAGTAGCCCTCCTCGTTTATGCACTCGATTATTTTCATCGCGATTTTTTGGGATTTTTCGGTCGGAAAAAGGGGCTTATCTATCTGCTCGATTAGCTTGTCGTAAAGCCCGGTTTTAGCCACGCTAAAGCTTTCGATATTGTCGGTTACGCTGTTTTTTGATATTTCTTTGAAGAAATTTTTATCTTTTTTAGACGGCGCGGCGCTGGGTAGCTCGCTTAAATTTCGTTGCTGCACGCTCGCAAACGGATTATCCGCTAAAAACGGCTCAAGCGTCTCCTTTAGCTCCTCGACGCTGCTGCTTAGTATCGGCAGCCACGAGCGCAACGTGTGCGAGAGCTTATTTTTGGGAGCTTGAGTTTGCTTTAGCATTATTCTGCAAATTTAAACTCTTCGCCCAGATAGTGGGTGCGCACGAGTTTGTTATTCGCGACTTCGTTCGCGCTGCCGCTAGCTAGCAGGCTACCGTCCTTGATCACGTAGGCGCGGTCGCAGATGGCTAGCGTCTCGCGGACGTTGTGGTCGGTGATGAGCACGCCGATACCGAGCTTTTTTAGATCGCGAACGATACTTTGTATGTCGCTAACGGCGATCGGATCGACGCCGGCAAATGGCTCATCCAAAAGCAAAAATTTAGGCGTAATGATGAGGCTTCTAGCGATCTCGCAGCGTCTGCGCTCGCCGCCGCTTAGGCTCACGCCCTTTCGCAAGCGTATGGGCTCGATATTTAGCAAATTTAGCATTTCATTTACTTTTTTCTCGCGGACGGCCTCGTCTTTATATAGGATCTCGGCGCCGAGCAGTAAATTTTCCTCGACGGAGAGGTCTTTAAATATACTTGATTCTTGCGGCAGATAGCCGATGCCCATATGCGCACGCTTGTGTAGCGGCACCTTCGTCACGTCTGCGCCGTCTAAAAACACGCTGCCGCTAGATGGCGAGATGAGTCCGCAGATCATATAAAACGTAGTCGTTTTGCCCGCGCCGTTTGGGCCTAGCAGCCCTACTACCTCGCCGCTTTTGACCTCCAGCGAGATGCCTTTTATGATGTTTGTTTTTTTGATCGTTTTTTGTAAATCTTTAACTTCTAATTTATGCACCGTAAACCTCGTATTTTCGCCCTTTTTGGCTAGGCGAGATGACTACCTTGACGCATTTTTCGCCCAAATTTGCCAGCGCCTTTTCCAGTCGCTCGTCGCCCCACTCTACCAGGTGAAGCCCCTCCTCTAGCAAATTTTCAAAAAGTCCGTTTTGTAAAATCGCGTCAAGTCCGTTTTGATAGATATCGTAGTGATAAATTTTATCCCCGTAGCTTTGCATGACCGAAAACGTGGGCGAAGTAACCTCCGCATCGATGCCGCGAGCTTTTACGACGGCTTTTACTAACGTCGTTTTGCCGCTGGCTAAATTTCCCTGCAAGATAACGACGCCGCTTTGGGGTAAAATTTTTACCACTTCATCAAGCTCGCCAAGTCCCAAATTTAGCTCTATCATAGCTCTTTTACGTATAGCGCTTGGGCTGATTTTGGGATACTTTTGGTCTCTGGGATCGCTAGTACCTCGTAGCGAGCCTCTCTCGTTAAAAATTTGATCGTTATCACGTCGCCGATCTTGACCTCTTTGGCCGGTTTGGCGACGACGCCGTTTACGCTCACGACGCCGCTTTTACACATGTCTTCGCTGACTGCGCGCCTTTTTGTGATATTTACGGTATTTAAAAACTTATCTACTCTCATGGCGGCGATTTTAGCCAAATTTGGCTTAAATTTTTAATTCCTCGCGGCTGCATATTAAATTTAATGTAAATTTGACGTTTAGCGCACGCGATTTTAGCGGAAATATTTATAACAAATTAATCAAATTTGGCTAAAATACGCGTCATCTCAATATAAAGGATAGAGAATGAAAAAAGACGTGAAAAAAGTCGTTCTCGCCTATTCGGGCGGACTTGATACGAGCATTATTTTAAAATGGCTACAAGACGAGTATAAATGCGAAGTGGTGACCTTTACCGCCGATATCGGTCAGGGCGAGGAGCTAGAACCCGCACGCCAAAAAGCGCTGGAGCTCGGTATAAAACCCGAAAATATATTTATAGAAGATTTAAAAGAAGAATTTGCGCGAGATTTCGTATTTCCGATATTTAGAGCAAACGCTGTCTATGAGGGCGAGTATCTACTAGGCACCTCGATAGCTCGCCCGCTGATAGCTAAAAAACAAGCCCAAATCGCCGCCAAAGTAGGTGCCGACGGCGTGAGTCACGGAGCAACCGGCAAAGGCAACGACCAAGTGCGCTTTGAGCTAGGCTACTACGCGCTGGGAGACAATCTAACCATCATCGCTCCTTGGCGCGAGTGGGATCTAAACAGCCGCGAAAAGCTACTAAAATACGCCGAAAAAAACGGTATCAAAATAGAAAAGAAACCGGGCAAAAGCCCCTACTCTATGGACGCAAATTTACTCCATATCAGCTACGAAGGCTTAGTGCTTGAAAACCCTGCTCACGCTCCAGAAGCCGATATGTGGCGCTGGACGGTAAGCCCAAAAGACGCGCCAAACGAAAGCGAGATAATAGAAATCGGCTACGAAAAAGGCGATCCGGTTAGCTTAAACGGCAAAAAAATGAGCCCTGCGGCACTGCTAGCCGAGCTAAACCGCCTAGGCGCAAAACACGGTATCGGCAGACTCGACCTCGTAGAAAACCGCTCGGTCGGCATGAAAAGCCGCGGCTGCTACGAAACTCCTGGCGGCACGATAATGCTAAAAGCTCACCGCGCGATCGAGAGCATCACGCTAGACCGCGGCGCGGCGCACCTAAAAGACGAGCTGATGCCTCGCTACGCAGAGCTCATCTATAACGGCTACTGGTGGTCGCCTGAGCGTATCATGCTGCAAGCGCTCATCGACAAGAGCCAAGAAAACGTAAACGGCACGGTCAAAGTCGAGCTCTACAAGGGCAACGTCATCGTGCTAGGACGCGACAGCAAGACGGACAATCTCTTTAGCGAGGCGTTTTGCACGTTTGAAGAAGACAGCGTGTTCGACCAAAAAGACGCGAACGGATTTATCAAACTAAATGCGCTAAGATTTATCATCGGACGCAAAAACGGACGAAAATTTAACTAAATAAAGGATAAAAAATGAAAGTACTACTAATAAAAGACGTAAAATCGCTCGGAAAAGCCGGCGAAATCAAAGAGGTAAAAGAAGGCTACGGAAATAACTTCCTAATCGGCAAAGGCTTTGCTAAAGCCGCGACTCCCGATGTCTTACGCCAGTACGAAGCCGAGCAAAAACGCAAGGCCGAGGAGCTAAAATACGAGATCGCAAACATAGAAAAACTAAAATCCGAGATCGAAAAAATCACGCTCAAGGTTAAAAAGCCGCTCGGAGCAAACGGCGCGCTATTTGGCGCGGTGACGAAGGATGAAATTTCAGAAGCGCTAGAAAAAAATCATCATTTAGTCGTAGATAAAAAGGCGTTTGACTTCGCCCACACTATAAAAGCGACCGGCATATACGAAGTGGACGTCAAGCTCGGCCACGCCGTGCGCGCCACGCTAAAACTAGACGTCGAGGGCGAATAAGTGTTTCACGCGACTACCATTTTAGCCTACAAAGGCAAGAACAAATCGGTCATCGGCGGCGACGGACAAGTGAGCTTTGGCAACACGGTACTAAAAGGCAATGCGGTAAAAATCCGCAAAATCCACGGCGGCAAGGTCCTAGCGGGCTTTGCCGGCAGCACCGCCGACGCGTTTAATCTCTTTGATATGTTTGAAAACAACCTCGATCACGCTAAGGGCGACCTACTAAAAGCTGTGATCGAGTTTAGCAAAGAGTGGCGCAAGGATAAATATCTGCGCAAGCTAGAAGCTATGATGCTAGTGCTTGACCGCGAGAAAATTTTCCTTTTAAGCGGAACGGGCGACGTTGTAGAGCCCGAAGACGGCAAGATAGCCGCCATCGGAAGTGGCGGTAACTACGCCCTATCCGCAGCTCGCGCGCTGGATAAATTTGCTCAGATCGACGAAGAGGAGCTCGTAAAAGAGAGCCTAAAGATCGCTGGCGAAATTTGCATTTACACGAACACGAATATAAAAACCTACGTTTTAGAATAGAGAAAATATGAATTTAACCCCAAAAGAGATAGTGAAATTTTTAGACGATTACGTCATCGGGCAAAAGGACGCCAAAAAGATCATCGCCATCGCTCTACGAAACCGTTACCGCAGGATGAAGCTAGATAAAACGATGCAAGACGATATCATGCCAAAAAACATCCTAATGATAGGCTCGACGGGCGTGGGTAAAACCGAGATCGCAAGACGCTTGTCAAAGATGATGGGCTTGCCGTTTATCAAAGTAGAAGCTAGCAAATACACCGAAGTGGGCTTCGTCGGACGCGACGTAGAAAGCATGGTGCGCGACCTGGCGGCTGCGTCGGTAAATTTGGTCAAAGCCGAACAGCGCGAGAAAAATCGCGAAAAAATCGACGAATACGTAAAAGATAAGATAATAAAAAAACTCCTGCCGCCTCTACCGACGGGTGCGAGCGAAGAGAAAAA
>CAUSAR010000072.1:0-8931 GCA_963529735.1 uncultured Campylobacter sp.
GTCGTAAGTATCGCAGCTTAAGGAGATAAGATATGGCACACAAAAAAGGTCAAGGCTCAACCCAGAATAACCGAGATAGTATCGGACGACGCTTAGGCGTTAAAAAATTCGGCGGCGAATTCGTTCGCGCGGGCAACATCATCATCCGCCAGCGCGGTACCGCTACTCACGCGGGCAGCAACGTCGGCCTAGGCAAAGATCACACGATTTTCGCTCTAATCGACGGTTTCGTTAAATTCGAAAGACTAGATAAAAATAGAAAAAAAGTTTCAGTTTATCCTGCTGCGTAATCCTTGGGGCGAAAGCCCCTTTTTAAAAATAACTCAGTTTTTCATGAAATCTAAAGGTTTTTCTCGCTCAAAACGGCTTCGCTATCCCAACTCTCTTAGAAAAGATTTAAAATTTATCAAAAAATCTCGTATTAGAAACGATCGTCGTTCTATTCGTCAAATCCTGAAATTTGATCCAAGCCGCGAAAATTTACCGCAAACGATCCGCATAAATAACGGTGCATGGCAAATCGTTTAAACCTTACGGCAAATCAAATTTTAATCAATAAACCGATATAATCCGAAAATTTCGCAAAATAACAAACTAAAAATAATAGAATAAAATTTAAAAACTAAGGCAAAAAATGTTTATAGATAGCGTAAATTTAACTCTAAGCTCTGGTCACGGCGGGGCCGGATCAGTGAGCTTTCGCCGCGAAAAGCACGTGATTTTAGGCGGACCGGACGGCGGCGACGGCGGCGACGGCGGGGATGTGTATTTCGTCGCCGATAACAACACCCACACGCTGGCGGCGTATAAAGGCAAAAAGGCTATACGCGCGCAAAACGGTGAAGCTGGCACGGGGCGTAGAATGCACGGCAAAAGAGGCGAGCACCTCGAGCTCATCGTGCCTCCCGGCACCGCGGTGCTGGACGCCGAGACGGGCGAACTACTCTGTGATTTAACGAGCGAGGGGCAGCGCGAGCTATTTTTAAAAGGCGGCAAGGGCGGGCTTGGCAACGTGCATTTTAAAAGCTCGATCAACCAAGCTCCCGAATACGCGCAAAAGGGCCTAGATGGTGAGACGCGCGAGGTGCGCTTGGAGCTAAAACTCATCGCCGACGTGGGGCTTGTGGGCTTTCCAAACGTCGGTAAAAGCACGCTGATCTCGACCGTCTCAAATGCCAAACCACAGATCGCAAACTACGAGTTTACCACTCTCACGCCAAAGCTCGGCCTAGTCGAGGTCGACGAATATAGCGGCTTTGTGATGGCCGATATCCCGGGCATCATCGAGGGTGCAAGCGAGGGGCGCGGGCTTGGCGTGCAGTTTTTAAAACACGTCGAGCGTACTAAAATTTTACTTTTTATGCTCGATCTTGCGAATTATCGTAGCCTTGAGGAGCAGTTTGACGCGCTGAGGGCCGAGACGGCGAAATTTTCGGGAGAGCTTGCAAAAAGAGACTACGCGATCGCTCTAACTCGCGCGGACGCGGCCGAAAATTTGCAGGAAAAATTTGACGCGTTTTTATCGCATTTGGGGCTTGCGGGCACGGCTGGAGAGATGAAATTTAAGCAAGATATTTATGAGTTTGACGCCGCCAAGCCGTTTTTTGTGATGCCGATCTCCTCGGCGACGGGACAAAATATAAACGAGCTAAAATTTAACCTGCTTGAGCTACTTAAAAAGGAGCTGTAGGCTGCGCTAAAAGCCGCGCCGCAGAGGTCTTTGACGAACGCAGGCCTTAAGCGCGCCCGCATACGCAGTTAAATTTTATTTATCGCTCGCAAACGCCGCAAAAAGATAAAATTTAAGGAGGCGAAATGAATAAAATTTTTATACTTGCACTTTTATGCTTCGGCTCGTATGCGTGCGATCCCGCCGATCCGGTGCCGAATTTTATGGACTTTAACGACAGGGATCACGACGGCGCGCTGAGTTTGCAGGAGTGGATGGCGAGCGGGGTGCCGTCCGGACTGAAAGTAGAGCTAAATTTGCGCTCAGGCTCAGAATTTAAGAGGCTCGATGCTAATCATGACGGCAAGATTAGCCTTGATGAGCTGGGAGCGAAACCGTCCGCAAAGATTTATTGGTCCGAAGATCCGTGCGCCTTTTGGCCTTGGAAAGATCAAGGCGGAGATGAAAATCAATCCGCCGTCAAATAAGCGCGAAAAACGGCAATGATGCGGCCTTTTGCGCGGGGCTTAGTTTGTGCGACGCGTATAAATTTTACTTCGCGCGAGCGAGTGCGGACCGGGTTTGCTTCGCGGTTGCGTAAAATTTATTTTGCGCGCGGTCGGCGCCCGTGTGATCGCTCGCGCCTTGATTTGACTAAATTTAAAGGAAAAGAATGAATATAGTTTTTATGGGCACTCCCGAGTATGCGGCTAAAATTTTGCGCGCGCTTGCGGAGGCGAAATTTGAGATCGCGGCCGTATTTACGCAGCCCGATAAGCCTGTTGGCAGGAAGCAAATTTTAACTCCGAGCGAAGTTAAAATTTACGCACAGCAGCACTTGCCCGCCGTGCCGATCTTTCAACCTGCGAACTTGAAAGATGAGGCGGTCGCAGCCCAGATAAAAGACTTAAAGCCTGATTTTATCGTGGTTGCCGCATACGGTAAAATTTTGCCGCAGGCCGTGCTTGAGCTCGCTCCTTGCATAAACCTGCACGCCTCAATCCTGCCAAAATATCGCGGCGCAAGCCCGATCCAAAGTGCCTTACTAGCGGGCGAGAAGCAGACTGGCGTAACGGCGATGCTGATGGATGCGGGGCTTGACACGGGCGATATTCTTGATTTTGCCTACACTCTTTGCGAGGACAAAACGGCGGCGCAGCTGTTTGACGAGCTGGGGGATCTGGCGGGCGAGCTGATTGTAAAAACGCTACGAAATTTTGCAAATTTGACGCCGCTCAGGCAGGATGACGCGCAGGCCACGCACTGCAAAAAAATAAGCAAATCTGACGGGCTCTTTAGCTTTGAGCAGAGCGCGGAGCAAATTTATAATAAATTTCGCGCATTAACGCCATGGCCCGGGATTTATCTAGCTGGCGGACTTAAAGTTTTAGAACTAGAGCTTTTGCGCGAATCTAGCGGGCGTAAATTTGAACGTGCAGGCGAAATTTTAAGAGTCGATAAGCTTGGTTTTCGCGTTTCTTGCGGCGAGGGTGCGGTTAAGATCATAAAGGTGCAAGAGCCCGGTAAAAAGCCGGTGGATGCTAGCGCCTATCTAAACGGCAAGCGGCTTGGCATCGGCGATATAGTGTCGTGAATTTGAGCCGAGCGAAGCTTGCCTTGTAAATTTATGATACTAATGCGCTCGCAATGTAAAATAAAACAGCAAATTTAAAAGGAATAAAATTTGAGAATAGAGTTCGCAGATAGCGTCCCATCTACGCAAAAAGTTTTGGTCGAAGGGCTGCGAAACGGCGAAATACAGCCGCCTTTTGCGCTCGTGGCAAAAGAGCAGACGCAGGGTATCGGCAGTAGAAACAACACGTGGAGCGGGCTAGAAGGCAATCTATTTTTTTCATTTTGTATGAGCGAAACGGCGCTGCCAGGTGATCTAAAGGGCGAGTCGGCATCGATTTACTTTTCGATGATTATGCGCGAAGTGCTCGCGGCTCGCGGCTCGAAAATCTGGCTAAAATGGCCGAACGACTTTTACGTCGGCGATAAAAAAATCGGCGGAACCTTGACAACGAGGGTTGGCGAAATTTACGTTTGCGGTATGGGTATAAATCTAAAAAACGCGCCAGAAAACGCGGGAATTTTAGACATAGACGTGAGTCCTAGCGCCACGGTCGGGGAGTTTTGCAAGAGGCTGCAAGCGGCTCCGTCTTGGGCGGAGGTTTTTAAAAAATTTGAGGGCGAATTTGAAAAATCAAGAGAATTTATCACGCACTTTGAGGGCGAAGAAGTGGCGCTCAAATACGCAAAACTCCTATCTGACGGCTCTTTGGATATAAATGGTCGAAGGGTTTTTTCACTCAGATAAATTTGCTTAAATTTGACGTAAAATTTAATATTTTTACAAAATATCGGCGGATACGCACCGCAAAATTCTTTCAGAAATTTTAAAGCCGAAACTAAACTTGGACAAAGTAAGTTTTTTGTAAAATTAATCAATTAAAAAACAAAAAAATTGGAAAATTCTCATGTGTGAAATTATAACTATCGCAAACCAGAAAGGCGGCGTCGGAAAGACGACTACGGCGGTAAATTTGGCTGCATCGCTAGCGGTAGCCGAAAAAAAAGTCCTACTCATCGACATCGATCCGCAGGCTAATGCGACGACCGGAATGGGCTTTAGCAGAAACGACTACGAGTACAACATCTACCATGTGCTCACGGGTCGCAAAAAGCTCTCGCAAATAGTGCTAAAAACCGAGATACCGACGCTTTTTCTAGCGCCTTCAAACATCGGTCTCGTGGGTATAGAGCAAGAACTAAGCGAGCAAAATAAAGACTATCAAAAGATACTAAAAAGCAAGATAGAGGAGGTTGAGGGGCAGTACGATTTTATCATCATCGACAGTCCTCCGGCGCTAGGCAGTATCACCGTAAACGCACTAAGTGCTAGCGATAGCGTGATAATCCCGATACAGTGCGAATTTTACGCATTAGAGGGGCTTGCACAAATTTTAAATACGGTAAAAATCATCAAAAAAACCATAAATCCGAAGTTAAATATAAAAGGCTTTTTGCCGACTATGTACAGTTCGCAAAATAACCTCGCCAAGGAAACGGTGGCAAATTTAAAGCAGCATTTTGAAAATAAACTGTTTAAAAACAAGGATATGGGTGATGAATTCGTAATAGTACCGCGAAACGTAAAGCTTGCCGAAAGCCCGAGCTTTGGTAAGCCAGTGATTTTATACGACATAAAATCACCCGGCTCGGTAGCGTATCAAAATTTGGCATGCTGTATTTTAGGATAACGAATGGCTAAAAAAGGCGGACTAGGGCGCGGACTAGAAGCGATTTTGGGTGATGTAGAGCTAGCGTATAAAGCCGAAATAAACGAAGGTAACAGCGAAATAATAAAAGAAATAGACCTTGAGTTGATTACCGAAAACCCATATCAGCCGCGCAAAAATTTCGACGAAACGGCGCTAAGAGAGCTTAGCGAAAGTATCAAAAGACACGGACTCATCCAACCGATCATCGTAATAGAAAAAGACGGCGGATATATGTTAATCGCGGGCGAGAGGAGATTTCGCGCGACTAAGATGCTGGGCGAAAGCAAGATAAAGGCTATAGTCGCCGACATCGAGAGCCAAAGCCTTCGCGAACTAGCACTCATAGAAAATATCCAAAGAGAAGACCTAAATCCGATCGAGCTTGCCAATTCCTACAAAGAGCTAATAGATGAATACAAAATAACGCAGGACGGGCTTGCAAACATCATCCACAAAAGCAGGGTTCAGATAACAAACACCATGCGGCTTTTGAGCCTTAGCGCCATGACGCAGGAGTATATAAAAGAGGGCAAACTAACGCAAGGACACGCCAAGGTCATCGTGGGGCTTGAGCCAAACGACGAAAAAACGGCGGTCGATACCATCATCGGGCAGCGTCTTAGCGTGCGCGAGACGGAAAATTTGGTCAAGAATCTAAAAAATAAATTGCCGCCTAAAACAGCGCTCAAGCTAGATGAAAGATACCTTGAAAGACTTGCAAATTTAAAAGAGGTTTTTTCTAAATTTGACGTACCGATTAAGATAAAAGGCAAAAAAATCACTATCGAATTTGATGACATAGCTGATATCGATAGGCTAATAAACAAGATAAAATAAAATATTTCTTTAAATTTAGCTTGTTTTATCCTTTTTTTCTGTAAAATAAGCACGGTTTTATTATGCTTAAGAAAATATTAAACTTTAAGGAGATTTGATGTTGGAAATTAATTTGCCGTTAGTCGTCCTGACGGCAGTTATTTTTCTAGGGCTTATTGCCGTTTTAAATTCCATCCTTTACAAGCCTCTACTTAAATTTATAGACGCTAGAAATGATGCGATAAAAAACGACGAAGAGAGCGCTAGCAAAAATACGAGCGATCTTGGCGTGTATGAAGCGCAGATAGAACAGCTCATAGCCGCCGCAAGAAACGAAGCTGGCAAGATCAAGCAGGAGGCTATCAATGCTGCAAAAGACGCGGCCGTTAAGATAGTCAGCGAAAAGCGCGGAGTTTTGGAGGCCGATTACGATGCTTTTATCCAAAATTTAAACGCTCAAAAGAGCGATTTTAGAGCTGATTTGCAGCAAAAATTGCCTGAACTTCAAGCTGCTTTAAAAGCAAAACTCGCAAGGATTTAATATGAAAAGCAAAATTTTACTTTTATTATGTCCTTTTGTTTTGATGGCAGATGGCGGATACGACATCGTGCCTAGGACGATAAACTTTATCGTTTTTGCCGCGATTTTGTATTATTTTATAGCAAACCCTATTAAAAACGCCTACAAAGGAAGAATCGCCGGTATCGCAGCAAGACTTGATAATATCGAGCAAAAACTAAAAGACTCAAAAGCCAAAAAAGACGACGCTCTAAGGCGCGTAGAAGAGGCAAAAGCAAATGCAGCCAGTCTAGTAGAAACGGCTAGAAAAGAGGCTGTTTTGATATCTGAGCGTATCAAAGAAGAAACCAGACAAGAGGTCGCAAATTTGGAAAAAAGCTTCCAAGATCAAAAAGAATTTGAAAAAAGACGCATGGTTAAGTCCGTCGTGGGCGAAATTTTAAATGAAATTTTTGCAAGCGACAGCGTGAAAATGGATCAAAGCGAGCTTATCAATATCATGCTTAAGAGGGTCGGCTAATGAAAGAACTTATCGCAAAAAAATACGTAAAAGCCCTAGTTAGCGACCTTAGCAAAGATGAGTTTAATAACTTTACCGCTAAGCTACAAGAGATCGCAAACGCATTTGCAAACGAAAAATTTCAAAACATCATCGTTTCGCCAAATTTAAAAAATAGCCAAAAAGCGGATTTTGTTCTATCTTTAGTTGGTGAGGCGGACCAGAAATTTGTAAATTTCATAAAACTACTGGGCGAAAATAAAAGACTTGATATTTTGCCTAATATCGTTTCGGAGCTTTTAGCGCAAAAGTCAAAAATGGATAATGTTTTTTACGGCAAAATTTACGGCGGCTCGCAGATCAGCCAGGTTCAAATTTCAGAGCTTGAAAGCAGCTTTTCTAAGAGATTTAACGCAAAAATCATTTTAGAGCCGGTAAAAAGCGATTACAACGGCATCAAGATCGAACTAGACGACTTGGGCGTGGAGGCTAGCTTTTCGGTAGATAGGCTAAAAGCCCAAATGAGCGAATACATATTAAAAGCAATATAAAGGAGAAAAAGCGTGAGTGCAAAAATAAAAGCAGATGAAATCAGCGCCATCATCAAGGAAAGGATTGAAAATTTCAGCCTTAACGTCGATGTAAATGAGACGGGCAAGGTTATATCCGTAGCCGACGGCGTTGCTAACGTTTACGGCTTAAAAAACGTTATGGCCGGTGAGATGGTCGAGTTTGAGAACGGCGAAAAAGGCATGGCTCTAAACCTAGAGGAAAGCAGTGTCGGTATCGTTATCTTGGGTAAAACGGACGGTATTAAAGAGGGTTCGAGCGTAAAACGCCTAGCTAAACTTTTACGCGTTCCTGTGGGCGATGCTTTGATAGGCCGCGTCGTAAATTCGCTCGGCGAGCCGATAGACGCCAAAGGCCCGATCGAAGCTAGCGAGACTAGATTTGTCGAGGAAAAAGCAAAAGGCATCATGGCTAGAAAGAGCGTTCATGAGCCGCTTCAAACGGGCATCAAGGCTATTGACGCGCTAGTGCCGATCGGTCGCGGACAACGCGAGCTCATCATAGGTGACCGCCAAACCGGTAAAACTACCGTCGCAATAGACACTATCATCAACCAAAAAGGTCAAGACGTTATTTGTATCTACGTCGCGATCGGACAAAAACAATCAACGGTCGCGCAAGTCGTTAAAAAGCTTGAAGAGTATGGCGCTATGGAATATACCATCGTCGTAAATGCAGGCGCTTCAGATGCTGCTGCACTTCAGTACTTGGCTCCTTATGCAGGCGTAACTATGGGCGAATATTTCAGAGACAACTCTCGCCACGCTCTAATCATTTATGATGATCTTTCAAAACACGCCGTCGCATACCGCGAAATGAGCTTGATTCTTCGCAGACCACCAGGCCGCGAAGCGTATCCGGGCGACGTTTTCTACTTGCACTCTCGCTTACTAGAGCGCGCATCTAAGCTAAATGATAAGCTGGGCGCAGGCTCTCTAACAGCGCTTCCTATTATCGAGACACAAGCTGGCGACGTTTCTGCGTATATTCCGACAAACGTTATTTCTATCACCGATGGTCAAATTTTCCTTGAGTCTGATCTATTTAACTCAGGTATCCGCCCTGCGATCAACGTCGGTCTTTCGGTTTCTCGCGTCGGCGGTGCGGCTCAGATAAAGGCAACCAAGCAAGTTTCTGGAACATTAAGACTCGACCTTGCGCAATACCGCGAACTTCAGGCGTTTGCACAGTTTGCGAGCGACCTTGACGAGAGCTCGAGAAAACAGCTTGAGCGCGGCCAAAGGATGGTCGAGGTGCTAAAACAGCCTCCTTACAGTCCGCTTGCCGTTGAAAAGCAAGTCGTTATCATCTTTGCCGGCACGAAAGGCTATCTAGACGATATTCCGACCGTAGCCGTTACAAAATTTGAAGCTGAGCTTTATCCTTATATCGAGGCGAAGTATCCTGAAATTTTCGAGCAAATTCGAACCAAAAAAGCACTTGACAAAGAGATCGAGGAGCTTTTGCATAAGGCGCTAAAAGACTTTAAAGCGACGTTTGCCGCTAACTAAGGCTAGAATATGTCAAATTTAAAAGATATAAAACGAAAGATCAAGAGCGTCCAAAACACTCA
>CAUSAR010000073.1:0-8355 GCA_963529735.1 uncultured Campylobacter sp.
ATTTGATTGACGAAGATGGAAATTTTATAGAGAATTTTATATATATGAGGTTTGGAGATGGTGCCAACCACTCATTCGACCTATTTACTGATTTTGTATTTATAAGTAAAAATGACATACAATTACCAATTATGTACGAAACAAAAACTAAAAAATTTGACATAATTACTCCAGAAAACAGATGTTATAGGTGGCTTTTAAAATCTATATTTAGGGATGTAGTTTATCAACAAAAAAAGAGCATATACCCGTTTTGCTATAACCATAAAAAGCTAATTGATAAAAAAATGGATTGCGATAGAGAATATATATTTTCTTTCATTTCAATATACGACAAGGGGAACAATCTCGATTATGAAACGATATCTTATATTAAAAATTTATACTATGATAAACATGAGACGGACATACTTTTCAATCAATATCAAAATTTAAAGAATCAAAAGAATAAGATAAATTTTAACTCGCAAGGAGAAGTAATGAAGCTAGATATTAATTTAGGCTCAAAATTTGACTAATTTTATGCCGCTGGGCGCCATCTATTTTAGATGCAAATATGATATAGATTAATATAATTTAAAATATTTTGCTGTAAAATTTTCATAAAATTTAACTACTTGCATAGCCGAAAGGAGATTGCCGTGGGTAAAATTTTAAACGACACCCTAAGCCAAATTTATGAAAATTTAGGCGACGAAATAAAAAATTTAAACGTGCAGCGCGTTGTGGTTGGACTATTTTTTACGGGCGTAAAGCTAAGTAACGGCGTTTGCGGCGTGAGCTACACCCCACTAAAGTCCTTTCCGCAGGCCGTTTGCTGTCCGTCGCAAGCCGCGGTAATGCCAAATTCCGGCAACATCTGCGGCAGAAACGTAAAAACTCTTCTAAAAGATTTATCTAGCGATAGCCCTATCAAAAAAACCATCGCCGTAGCTGCTCTAAACGCGCTTTCGCAGACATGTTATGAGCGCTCTGGTAGTCCGTATGTGACTAAATTTAAGGCCGATCCATTTGATGAGCTAGCTATCAAGCGCAGCTCGTTTAGCGTGATCGTAGGCGCGCTGGTGCCTTACATCAAATTTATGATGAAAAACGGCCTGGATTTTCGCATTTTGGAGCTTGATAAGAGCGCGCTAAAAGGCGATGAGCTTAAGTATTTTATCCCGCAAGAATGCGCCGCGGACGCGATCAGAGCGGCTGATAATCTCATAATAACCGGCGTCACGCTACTAAACGACACGCTGGAGGAGATCTTGAGCTTAAAAAAGAGCGGGGCCGAAGTCATCGTCGTAGGTCCAACCGTTTCGATGTCGCCTAAAGCGCTTTTTGATAGAGGCGTGAGCCATGCGGGCGGCGTCTATACTACGCATGCGGACGAGCTTTTGGACGTGATAGCGCAGGCTGGATCGGGGTATCATTTTTTCGGCAAATTTGCGGAAAAATTCGTAATGAGCCATAAGAGCTTGGCTTCTAAAATTTGTAAATTTAACGATCCAAATGCATAAAACTAAATTTAGTCAAATTTGCAGGATAGATGGGTGATTTCGTTTGTTACAAAATCACCGGCTTGATATTAAATTTAAAACGAAAGTAGATAAAAATCGGTTTTAAATTTGTGCGAATTTATAAGAATTTCACCGAATCTAAAAAAGGTCGAACAAACCGTCCGACCCAAATTTGTGCTAGCAAATTTTAATAAAACGAACTGACCTTGCCCGTCAAATTTACCATGATATTTTTCATCTGAGTGTAGTGTTCGAGGATGATTTTGTGCGTTTCGCGGCCGATGCCAGAGCTCTTGTATCCGCCAAACGGGCTGCCCGCCGGGATCTGGTTGTAGCAGTTTATCCACACGCGGCCGGTTTCCATCGCGCGAGCGGTGCGGATAGCGCGAGTGATGTCCTGTGTGAAGACGCCGCCGCCTAGGCCGTATTCGCTGTCGTTTACCATCTTTATCAGCTCGTCCTCGTTTTTAAATTTGATCACGACTCCCACAGGGCCAAATATCTCCTCTCTCGCCACGCGCATATCGTTGCTCACGTCCACTAGCAGCGTCGGCTCGACGAAGCTATCGCCCGCAGCCGCTAGTTTGCCTCCGACGGCGATTTTGGCACCTTCTTTGACGCCGATGTTGATGTACTCGACGATTTTGGCGGCTTGTTTGGCGTTGATCTGAGAGCCCATCTGTGTCTTTGGATCCAGAGGATCGCCGACTTTTAGATTTTTAAATTTCTCCACCGCCGCGGCGATAAATTTGTCGTAAATTTTCTCCTCGACAAATATCCTGCTGCCTGCGCAGCAAACTTGCCCTTGGTTAAACAAAATGCCCATCTGAACGCCGTCTAGAGCTAGATCAAAGTCCGCGTCGGCGTAGATGATGTTGGCTGATTTGCCGCCTAGCTCGAGCGTTGCGGGGATGATTTTTTCAGCTGCAGAGATAGCGATCTCGCGTCCGATCTCGGTCGAGCCGGTAAATGCGATCTTGTCGATGCCGCTGTGTTTTTGTAAAAACTCGCCCGCGCCGCTGCCTTTGCCCGTGATTACGTTTACGACGCCTTTTGGAAGCACGTCTTTTATGAGGCGCATTAGCTCTAGCACGCTCAGGCTGGTCTCAGACGACGGTTTTAGCACGCTCGTGTCGCCTGCTGCGATGACGGGAGCTAGCTTCCACGCCGCCATCAAAAACGGGAAATTCCACGGCACGATCTGCGCTACGACGCCGATAGGCTCGCGCAAGATTAGCGAGAGGTGCTTTTCTTCGAGCACGTTTGCGCTGCCCTCTTCGCCCTGGATCACGCCTGCAAAATACCTAAAATGCTCCGCTGCGTACGGCACATCCACGTTTAGCGTCTCGCGGATAGGCTTGCCGTTATCCATCGTCTCGACCGCGGCTAAAAAGTCTTTGTTTGCGTCGATTATATCGGCGATTTTGAGCAAAATTCTGCTTCGCTCGCTTACGGTGCTGTGGCGAAACGTCTTAAACGCCTCTCGCGCAGCCTTGACCGCCGCATCCACGTCCTCTTTGCTTGCGTCCGCGATCGCGGCTAGCTTTTTGCCGGTGGCGGGATCAAAGGTATCTAGCGTCTTGCCGCTGCTTGCGGGGACGAATTCGCCGTTTATAAAAAGGCCGTATTTTTCTTGTAACTTAACCATTTTTTCTCCTTTAAAATTATTTAATAACTGAAATATTACTCCTCGAATATAAATAATTTGATAATTAGAAAATAATCGTTATCAAAAAATTAAGCGAAAATTTGACGGGATTTTTAGGTTAAATTTGCGGGAATATTTTAAATTTGAGTCGCCGAGACCCGTATCTTTAAGATGCTAAAATTTAGTTGTCAAATTTACATTTTACTTCTTTGTTAAGGGGGAAGAGGGCTTGAATTACCCTCTGTTTGTAGTTGCGAGGCAAAGCCGAAGCAAAAGAACTCTCTTTTTCTTTTTTTTCGGGAGAGGAAGGGGGTTTTACTTACGAAGCGTCGCCTTCCTTTATTTCGCGCTTTGCGCTCGTAACTGTCCGAGACAGACCCTCTCCCAAGCCCTCTCCAACCCCACTGCACGTTAGAGGTGGCGACACTGCTTTGCTCTGCGAGCAAAGCGTCGCAGGTTTAAAATTTGCATTTTCAAAATGCGGGTCTCGGTGAGTAAAAATTTGAAGTTAAATTTGCAAATTTGACTTCAAATTTGAATAGAAAAAGATAAGGCGTAGGATTTTTGTTCTAGACGAGGCGCTTTTAAATTTGGCGACGGGAGTTACCTCGTCGGTAATGACCGAGCCAAATTTAAAAGCAACGACGTATAGGGCAAAAAGACAAGCCGCAATCACTTCACAAGATCGGCCAAAACCTTCGCCGCATGATCCTTAGCTTTCACACTCTTATACACCTTCGCGATCTTGCCGTCCTTGCCGATCACAAAGGTCGAGCGCGCGATGCCCAGATACTCTTTGCCGTAGTTTTTTTTCACCTGCCAGACGCCGTAGAGTTTGGCGACTTCGTGGGTGGGATCGCTTAGTAGGATGTGCTTTAGGCTCTGTTTTTGCGCAAAGCCCGCGTGTGATTTGACGCTATCGGGACTAATGCCCACGATCACGGTGTCTTTGGCTATAAAATCATCGTAAAGCGCGCTAAATTCGCATGCCTCGGTCGTGCAGCCGGGGGTGTTATCCTTTGGATAAAAATACAGCACGACGTTTTTGCCGACGAAGTCTTTTAGGCTGATGCTTACGCCGTCGCTGTTTTCTAGAGTGAAATTTGGCGCCGTATCGCCGGCTGCTAGCGTGATCTTGCGCTCTAGATCCTCTTTTGAAAATTCGCTCATTTTTGCTCCTTTCTAATCTCCTCAAGCGTCTTGCCGCCCGAGCCTATCGAGCTTGCGTCGTATGTTTCGATATAAATTTGCACTCGCTCGCGGTTTTTGCCCAGTACGCGCACCATAGTGTCGGTCATCTCCTCGACCAGCTTTTGCTTTTGCTCTTTTGTCGGCTCTGGGCCTGCCATTTTGACGTTTATGAAAGGCATTTTTTCTCCTTAAATTTGATAAATTCGGGCTAATTATATCAAAATTTGACCCGTTATCCGGCTCGACCTCATTCTAAAATTTAAGCCTTCATATTAAAATTTAGCTTTAAATTTGATATTTAAGTAAAATCTAAAGCTAGTGTGATTATTATGTGATTTGGTAGTAGTAAAATTAGCTAAATTTACCCAAAAGGAGCGAATATGCGTAAGAATTTTTTCGGTTCTATTGTTTTGGCTGCGGCCTTGGCAAGCGGCGCGTTTATAGCAGTGCCGCAGACTGCGAGTGCGGGCGTTTTGGCGCATCAGGTAAAAACCCAAGGCGAACTTGGCTCGGTGTTTATCAACCCTTACGACGTGGCGCCTCTAACGGCCGTCATCGATAGGGCGGGCAAGGACATCAAGGATATCCGCGTGCGGGTGCTCGGTAAACCTAACGGCGGCATCGACATCGCCTATAACGTCTCCGAGCATGCGCTGCTGACGCACGACGGCGTGCCGATCTGGGGGCTGTATCCGGACTATCTAAATGAAGTCGAAGTAAGCTACGTTTTTAACGGCGAAAAGAAGGTCGAAAAGTATAAAATTTACGCTCAGCCGATCGTAACGTATAGCCGCGATTATAGATTTAGCCACATGCAAAAGATGAAGGTTAAAAAGGTCGATCCTGCGTTTAAAAACAGGCTCTATCTCATCAATAACACCATCACGAGCGTTTATAAGCCGCTTGATTGGAAAAACGGGGGTGCCGCTAGCTGGAATGATTTCACCGAAAATTTCGTCGTCGATACGCAGGGCGAGGTCAGATGGTATCTGGACTATCAGAAATTTTACGACCGCAGCGAGCGCAGGGTGATGGACGGCGGCATGATGATGGGCTTTCACCAGCTGCCAAACGGCGATCTGAGCTGGGGTATGGCGCAGCGATATATGCGCTACGACATGATGGGCAAGGAGGTGTATAACCGCGAGCTGCCGCGCGGCTACATCGACCTTAGCCACGAAGTGATGCCGCTTAAGGGCGATCATCTGCTGCTTCGCGTCGGTAAATACAACTACCACCACGCAGACGGCAGGCTCTCGCACACGATCAGAGATCACATCATCGAAGTGGACGGCAGCGGTAAGGTCGTGGACGAGTGGGATCTGAATGAAATTTTCGGCAAAAACGTCTACCGCAGCAACCTAATCAAGGCTCTTGATGCTCGCGCCGTGTGCCTAAATATCGATATGGACGCCAAAGAGATCAAAATCAGCGACGATCTGCCGTTTGGTGACGTGACCTCTACCGGCACGGGACGCAACTGGGCGCACGTAAACTCGATCTCGCACGATCCTAGCGACGACGGCATCATCCTTTCGCTTCGCCACCAAGGTATCGTCAAGATCGGCCGCGACAAAAAGGTAAAGTGGATCCTCGCAAGTCCTGAGGGCTGGAGCGCAGACTTTAAAGAAAAAGTGCTAGTGCCCGTGGATAAAAACGGCAACAAAATCAAATGCGAAAACTCAAGGTGCGAGGGCGACTTCGACTGGTCGTGGACGCAGCACACCGCGTGGCTCACTCCGCGCTACGATAACAAGGGCTCCGTAAAGCACATCAGCGTATTTGACAACGGCGACGGCCGCGGCATGGAGCAGCCTGCGCTAAAAGAGCAAAAATACTCTCGTGCGGTCGAGTACAAGATCGACGAGAAAAAGGGCACCGTCGAGCAGACGTGGGAGTTTGGCAAGGAGCGCGGATTTGACTTCTATAGCGCGGTTACGAGCGTCGTGGAGTGGCAAAAGGATAAAAGCACGTACTTCATCTCAAGCTCGAACGTCTATCTGCTAAAGCCCGATAAGACGATAAAAATGGTACTCGTGGAGATCGATCCGAAAACAAACGACATCAAATTTGAGATGGACGTGGAGTCGGCGTCTAGAGACGACGTAGCCTACCGCGCGATGGTGATCGATCCGAATATCTTTAACTATTAAATTTGACCTTTTCCGGTTTAGTTTTTCTGGCCGCCGCCAAAAACGGGCGCGCGGCTGGATTCGGTAATTACGCGGCGAGTTAAATTTGAAAGAAAATTTAGCTTGCCGCTTTGTTTAAATTTAACCCGTCAAATTTACCGAGTCTAGCCCGCTTAATCTCAAATTTACCCTTTATTTTATACAATCTTTAAAATTTACCGTAAAGGAAATTCGATGAAAACGATCTCCAAGATTATACGAGCTCTAGCCGCCATTTGTCTGCTTGGCATTGGCGCAAACGCGCTGGAGGAGGGCACGGACTATCAGACGCTAGAAAAGCCTCTAAGCGTGCCTAAAGATAGCGTAGTAAAGGTCTTTAGCTACGAGTGCGTCCACTGCTACAAATTTGACCGAACCGTCACGCCGAAGCTATTTAGCGAGCTAGACGGAGTCAAATTTATCCCGTATCACCTAAAAACCAAAGGCAAACTGGGCGAAACGGCGAGTAAAATTTTTGCTGCGATGATCGTTTTAGACGAGGCTAGCGACGTTAGTTTGCTTAGCGACAAGTCTAAATTTAAAAAAGCCAAATTTGCGATCTATAAGGCCACTCACGACAAGGACGATGATTTTAACGGCGGCAAAGACAAGACGAGATTTATCGCGACTGCCCTTAGCGCGGCGGGCGTTAGCGACGCAGACTACGACAAGGCTCTGGCTAGCGAGCGCGCGCAGGAGATCCTAAAAACATGGGACGATAGCTACGACGTGGCCAAGATCCAGGGCGTGCCTGCGTACGTGGTCGGCGGCAAATACCTGATAAATGTGAAGGCGATCGGCTCGGTAGACGCGATGGCGGCGGCAGTCAAGGAGCTGCTAGCAAAATAATGGACTACAATATCGAAAACAAGGGCTTTGTCTGCTTTGTGTACAACTTGCAGCGAAGGCGGGCGTTTTGGGCGGCGTTGCTTGCGGTTTTGGCGGTCAAATTTATCTTGTGCGAACTGTTTTTGGGCGGCGCGGTTGCGGACGCGCTTGTAGTGAAGCTGCGCTTTGCGACGCTGTTTGCTGCGTTTGGCGTATGTGTGGCGATGTGCGCGCCAAAGGTTTTTAGCGTCAAGCTCGCGGGATTTTTCCTGATTTTTTTGGGCGTGATATTCGGGCTTGATTACTCCACTAGCGATTTTAGCGGCGTTAGCGAGATTAGTTTTCCTTTTGCGCTACCGCTAAATGAAATTTGCCCGAGCCTTTTTGCGCCTGATTTTAGCGCGGCGAACGAAGCGGGATTTATCAAAATTTACTCGTGGGCGAATTTTGCGTTTTTTGCGGTGTTTGGGGCGTTTTGTTTGGTGATGATACTAAGCTGGTTTGTGTATAATGCGCGAAGTAGCGAAATCAATAAAATTTAAATCTAAGATTCCCCGCGCTTGACGGATTTTAAAAGTAGTTTTTGATTAAGGCGTTCGGTCACATACTATATGTATGCTCCCGTCACGCCTAATCAAAAACTATTTAAACTACGCCTACCGACGTCTGGAATATTTATCTCATATCCTGCTAAATTTACAAATTTAAAAACTCAAATTTGACATTTTCAAGGTGCGGGTCTCGGCGACCCAAATTTACAAATTTGACTTCAAATTTGAAAGTAAAAAGATAAGGCGAAGTATTTTGAGATGGATTTGAATGTTGTGTAGAAATTTTAAGTCAAGGCTAGACAAGTAGTCTGCTGCAGACTTAAAATTTCAAACTCATTCAAAGACGCTCAAAAGACAAGCCGCAAATCAAATTTACTCGCCGCTTAGCAGTATATATCCACTTTCACTGATGTTTTTAAATTTAACCCCCAGCTCCCGCTTCAGCCTCAGCACGACGTTTT
>CAUSAR010000074.1:0-8264 GCA_963529735.1 uncultured Campylobacter sp.
TAAAAAGCCGCCTGCCGATCTTGGCGCCCGGATGTATCTCGATGCCCGTTAAAAAGCGCGACATCTGCGAAACGAAGCGCGCCGTAAATCGCCAGTTTCTAACATGCAAAAAATGCGCAAATCTATGAAAAACGACGGCATGGATGCCGGGGGTGTTGACGAGGATAGCCCCGTAGCAGCACGAGGCTACCGACGGGTCCTTTTCGCGTACGGTTGCGACTAGCTCGTTTAGTTCGGCTATCAGTCCCAAATCACGCCTCGTAAAGCGGAGTGCTGAGATATCTCTCGCCGTTATCAGGAGCTATGAAAAGCACCTTTTTGCCCTTACCTAGCCTCTTTGCGACCTTTACTGCAGCAGCCAGAGCCGCGCCGCCCGAGATACCTAGTAAAATACCCTCCTCTTTAGCTAGATTTCTAGCCGCCTCAAAGGCCTCGTCGTTATCTATGCGCTCAACCTCGTCGATGCAAGCGGTATCAAGCGTAGCCGGGATGAAGCCCGCGCCGATACCCTGGATCTTGTGCGGGCCCGGCTTTTCGCCAGAGATCACGGCGGAGTCGTTTGGCTCGACGGCTACGATTTTAGTATTATAGCCGTTTGCTTTTAGCGCTCTTGCGGTGCCGCTTAGCGTGCCGCCCGTGCCTACGCCCGCTATAAACGCGTCAAGCTCCCCGAAGCCCTCCATGATCTCTTTTGCCGTAGTTAGCTCGTGAGCCTGCGGGTTAAATTTGTTTTCAAACTGGCTTAGCATCACGTAGCCCTTTTCGCGCACGAGCTCGCTTGCTTTTTCGATCGCGCCTTTCATGCCTTTTGAGCCCTCGGTTAGCACGAGCTCAGCGCCGTAGGCCTTTTGCAGCTTGCGTCTTTCTATGCTCATGGTTTCAGGCATCACTAGCACGACCTTGTATCCCAGCGCCGCGCCGACCATAGCCGCGCCTATGCCGGTATTGCCGCTAGTTGGCTCCACGATGACGTCGCCTTTTTTTAGCGTACCCTCTTTTTGCATACCGAGGATCATATTTACGGCGATTCTATCTTTTACCGAGCCGCCCGGGTTAAAAAACTCAAGCTTTGCATAAATTTCAGCCATGCCCTCTTCGTGCACGCTGTTTATCTTTACGACCGGCGTTTTGCCGATGGTTTGGACGATGTTTTCGTATATCATTTAGACTCCTTCTGAAAAAATCGTGTAATAATAACTTCTTTTTCCATAAATATAAATAAAATATAAAAAAATAAATTTTCTTTTATATTTCAGCCTAAAATTTAGCTCGCATTCTCTATGATTTTTAGCGTTTTTAGGCTGTCTTCTATGCTAGCGCTCGCGCTTTGCTCGCCGCTTAAAAGACGCACGAAGTCCTCCAGCTCGCTTGTTAGCGGATCAGCTCTTTTGACGAATATATTTTGCGTTTTATACGAGCTAGTGTCAAATTCGCTAAATTTAACGAGGCTTTGATTTAGCAAATCACCCTCGTAAACAACCCCCTTGCACGCGACCTCGACCGTTCTTTTGCGTCTGTGCGCTAGCCAGCTGGTAGCGATGAGAGCCGTTATCTCGCCCTCAAGCTCAAACGACAAAACCGCGTTATCTTCAAATTTAGCGTGGATCTTGCGCGAGCTTTTTATATCCGCACTTTTTATCTCTTTGCCGCTTAAAAATCTAATGAGATCTATATCGTGCACGGCCAGATCGGCCAGTATCCCAACATCCGTGATTCGCTGCGGAAATGGTGCGTTTCTAGTTATTTGTACGCTATAAATTTCCTGGCTTGCTAGCTCTTTTTTTAGCGCCGCGATTGCGGGATTAAAGCGCTCGACATGCCCGACGGCCACTTTTAAATTTCTCTTTTGCGCTTCCTCAAGTAAAATTTGAGCGTCCATAGCATTTGCGCAAACGGGCTTTTCGATGAGCAAATTTAGCCCCTTTTGCATGCATTTTAGCGCCACTTCTTTATGTAGCGAGGTCGGCGTAGCGATGACGGCGGCGTCTAAATTTTCGCTCTCTAACATCTCGTCAAGATCAGCGTAAATTTTTTGTGCGAAATTTTCCTTGCTAAACGGATCGCAAAGCGCAACTATCTGCACGCCCGCGACGTTTTGAAGCGCGCGGTAGTGGTTTTTGCCCATGACGCCAAGACCTATGAGCGCAAATTTAAGCATTATTTATAACCTCGATGACGTAGTCTTGCTCCTCCTTGGTTACAAACGCAGACATCGGTAGCGCCATTATATCCTGCGCTACCGCCTCGCTCACAGCAAAATCCCCACGCTTATAGCCAAGATCCTTAAACACCTCTTGCAAATGCAGCGGCACGGGGTAATAGACCCCCGTCGGTACGCCTTTTTGCGCGCAGATCTCTAGCATTTTCGCTCTATCTTTTACGCGGATGCAGTACTGCGCCCACGCCGAGATGTTGCCCTCCGCGACAAAAGGCGTTACGACGCCCTTTAGCTCGCAAGAATACCGCGCCGCGATCTCTTGGCGTTTTGCGATTTCGGCGTCAAGGTACTTTAGCTTGACGTTTAAAATGCCCGCCTGGATGGCGTCGAGTCTGCCGTTTATGCCGACGTATTTGTGGATGTAGCGCTCGGACTGGCCGTGATTGAGCAGGATGCGTATCTTTTCGTTTAAGGCGTCGTCGTCCGTAAATATCGCGCCGCCGTCGCCGTAGCAGCCAAGCGGCTTAGCCGGGAAAAACGAGGTCGTAGCGATGCGCGAGAGATTGCAGGACTTTACGCCGTTTTGGCTCGCGCCAAAGCTTTGCGCCGCGTCCTCGATAACGGTTAGGCCGTGCTTTTGCGCGATAGCGTTTATCGCCGCCATATCCGCCGCCTGACCAAAAAGCGACACCGGCACGATAGCCTTGGTCTTTGGCGTGATCTTAGCCTCGATCAAATTTGGATCGATGTTATACGTCCTCTCGTCGATATCGACGAACACGGGCTTTGCGCCCAGAAACGCTATCATCTCGGCCGTAGCGATAAAAGTAAAAGGCGTCGTGATGATCTCGTCGCCTGGCTTTATATCAAGCGCCATAAAGGCAAGTAGTAGCGCGTCCGTGCCGCTACTGCAAGCTATAGCATGCTTAGCGCCGCTAAATTTAGCCAGATTTTGCTCCAGCTCGCCGACCTTGCCACCGATATAGACCGAGCTATCTAGCACCTCTTTGATCTGCTCGTCGATTTCGTTTTTGTATTTTTGATACTGGGCCTGTAAATTTATAAAATTTATCTTCATCTTTGCTCCTATTTTATGGATCTTAGTATCTCCTCGCCGGCGTCGTCTAGCCTCTTTCCGTTAAAGTGCGCTTTGCAAAACTCCACTATCTTGCCGTGAAATTTGGCGTAAATTTCATTCATCTCTAGCTCGCGTCCGTATGCTTTACAAATCTGCTCGCTATCTACGGCCCCCAGCCACTCCTGCGCCTCTTCGTAGCTTTCAAACTCATACCCCAAAAAGCTCAAAATCCGCAAAGCGTAGCTATCTACGACCATCACCTCGCGCCCGCACGCGTAGCAAAGCACCGCGTCGCAGGTCTCCGCGCCGATGCCTTTGACGCCTAGCAGCCATTCGCGGCTCGCGTTTTCTTTGAAATTTTCAAAATCTCCGAATTTTTTAAAAATCGCATCGCAAAGCGTTTTTAGGCGTTTTGCCTTGGTATTGTAAAAGCCGCTTGGTTTTATGAGCAAGGCAAGCTCGGCCGCGGGAGTTTTTACGATACCTTCCACGCTCATCAAATTTGCGTTTTTTAGATTATTTAGCGCTTTATCGGCGTTTTTCCAGTTGGTATTTTGTAACAAAACGGCGCCTACGACGACCTCGAAAGTGCCGGCTCCGGGCCACCAAAGAGGGCCATCCTCGTCAGCTCTTACGCCCGCGTTTTTTAGCGCCAAAAAAAGCTGCGTGCTATCCATCGTTTTTCCTTTTTATTTTGAGAGTAGATTTCTAGCGCCCATTGCGCAAGCGATACTTAGCATTACGGCCGTAGCGGCGTTTAGATTTATATCGCAAAAGCCCGCAGCCAGCGCAAATGCCGTAAAGGGCGCGTCTAAATTTATCGCCAAAAACGCCGCCGCGCCGCAAAGAGCCGCCGCGCTTAAATTTACCTGCGCGAAATTCGCCGCCGTAAGACCTAAACAAAGCCCTAAAAGCGCGCCTAGCGAGAAGCTGGGCGTAAGAGTGCCGCCGTATGCGCCGCATTTTAAAAGCACAAGTACGCAAACGCCCTTTACCGTTAGCAAACCAAGCGCATAAAGAGCTGAAATTTGTTCGTTAAAAGCCGTTTGCGCCGCAGCTTGACCGTTGCCTAAAATTTCGGGTAAAAACGCGCCCGCAAGCGCCGTAACCGCAAAAGCAAGCGGTAAAAATATCAAAATTTTACCGTCTTTTATGCGGTTTGCTTCGACTCTGGCGACGCCTGCTTGATAAAATTTAGCCGTCATACCGACTATAATGCCTACAAATGCGGCTAGCGCAAGGTTTGCAGGCGTTGATTTAAAGTCGCTAACGACGTAAAGAGCCTCGCGGGGCACGCTAAAATTCGCCGTAAAATCAGCGACCGCGCAGACGCCAAATGCCGCCAAAGCCGCCCTTTTATCAAATCTTTTTAACAAAATCTCAAGCGCGAAAATCGCTCCGGCAAAGGGTACGTTATAAACCGCACCAAGCCCAGCTGCAGCCCCGCAAGCCGCAAGAGAGCGACACCAAGCCGCATCAAGAGCGAAAAAGGCGCAAATTTTTGACGCAAACAGCGCGCCAAGCTCGCGCGGAGCGACCTCCTTGCCGATCGGAGCGCCCAGACCTACGGTAAAAACCTGCAAAAACGCATGAGCTAAATTTGACGCAAACGAAGGATTTTTGCCCTCTATTATCTCGCCGGCGCTTAAAAACGGTTTAAATTTATGCAAAAAATACCAACCTATGCTAGCAACCGCCCCGCAAGCTAAAACTGCCGCAAAACGCCTAAATGCGCTAACTTGATCAGGGGTGACGCCAAAATCGCTCTTTGCGCGACCAAATGCTAAAAACTCGGCAAAATGTATGACCTCGGTTAGCGCCGCAGCGCCCGCGCCCGCGGCAAATCCTACGCAAAGCACGGCCAAAAATAGCCTAAAATACGCGCTTGGTTGCATAAATTTATGCTCGGTTTTCACGCTAAAGCTTCACCGCGCGCTGCACCAAAGGCTCGCCAACTCCGTCTATCACGCGGATCTTAAAGGCGTCCGCACAGCGCCCGCCGTCAAATTCAAACACGACCATTTGAAAGATTCGCCTGCACTTTTCATTTACTTTAAACGAGTGCTTAAGCCCCGTTAAAAAGCTCTTCACCGGCGCTTCCGCGTCCATACCGATGACGCCGTCAAACGCCCCGCTAAGCCCGACGTCGCTCACGTATGCAGTGCCGCTAACTATTTGCAAATCATCGGTGCCAACGTGCGTGTGAGTGCCGGCTATTGCCCCGACTCGCCCGCAAAACAGCCTAAAAAAGGCGTTTTTCTCGCTCGTGGCCTCGGCGTGAAAGTCTATTAGGATATTTTCACTCTCGCACTCGCCCAGTGCGCGCTCGGCCTCTAAAAAGGCGTTATTCGTATGCGGCAAGCCGTAGTGCCCCATCAAATTTACCACGCTTAGGCTCTTGCCATCTTTACTCAAATTTATAGCGCCGCGCCCCGCAGTTCCCGCGAAGTGATTATACGGGCGGATGATAGGCAGGGCGTCCATCAGCGCGACTACGTCTTTTTTATCAAAGCTATGATTACCGCCCGTGATCGCGTCGATACCGCAGCCCAGCAGCTCGTGCGCGTTTGTCGCGGTTAGACCGAAGCCTCCGCTTGCGTTTTCAGCGTTTGCGACGATAAAGTCAAGCTTAAATTCCCGCTTAAATTTGGGCAAATTTTGTATAACCGCGCTTCGTCCCGCGCGCCCGACGATATCGCCCACAAAGCCCACTTTAGTTAAATTTGCCATCAAATTTTATCTTTATAGCTTAGATAAAACTGCCTTGCCGTGCGTCCCGAGCGGCTCGCGCGTAGCTGGGCGTATTGCTTTGCTAGCTCGTGAAGCATGGCTCTATCGCCCACGAAATCTTTAAAATAAAAATCAACTATCTTTAGATAGTCCGCAAAACTGCCCTGATAAAAGCTAAGCCAAAGCCCGAATCTATCGCTAAGCGCGATCTTTTCCTCGACCGCGTCGCTATAGTGCAGCTCCGTCTCGCAGACTCTGGTGCCTTCGTTGTCGCTTTTTAGCTCGCTGATGAGATGGCGGCGGTTTGAGGTGGCGTAGACCAGCACGTTTTTTGGCGCCTTTTCGATCGAGCCCTCAAGCACGGGTTTTAAAAATTTATAGCTCCTATCGCCCGTCTCAAAGCTAAGGTCGTCGCAAAAAATGATAAATTTAAAGTTGCTATCCCTAATCTCGTAAATGATCTCTGGTATCATCTCTAGCTCGTCGTTTTTTAGCTCGATTAACCGAAGGCCCTCGGGGTAAAATTTAGTAAAAACGGCCTTAACCAGACTGCTTTTACCGCAGCCTCGCGCGCCCCAGAGTATCGCATGATTAGCGCCCTCGCCTTCTAAAAATTTGCGCGTATTTTCTACGAGCTCTTCTTTTTGCTTTTCGATCCCCACAAGCCCGTCAAGCTGCGTAAAATCAACGTCCGTTACGCCCTTTAAAGCGCCGAATTTGCGCCGATAAATCGCTGCGGCAGTCGTGTTCCAGTCTATCATTTTTCTGCCCGTCCTTTATTTAGTTTTCTAAGATAGATCAATATCTCCTCTATCACGTCGTCATCGTCTTTGCTCTTTGATCTTAGTCTGGTTTGTTCGCCGTTTTGCGCGGTTAGCACGATGTTTTGCTCGGCGTTTGAGATGGCTTTAAAGCCCGCTTTTATCGCTAAAATTTTAATTATAATAAGGCTTAAAAACTGCTTGGTGTAAATGTCGGGCTTGCCGAATCTATCCTCGATCTCGCCCTCTATCTCATAAACCTCGGCAACCTCTTTGCACTTGCTGAGCCGTCTATATAGCTCTAGGCGCAGCCTATCCTCGCCGATAAACTCCGAGTTTAAAAACGCGTTTATGCTAAGTTTTAGGTCGATTTTCGCGCTCTCAAAGCTCTCTTTATTTAGCAGCTTATTTATCTCTTCTTCCAGCATCTTGATGTATAGCGAGTAGCCGATCGCCTCGATATGGCCACTTTGAGCTTCGCCCACTAGGTTACCGCCGCCTCTGATTTCTAGATCGTGATACGCCAGCACGCTGCCAGAGCCCAAAAACGAATTACTCTCAAGCGCGACCAGGCGTTTTAGGGCGTCCTCGCTTAAGGCATTTTTGTCTTCGACCAGGAAGTAGCAATACGCCTGCTTGTCGCTCCTGCCGACGCGTCCGCGTAGCTGATGTAGGTCTGCGATGCCGAATTTATTTGCGCCCTCGATGATGATGGTGTTTACGTTTGGTAGGTGGATGCCGCTTTCTACGATGCTAGTGCTTAGCAGCACGTCGTATTCGCCGTTTTCAAACTTCATCATCTCCTCTTCGGTCGTTTTAGCGTCGATCTTGGAGTGTAGCGTGAGGATGCGTAAATTTGGCATGATGCCCAAAATTTGCTTTTTTGCCTGAGGCATCGTGGCGATGTGGTTGTGGATATAAAAAATTTGCCCGCCGCGGCGCAACTCTCGCATCACGGCCTCTTTTACCGCCTTTTCGTCCCATTCGCGCACGCTGGTTCGCACGTCTAGGCGCGAACTTGGCGGAGTTTGCAGCACGGAGTAGCCTTTAACGCTTGAAAGCGCCATATTTAGGCTGCGCGGTATCGGCGTCGCGCTCATAGATAGCACGTGCGAGGCGCTTGAGATCTCTTTTAGCTTTTCTTTTTGTTTTACGCCGAATTTATGCTCTTCATCGATGATGATGAGGCCTAAATTTGAGGGCTTAACCGACAAAAGCGAGTGCGTACCAACGCAAACGCAGGGCTGTCCCGCCTCTAGCGCCTTTACGGCTACCGCTTTTTCCTTTGCGCTCGTGAAACGGTCGAGCTTAAAGACGCTAACATCAAATTTACCAAGCCGCTCTTTTAGGCTTTTAAAATGCTGGGAGCTAAGAAGCGTCGTCGGCACGAAAAATAGTGCCTGAAAGCCCGATTTTACGCACTTAAATATCGCGTTCATCGCAACTTCCGTTTTACCAAATCCCACGTCGCCGCTAAGCAGTCTATCCATCACCTTGCCGCTTTTTAGGTCGTTTGCGATGTCGCTTGATGCGCGCT
>CAUSAR010000075.1:0-7882 GCA_963529735.1 uncultured Campylobacter sp.
CCGTGCAGATAAATGCCGTTTTCGCCTAGGCTCTCGCCGTGATCGGAGAAGTACCAAACCGCGCTTTTATCGCCGCCCACGTCCTTGACCGCCTTGATGACCTCGTCAATAAAAAAATCCGTAAAAAGCAGCGTGTTGTCGTATGTGTTTACGATACTATCGCTATCGCAGGAGCCAAGCTCGCTCGTGTCGCAAGTCGGGGTAAATTTACGAAATTCGCTCGGATAGCGCGCGTAGTAGGCCGGTCCGTGCGAGCCTTGCAGATGCAGGACGATGATCTCGTTTTGCGCGAGATTTTCGAGGCGTTTTTTGAAGGAAGGTAGCATATTCGTATCGTATCCCGCGTCAAAATACTCGACGTCGCCCGCGTCCAAGCGGTCGCAAACGCCCTTGCACTTGCCCGAGTTGTTGCCTAGCCACACGACCTTGACGCCGACGCGTTTTAAGATATCAAGCGCGTTTTCGCTAAATTCTTTGCTACTGTATTCTTTTCTCGTGGACTTTGAAAACAGGCACGGCAGCGAGACCGCCGTAGCTGTTCCGCATGAGCGAGCGTCGCTAAAATAGACTAAATTTGGCTCGTTTTTCGTGTAAAAATTCGTGTCGTTTTTGGCATATCCGCCGAGCGAGTAGTTTTTCGCGCGTGCCGTTTCGCCCACGATCAGCACCATTAGTCGCCGCTCGTGGCTGGGCCTCATCGTCGCGTCCGTGCCGATTTGCCTAAATTCGGGCTTAAAAAACTCGAGTTTTATATATTTTTGCGCCGCGTAAATCGGATAAAACGGCAGGTTGTAGGCTCTGATGAAGCTATTTTCGCGAAAAAACGGGATAATGGACTTAGTCTGCGGCAAAAATAGCGCCGCCGCGAGCGCAAAAAAGCCTATAAACGTTAAAAATTTGATCTTTATATGCCGCCTTGCACCGCCGTACTCTATCCTCGCAAAAGCAACCAAAAGGCAGGGCAAAACGCCCAAAAATAGCATATAGCAAACGAGTTTTGGATTTAAAAAGCTTAATACCTCTCCCGCGTCCGTTTGCGCGACGTTTCTTATCATTTCGCTATCGATTATGATACCGTAGCTTTGCATGAAGTAACTACTAGCGCACGTAATGGCAATCGCAGCGATGCTAACCGGCTTAGCTAGATAGGGTAAAAAAACGAGCGAAAACAGCGCGCAAAGTAGCGAAAAATATATAACCGGCAGGCTTGTGGCCATCGGCGCGTCCGCGTCAAAACTAAGCTTTGAGTAGGCGAATTTAAATAATGCGAAATTTAGCGCGGCGATAAAAATGGCGTTTAAAAGCGTAAATTTAAACCAAGAAATACGTAGCTTCATAGCTTTCCTAACATTGACAATAAGAGTGAAACTTTATCCAAAAAAAGCTTAAAGCTTTAGTCATTCAGAGCGATTTTGGCGCCAGACGGGTTAAATTTTCGCAGCTTGCTTTCTTGCTGGTTTTGCAAACGGCAACGCGTTTGCGCAGTTTTGCGGTTAAATTTAGCCGTTTTTTTATAAATTTTACGCGCCCGGCTAGCCAAACGACGGATTTTTGGGATTTGGCGGCGTAGCTTGCTTTTTAGCCGCCAATCAAATTCGGCGCAAATTTAAGGCCCGACTAGCGTAAAGTCGCTACCGTTTTTGCCGTCAAATTTCACCCTACTCTTAAAAGATTAGCGAAAAAATAGCCCACGCCCAAGTTATCGCAGCCGTGCCGATAGAGACGCAAACGCCGGCGGAGGCGCAGTCTTTGGCGATTTTAGCTAGTGGATGAAAGCCCGGCGAAACGAGATCCACTACCGCTTCTATCGCGGTATTTAGGCACTCGCAGATCAAAACGAGGCCGAAAACGGCGATCAGTAGCACGTGCTGCGCAGCAGAAACTGGTAAAAATAGCGAAACTACCGCGAGCGGAACGATGACGCAAAGCTCGGTGCGAAACGCCGCCTCGTTTTTTAGCATCGCGGCAAGCCCCTCGAATGCAAATTTGGAGTTTTTGAAAAAGTTGTATTTGGGTTTCATATCTTGCCTTTAAATTTGCGCAATGATAGCGTAAATTTGCTTTATAAGGCGCTTTTGCGGACGGCGTGGTTATTTAAGCGTAGCCAAATTTACCGCTCAAATTTGATAAAACTCGGTCTGTGCAAATTTACCCATCAGAAATCTTTGAAGTCCTATAAAGTAGTGCAAAGGCCGTCGCTCCGATAAGCACAAAGCTCGCGACCATAGGCGTTAGCGTGCCCCGAAACATCTGCCCGATTGCGACGCCGATAGGAAGCGAAACAAAGGTCGAAACCGAGCCGATCAGCGCAGCCGCCATGCCCGCGATCTTGCCCATCGGCTCCATCGCCATCGCGTTTAGGTTGCCAAAAAGTATGCTCACGCAAAAAAAGCTACTCATACAAAATGCCATAAAAGTCCACAGCGGCGGCACTCCGTCATACGCAAGAACGACCGGTAAAAACGCGACCGCGATAACGCAAAACGCCCCCATAGCTCGGAGGCTAAGATAGCGCATACCGTAGATTATCACGAGTTTTGCGTTTATCATCGACGCGACACCTAGAGCCAGCGCGTTTATAGCAAAATATATAGGAAACTCGTCGCCCAGCTTGTAACTCACCTCGAAAATCTGCTGAGCGGTGCTGATATAGCTCAAAAACATCCCAAAAATCAGCCCCAAAACGATGGTGTAGCCTGCGGTGCGCCTGTTTTTCACAACCTGCGCGGCCTCGCGTTTTATCAAATTTAGGCTAAATTTATTGCGATTTTGCGCAGGCAGAGTCTCGCTCTGGCGCAGTCCAAACCACGCTAGGCACGCAAGTCCCATAAAAGTAAGCATCAAAAATATGCTGCGCCAATTATAAATTTTAAAGATAAAGCCGCCGATGATCGGGGCGAGTGCCGGCACAATGATAAAAACTGCCGCGATAAAGCTCATCACGCGGGCCATCGCACGCCCCTCGTGAAGATCGCGAATAAGCGCCATCGCGATGATCCTGGGGCCCGCAGCGCCTAGCCCCTGGAAAAATCTGCTAGCTAGAAGCGCGGTAAAATCGCTCGTGACGACCGAAATAAAGGAACTTGCCGTAAATATCGCAAGCGCGAGCAGTACGGCATTTCGTCGCCCGATAAAGTCGCTAAGCGGCCCGTAAAATATCTGTCCGACGGCAAAGCCCGCAAACATCGAGGAGATGACGAGCTGGGTTTGATTTATCTGCGTAACGCCAAGATCCAGGCCGATCTGCATGAGTGCGGGCAGCATCGCGTCTGTGCTCATAGCTCCAAGCGAGGTAAGAAGCGCCATAAGCGCGATAAATTCTACAAAAGGTATGGTTTTGGGGATAAATTGCATCTTATTTTCCGCGATTTTAAATTTAAACGATTGTATAAAAAAACTGCTTAAATTTAAAAAACCGGGTTTTGTGATATTTATGTGATATTTCTCTTATTTGCTTAAATAAAAGCGCGCAAAATACGAAAAGCAAATTTATCCAATGCTTTAAATTTACGTTTTTAGTTGATTTATATCGCTAATAAGAGCAAATTTATCTGATTTAATATCGGCAAAATCGCATTTATGTAAATTTACGAATTTCAGCCGAAAATATCAAAATCGCGGCATAATCCACGACCAAGCATTTGGTATGCGATTGAAATTTGATTTCAAAATTTATACATAGATGATAAAATATTTCTAAAATTTTAGTTTATAAATGGTGTAATATTAATATTTTTTTAAAAAAAAAGTATTATAATTCTGTTTCAGAAAGGTACAAGATTAAGGCGTCTTTATCTGCTCGATAAAGGCTTGTAATTATAAACTCGAATTTCGGCGAAATTTTAGTTTAAACAAAGGATACCAAATGAACGAAAATTTATCCAGAAGAAGGTTTTTGCAAGGAGCCTGTATCGGCGTCGGAGCTTTGACGCTTAGCGGCTGCGACGACAAAAAGCCAAGCAAAAAAACTTCTAAAAAAGAGTCTTTTAGCCGTAAGGCTAACGGGCTTCCTTCTTGCGATATTCTCATTATCGGCTCGGGCGGCGCCGGACTGCGCGCAGCGGTTGCTGCTAGAAAAGCCGCCCCGGAGCTTAGTGTCATCGTAGCTACTAAGATGATGCCCTCAAGAAACGCCACCTGTATGGCCGAGGGCGGCATAAACGGCGTGACGAATTTTTCTGACGGCGACTCGTATAAGCTGCACGCCTACGACACCGTTAAAGGCGGCGCATATCTAGTAGATCAGGACGCGGCGATCAAATTTTGCGAACTAGCGGGCAAAGCGATAGCCGAGATGGACTATATCGGCACGCTATTTTCCAGAAATCCAAGCGGCGGCGTAGACGCTAAAAAAGGCGACGTACCGGGCGGCGTAGCGCAAAGGATGATGGGCGGCGCCTCAAAACGCAGATGTAACTATTCGGCGGATAAAACCGGTCACATAGTTATGCATGCTTGCTTTGATGAAGCTGTCAGCAACGACGTTAAATTTCTAATGGACTACGAGCTGCTAGATATCGGCGTAGAGGACGGTAAATGCGAGGGCGTCGTACTACGCAATCTACAAACCGGAGATATCACTCCCGTACTTTGTAAGGCTCTCGTGGTGGCGACGGGCGGATACACGAGGATATTTTACAACAGAACCTCGGTACCCTATATCGCCACCGGCGACGGCGTAGCGGCTGCGGTGCGAGCGGGACTTGGGTTTGAAGACCCTGAGATGATACAGTTTCACCCGACCGGCGTGGCAAACGGCGGCACCCTCATCACGGAGGCGGCTCGCGGCGAGGGCGGATATCTGCTAAACAACAAGGGCGAGAGATTTATGAAAAACTACCACGAGAAGATGGAGCTAGCTCCTCGCGACGTCGTGGCTCGCGCTATCGAGACCGAGATCCGCGAAGGGCGCGGCTACGGCGAGGGTTTAGGCTCGTACGTACTCATCGACGTTAGGCATCTAGGCAAAGAAACCATAATGAAAAAACTGCCTAAAATCAGACACACCGCGCTGCTTTTTGAAAATTTAGACCTAGTAGAGCATCCGGTGCCGATCAGGCCTACCGCGCACTACTCAATGGGCGGCATAGAGGTGGATAAATTTGAGGATATGAGCACGAAGATACCGGGTCTCTACGTAGGCGGCGAGGCGTCGTGCGTCTCTATTCACGGAGCTAATCGTCTCGGAGGAAATTCGCTCTCAGACGCGGTGGTAACGGGTCAGTTAGCCGGCAAGGGAGCTAGCGCGTATGCTAAAACGGCCGATTTTGGTAGCGGCAAAAACACCGAAGAGCTTGCCAAAAAATGGCGCGAGAAATTTAAAAAAGTCGCAAACGGCAAAGGTCAAGCAAACGAAATGTATCTCCTGCGCGAGGAGCTAGGTAAACAAAACTGGGATAATATGGGTATCTTTAGAACCCAAGACAAGCTAGATGCCCTGGAAAAGGCGCTAGAGGATATACAGGCTCGCTACGATAAGCTAAGCGTACCAAACGCAAATCCGGTTATGAATACGGCGTTTACCGACTACGTGGAGCTGGGAAATTTGATCCTTCTATCTCGCTGCGCCTGCTTGGCTGCGCGCAAAAGGCTAGAGAGCAGAGGTGCTCACACTAGGGAGGACTACCCTAAACGAGACGACGTAAATTTCTTAAAACATAGCATCGTGACGCTAAACGACGGCAAGCTAGAGCTTGGCTATAAAAACGTCGTCGTCACGGAATTCTCGCTTGACGGAAGGAAACCGCAATGAAAATAATCATAGACAGATGCGACGGTACGCAACACTACAAACAAGCCTATGTCGTGGATAAAAAAGATATAGAGGGCAAGACTTTGCTATCGCTTTTGCTATTTATCAAGCAAAATTTGGATGCGACGCTAAATTTCACCGCATCTTGTCGGTCAGCTATCTGTGGCGCTTGCGGCGTGAGGGTAAACGGACACTCTGTGCTAGCTTGCGACGAAAAGATGGAAGAGCTGCTGGCGACATACGATAATCCAGAGGTCATAACGGTCTCTCCGCTAGCAAATTTTAGAGTGATATCAGATCTAGTCGTAGACTGGGAGCCTTCTATAGAAAATCTAAGAAAGATCCGCCCGACTTTTATCCCTAAGGATGAATTCTCTGCCGAAAAAGGCTGTAAGCAAACCCAAGAGCAGTACGACAAGATCCAAAAGCAGTGGGACTGCATCCTATGCGGATGCTGCGCGTCGGAGTGTAGTAAGCTAACGGCTGATAGCAGCGACTATATGGAGCCTTTTGTTTTCACTCACGCACACAGAGCGACGTTTGACTCTAGGGGCAAAGACCCGATGCTTCACGCCAAGGCCGCAGTTTTGGGCGGTCTATGGAACTGCGTACACTGCCAAGAGTGCGCCGATCGTTGCCCTAAAGGCATCAGCGCAGCCGACGACATAGCAGCGCTTAGAGTCTTTACCCAAAAACAAGGCATAAATACCGGCGAAGGCCCTGATCACGCTAACGCCTTCCTTACCGACCTGGTCGAGGGCTCGGGCAGGCTAAATGAAATTTTACTCGCCCTTAGAAGCGAAGGCGCCATGGCCGTAAGCAAAACGGATATCGCGCTAAAACTGATGGGTGCGGGCAAGATGAATCCTTTGCATATATTTGGCGAAGAGGATATCGAGGGCCATAAAGAGTTGGTAGAAATGATAAAAGCCGCGCGCGCCGCCGCGGATAAGGAGTAAAAGATGAGCGCACAAAACGAATTTGCTTTTTTTCCGGGATGCGTCCTAAGTCAAGCGGCAAAAGAGTCTAAAATCTCACTGGAGGCTATCGCGCCAATACTGGGTATCAAACTACACGAGATAAAAGGCTGGAGCTGCTGCGGCGCCACGCAAGCTCAAGACGTCGATCCTATCGCTACGCTGGTAGCTAATGCTAGAAATTTGGCTCTAGCTGAAGGCATGAATATGCCCGTGCTAACTACGTGCAGCACTTGCTTCCTCACGCTAACTAGAGCCAAAACGGCGCTTGACCGCGGCCAAAAAGATAGGATAAATACCTTCCTAGCTAAGGGCAATATGCAGTATCAAGGCACCACGGAGGTAACCAGCCTGCTTTGGGTACTTTATCAAAACGTAGAAACCCTAAGAGCTAAAGTCGTTAAGCCGCTTTCAAATTTAAAGGTCGCTCTATTTTATGGTTGTCATAGCCTGCGCCCAGAAAAAGCCCTCGGAAACCGCGAAAGCTCGGTAAATCCAAAGAGTTTTGAAACCGTCGTAGAGGCTCTTGGCGCGAAAATAGTACCTTTTGAAAAAAGACTTGACTGCTGCGGATTTCACGCAAGCTATCCGGCCGTAAAATCGGTGCAAAAAATGTCTAGCCAAATAGTAAATAACGCCGACGAAAACGGCGCAGACTGCATCGTTACGCCGTGTCCGCTCTGCCAGATGCAGCTTGATATCTATCAGGAGCGCTACCAAGACGTGCAAAACTCAGACGCCAGAGTGCCTATCATCCATCTCTCGCAGCTAGTAGGTCTTGCGCTTGGACTTAGTAAAGAACAGCTTGGCTTTGAACACAATATCGTAAACACTAATAGCGTCAAAGTAAGCTAAATTTGATGATTTTGGCGAGCAAAGCGGTCTTTGGTCCGTATTTTGCTCGCCTTAAACTACTTAAATTTGACGAGACGATCTTTTCTGATTAATTCATATAATTTGCACTGCAAAGAGCGCGTTTTATAAAACCTAAATAAAAACAAAGCACGGACTCAAATTTGGCTAATTTTAGAGCTATATTTAAAAGTGGATGCGTTTTGGGATATAAAATAGAGGATGGTGGTTAGAGGCAGAATCGAACTGCCGACACGCAGATTTTCAGTCTGCTGCTCTACCGACTGAGCTATCCAACCAC
>CAUSAR010000076.1:0-7722 GCA_963529735.1 uncultured Campylobacter sp.
AGTTTTAAAATTAGTATATTTTTTTAAGAATTATTTAAGTAATATGCAAATTTAGCATATTACTTTTTTGCTTTAAATTTTTATTTTTAGGGAAATTTTTAGGTATATGTTTAACACAATGTAAAATTTATTTAAAAATTATTACTTTTAAATGTATTTAGATGTATAATGGAGATAGAAAATCTTTTAAAGGAGTAGCCATGAAAAATTTAGTCATTTTTCTAGTCGTCCTAGGTATCATCGGCGGTATCGCCATGAAGTATATTAACGCCTTTCCGGTACTTGACGAGACGGTCAAAGAGAAATGGGCGCAGGTGCAAAACCAATACAAACGCCGCGCCGATCTTATCCCAAATTTGGTAAAAACAGTTCAAGGCTACGCTAGCCACGAGGAAGGTGTATTTAAGGAAGTAACGGAAGCTAGAAGCAAGGCTTCTCAGATGACGATCGACGTTAGCTCGATAGACGATCCTGCTAAGCTAAAAGAGTTTGAAAACGCTCAAAAAACTCTAGGCGGCGCGCTATCTAGGCTAATGGCTATCACCGAGAACTATCCTCAGCTAAAAGCCGATCAAAATTTTCTCTCGCTTCAAAGTCAGCTTGAAGGTACGGAAAATCGCATCGCAGTTGCTAGAAAGGACTATATCGCAGCGGTCAAGGACTATAACATCGCCCTTCGCAAGATACCGGATAAGTTTATAGCTGCGATTTTTTATCCAGAGCTAAAACCGCGCGTAACGTTTGAAGCAAGCGAAGCCGAACAAAGCGCACCGGACGTATCGTTCGCCAAATAACCCAACCAAGGTACAAAAATGAAACGCATTTTATCTACTTTATTTTGCGTTTTTACGCTTTTAGGACTTACGGCTATAAATTTATCGGCAGCAGATAATGCTACCGAACAAAACAAAACCGTAAAAGAAACTCCTACTCAAACATCAAACGAAAAGAGTTCAAATTTCCCTGCCTTAACCGGCAGGGTAGTAGATCAAGCAAGAGTACTAAGCCAGAGCACAAAAGACGAACTAGAAACATTACTAGCTACTCATGAAAAAAATACCACTAATCAAGTCGTAGTAGCTACCATAGAATCTCTAGGTAACGCTCAAATAGAAGAGTACTCCTTAGAACTAGCTAGACGTTGGGGTATAGGACAAAAAGGTAAAGATAACGGAGTAGTATTAGTAGTAGCTCCAAACGACAAACAAGTACGCATAGAGGTAGGATACGGCCTAGAAGGTATTCTAACAGACGCTCTTAGTAGCAGTATAATAAACTACTACATAATCCCAGAGTTTAAAAAAGGAGATATCCAAAACGGCATAAACATAGGCATACAAAAGATAATCGCTCTACTTGATGGGGATGAGGGGGTTAAGGAGGAGATTGAAGCTAAGGGCGACTATGATATGCCAATAGAGGTCTACGGGATAATAGGCGGTATCGCGGCGATAATCGCATCGGCTTTTTTAGGCGATATGATCATGAATATCGGCCTTAGCGTCATGGTCGCTAGCATCATCGGCCTTTTTGTAAATTTATGCTTCGGTATCGAGGATATCACGGCTCAACTCGCCGTCGTACTCGGGATCGCCGCGGGATTTTTCTACTTGGTCAAAGACGTAAAGGTCGGTAGCGGAGGTAGCGGAAGAGACTCATCGTCGAGCGGCTCCAGTAGTAGTAGCTCTAGCGGAGGCGGCAGAAGCTCCAGAGGCGGATTTAGCGGAGGAGGCGGAAGCTTTGGCGGGGGTGGAGCTAGCGGCAAGTGGTAGCCGCGGTTTTAAAATTTGGCGCCAAATTTAACCTTTTAAATTCGGTGCTTAAATTTACTTTTGTTATGCGCAAATTTGTGGTAAAATTTAAGACGCATGCTTGCTTGGCCTAAATTTGACGCCGAGCAATGCCAAATAACCCAACCAAGGTACAAAAATGAAACGCATTTTATCTACTTTATTTTGCGTTTTTACGCTTTTAGGACTTACGGCTATAAATTTATCGGCAGCAGATAATGCTACCGAACAAAACAAAACCGTAAAAGAAACTCCTACTCAAACATCAAACGAAAAGAGTTCAAATTTCCCTGCCTTAACCGGCAGGGTAGTAGATCAAGCAAGAGTACTAAGCCAGAGCACAAAAGACGAACTAGAAACATTACTAGCTACTCATGAAAAAAATACCACTAATCAAGTCGTAGTAGCTACCATAGAATCTCTAGGTAACGCTCAAATAGAAGAGTACTCCTTAGAACTAGCTAGACGTTGGGGTATAGGACAAAAAGGTAAAGATAACGGAGTAGTATTAGTAGTAGCTCCAAACGACAAACAAGTACGCATAGAGGTAGGATACGGCCTAGAAGGTATTCTAACAGACGCTCTTAGTAGCAGTATAATAAACTACTACATAATCCCAGAGTTTAAAAAAGGAGATATCCAAAACGGCATAAACATAGGCATACAAAAGATAATCGCTCTACTTGATGGGGATGAGGGGGTGAAAAAGGAGATTGAAAAGCAAGATGAGACGCCTGTGGAAGCCTATGGGATAGTAGTGGGCATGGCGATGGTATTTGCTTCGGCTATTTTCGGCGCGGCGGCTCTGCGAATCGGAGCTAGCGCGACGCTATCAAGCTTTATCTCGGGCGTAGTCGCAGGGACGTTTGGTATCGAGAATCTACTTGTTAGAGGCGGGGTCTTGCTCGTTCTTTTTGTGCTACTTTTTTACCTAATGCGAAATATGAAAACCGGCGGCAGAGGCTTGTACGGCGGTGGCAGCTCTGGCGGTTACGGCGGCGGTGGCGGATTTAGCGGAGGAGGTGGCAGAAGCTCCGGAGGCGGATTTAGCGGCGGCGGCGGAGGCTTTGGCGGAGGCGGAGCTAGCGGCAGGTGGTAGATTGTCGCTTTAAATTTAGCGTCAAATTTTATGACTTACTAAATTTGACGCTTTTGCTTTGTAAATTTGATTTAAAGCCGCGAGTCGGTAGTTTAAATTTGACCCAAAAAGCAGTCAAATTTGCCTTTAAATTTACGCATCAAATTTCTTGCACTGCCCGTCAAATTTGCGCTCAAATTTCGGATTAAATTTCCCCTAAAATCTTTTTGTAATTGCTAAAAATCGGCGAATCCTCGCCAAAATACAAACTCATCGCGCGCACGTAGCGATCGAGCGGATTTTGGATGCGATTTAGCGCCAGTCGCTCGCAAAACGGCAGGTCGTAGCTGCTTAAAATCACGCTAAACGGAACGGGAAAATCGGTGCCGAATAGGATTTTGTCGTGGATTTGCGTCTGGGTTTTTAGGTGCGGCAGGATACGGGCCTTGTTTATGCAAAGCAGCGCCGAAACGTCGGCGTAAAGCCCGTCAAATTCGCGCAGCCAACGAAGTAGCGTGAGGTAGTTTGTGCCCAGTTTCTCCGGATCGCGCGAAAACATAGACAAAACGCCGTCGCTTGAGGCGCCCATGTGAGCGCAGACGATGCGGCAACCAAGATTTAGCGGGGATTTTAGCTGCTCGATGCTTTCAAGCGCCTTGTTTGATGCTAGCGAGTTTTCGTCGCCCACGTGGATCACAAGCGGCAGCCCAAGCTCGCTAAGCAGTCTAAAATAGGGCTCATATCGCTTGTCGTTTAGATCCGTCTCCCAGTACGAGTGCAGCAGCTTGCCGCCCTTAAAGCCCATTTTATGGTACTTTTCGATCAAATTTAGCGCGTCTTTGCGGTTTGGATTTACGCTAAAAAACGGCACGACCTCGTTTGGATTTTGCTCGTAAAAGGCAAAAACATCTTCGTTTGACGCGCAGACGGTTTTGTCCTTGTGCACGAGATTTCCGCCCTCGTCAAATTTCGCATCGACGCCGAAAACAACGGATTTTTGGACGGAATTCGAGCTTTTTATCAGCCGCGCAAAGTTGCTTTTGTAGCCCTCAAAGCCGTTTTTTATAAGCTCGCGCCTGTTTATGTCAAATTTCTTAGCGAAAAACGCAAGTGCGAGTTTGTCGTAAAATCGGTCGAATTTCACGTCCGAGCTAAGCAAATGCGAGTGGATATCGACGGTTTTTATCTGCGTTAAATTTGAGCTTTGTAGGCTCCCCGAGCTGTTTTCTTTAAATTTTCCGCTTGAAAACCCGCCTGAATTTACTTCGTTTGCCGTTAAATTTACGCTCGCTTTGGCAAATTTATCTTTGGCGTAAATTTGACTCGCGTTTTGGTAAAACCCATGCGTTTTTGGCGCGGCCGTCTCGCTCGCTCTCAAATTTAAGCTCAAATTAGCTCGCGCGTTTTGCTCGGTTAAATTTGCGCGAGTTAAATTTGCCTCCGTTTTGCGAGCTGCTAAACCAAGGCTTGCGGCGCTTGCACGGGCCGAGCTTGGCGCCAAATTTGCCGCCGTTTTTCCGTCTATCAAATTTGTACTAAAACCCAAAGCGTCCAAGCGCTCATTTGCGCGGTAAAAATCATCTCGAAACATCGTTTCTCCTTTTTAAAATTTGGCGAAATCATAGCCTAAATTTTAAAAAGTGTCAAGTGGTGCTTTACACTTTATGATTTTCTAAGCTAAATTTGCGTAAGATTTCGTCAAATTTAACGAAAGGAAAGAGATGAGCTACAAGATGAGCGAGCTTTGCGAACTATCGCAAACGCCCAAATCAACGATACTCTTTTACGTCAAAGAAGGGCTTTTGCCAGAGCCCGTGAAGGTAAAAGACAACGTCCATCAGTACGGCGAGGATACACTTTTGATGCTAAATTTCATCAAATACGTCCAGAGCAACTTCCACCTAAGCCTAAAAGAGGTCAAGGCGCTCACGCAGCAAAAGGGCTTTAGCTTTAAGCGCTGCTACGAGGCGCTTTTTAATTCGCTCGATACCTTTATGGGGTCAAATTTCGCCCAGACGCTAAGTGCCGAGCAGGCGTGCGAGAGGCTGGGTATCAGCCAGGCCGAGCTTGATAAATTTATAAAAGACGGATTTATCTTTATGCGAGGCGGCAAGCTAACGGAAAAAGAGGTCGAGATCCTGCAAATCGTGCTAGAGACCCAAAAAAGCGAGCGCGGGCGGGAAATTTTACAGACCTACATAAATTTAGCCAAACAAACGGCCAAAATCGAAGCCGAGTGCGCACGCGAAATTTACGCGAAAGCAAAGGACAAAAATGCGGCTTTAAAGCTTGTTTTCGATAATATCTTGATCCTAAAACCATATATCTTAAATTTTCACACCTTCGATGCCTACAAAAAGGAGAACAAATGAAAGGCGTTTTTTCGGTTAGGGGCTTTTTGCCCTTTTTAGTCGTGATGTTTATCAACGCGGTCGTGGATCTTGGTCACAAGATCACGATCCAAAACATACTTTTTAAGAGCATCGAGGATGAAAATTTACAGATCATCCTGACCTCGCTCGTAAATTTGCTAATCCTGCTTCCCTACATCATGCTTTTTAGCGTTTCGGGCTTTTTAAACGATAAATTTTCGCGTACCCGCATCACGAGATACGCGGCGGCGAGCGAAATTTTACTCACGCTTTTTATCACTATAAGCTACCTTTGCGGCTGGTTTTACGTGGCATTTGGCACGACGCTGCTGCTAGCGGTGCAAAGCGCGGTATATAGCCCCGCTAAATACGGACTAATCAAAAAAATCGTGGGCGCAGAAAAGCTTGGCGCTGCAAACGGTATCGTGCAGGCCTTTACTATCGTGGCGATTTTACTTGGTTCGTTTGTTTTCTCGGCAATTTTCGAGAGCTACGCCACTACTAGCACGGACGCAGGGGAGATGATAAAATCAGTCTGGTTTATCGGCGCGATACTTTTCGTTTGCTCGGTAGCCGAGACTATTTTTACGTTTAAGATTCCGTTTTTCGAGGCAACCGACGCGGAGCTTAAATTTGACGCGAAAAAGTACTTTAAACTAGGCTACCTAAAAGAAAACACCAGGCATATCTTTAACAACAAAAACGCCTTTTTATGTACGCTGGGACTTTCGGTTTTTTGGGCGGTGGCGCAGCTGGTTATCGCCGTTTTCCCGGCTCACTACAAGGCTATGAGCGCGGATAACAACGTCATGATCGTGCAGGCGATTTTAGCCGTTAGCACCGTCGGTCTGGTCGCAGGCTCTGCGCTAGCTGGCAGCTACTCGAAAAATCACATCGAGATGGGCATCGTGCCTTTTGGCGCTTTGGGTCTTTTTGCTTCGCTGCTCATGTTTGCGCAGGGCTCTAGTGCTGCGTTTATGACGCTGGCATCGTTTTTGTTCGGTTTTAGCGGCGGTATTTTCATCGTACCGCTAAACGCAAATATCCAGTTTTTCACGCCCGAAGAGCAGATGGGCCGCACGCTAGCGGGCAGTAACTTTATCCAAAACATCTTTATGGCGGCGTTTTTACTGCTTGCGATGGCGTTTAGTATATTTGCCGTTAGCACGCCCGAAATTTTCGTCATTACTTCTTTTAGCGTGCTTATCTGCGCGCTGGTAGCGATAAAATACCTACCGCATCTTTTTGCGCGTTTGCTTATCATGCCGTTTTTTAGGATCGGCTACACGATAAACGTCGACGGCGTTGAAAATATCCCGCAAAAAGGCGGCGTGCTGCTGCTTGGCAACCACATGAGCTGGATAGACTGGGCGGTGCTGCAGATGGCCTCTCCGCGTCCGATCAGATTTGCAATGCATAAGAGCTTTTATGAAATTTGGTACCTAAAATGGCTGTTAAATTTATTTGACGTGATCCCGATAGGCGCGGGAGCGAGCAAAAGCGCGCTAGAAAAGATCCGCGAGTGCCTGGATGCGGGCGACGTGGTGGCGCTATTTCCTGAGGGACACATCAGCTATAACGGCCAGATAGACGAATTTGCGCACGGTTACGAGATAGCCGCAAGCGATACGAACTCCGTCATCGTGCCGTTTTATCTGCGCGGTCTTTGGGGTTCTAGCTTTTCGCGCGCTCAAAAATACTACCAAAGAATCAGCCGTAAAATAGACGGCAAGCGCGCTATCAGGGTGAGCTTCGGCGCGCCTCTAGCGCCTGAGACCAAAGCCCCGCAGGTGCGCGAAAAGGTCGTCGAGCTGTCGTTTTTTAGCTGGGCGGAGTATCTAAAAACTCTCGAGCCGATGCAGTTTAGCTGGCTAAAGCACGCCAAAGCGGATCTGTTTAAACGCTCGATGGTAGATAGCACGGGCGCCGATCTAAACAACCTCAAGGTTATCGCTACGGTGCTCGTGTTTTTGTCTAAATTTAAATTCTCGTTTTTAAAAGAGCGAAACGTCGGCGTGATACTTCCCTCCTCGGTGATGGGTAGCATTATAAATTTGATGCTATTTATCAGAGGTAAGATAAGCGTAAATCTAAACTACACGCTTAGCGAGCAAAATTTGATCGGCTGCGCGGACAAGGCGGGGCTAAGAAGCATAATCACGTCGCGCCAGTTTATCGCCAAACTAAAGGCTCGCGGTTTTGAGCTGGAAGAATCTCTAAAAGGTAGACTAATCTATCTCGAAGACGTCGCGCAGGGCATAAGCAAGGCTGATAAAATTTGCGCGATGCTAAAGGCGATTTTGATGCCGCGCTGGCTGCTTGAGCTTATTTATTTTCGCGACGTTCGCATCGACGATGATGCTACGATACTCTTTAGCAGCGGCAGCGAAGGCACGCCAAAGGGCATCGTGCTAACGCATAAAAACATAATGGCTAACATCAAGCAAATTTCAGAGATCGTAAACACGGACGGCAACGACGT
>CAUSAR010000077.1:0-7703 GCA_963529735.1 uncultured Campylobacter sp.
AATAAATTCGGCGGTAATAATGCCGGATTTGAGTATTTTAAATTTTTGCCGATAGATTTTGTTATTTACGACATTGAATTTAACAAAAATATCAAAAACGACAAATTTAAAACGCTGTTAGAAAATCTAAATTTGACCGCAAAAAGATTAGGCGTGAAGACTATTGTGAGATTTGTTGAGAACGAGGAGTTCTTTAACGTCGTGGAGCGCTATCAGACCGACTTCGCGCAGGGCTTTTTCATAGAAAAGCCAAAAGAAATTTAAAGGAAAAAAATGCAAGAAAACGAGGTCGTAGAACCAAAATACGGTGAGAAAATAATAAGCGAATTTGACGTAGAAAAAGACCTGGAAATCTGGGAAAACAAGCATGAGCGCGACTACAAGATAAAAATCACGCTACCGGAGTTTTGCTGCTTATGTCCGCGCTCTGGGTATCCTGATTTTGCGACGATTTATCTTGAGTACGTGCCGGCTAAATTCGTCGTCGAACTAAAAGCGATCAAACTCTATATTAACAGTTTCATGACGCGTAACATCAGCCACGAAGATAGCATAAACGAAATTTATGACGTTTTAGAGCGAAAGCTAGCGCCAAAATGGATGAAGATCACGGGCGACTTTAACCCGCGAGGCAACGTCCATACAGTGATTGAAATTTGCTCGGACGAGATAATCAAAAAAAAGCAAGAGCAAAGCTTTGAATCGCCGAAATTTGAGAAATTTACGCGAGATAGCGACCGAAGTTTTGGTATAGGCGGTTACGGCGCACGCGAGTCTAAATTTAGCAAAGACGGCTCTCGCGGTAAGAGTTTCGGAGCCGATAAAAGAGATGCAAAAACCGGCGATAGAAAACCTCGCGCGAGCAAAGATAAATTTGACGACAAACCGCGAAGAACGGGCAGTAAAGACGGCTTTAAAAAGCCTGAATTTGCCGGCGAAAAGCGCGCTCGCGTCGTGAAAAAATCGGACGATAAATGATAAGCGCGCAGCTGATCGAACATATCTTTAAAGCCGCATCCATCTCGCGCTGGAACGACTATCCGAAGATGACGAATTTAGTCGAGCTTGATAAGCAAGCGCATAAATTTATCATCGCGTATTTTATCGCAAAGCTCGAGCACGGTGCGGATATGAACTACATCATCGAGGCTGGTATTTTCGAGTTTCTCGCGCGCGTAGTGGTTACGGATATACGCCCGGACGTGTTTCATCAGATGCAAAAGACCAAAAACGAGCAGATAAACGCCTGGGTGCTAACGATCCTAGAAGGGCTCGTAAAAGACGTCGAGGGCGGTAAATTTTTAGAGCGAATGCGTCGCTATCTCACGCACAAAGACAAAGCTCACGCCAAAGAGCGCCTGATTCTAAAGGCCGCTAGTTACTTAGCTACTCGCTGGGAGTTTTCGATCGTTTATCAAACGAGTAAATTTTTAAGCGACATAGACGAGCTAAAAGCGCGCGTGGAGGAGGAGCTGGAGGATTATTACGAGCTAATAGGCGTGCGCAAAATCGTGATGAACCAAAAGCTAGCCAAGCTAGTCGATCTAGCCGGCAGACTGCGCTTTCAAAAGCGCTGGGCGCAAACGCCTCGCATCCCTGAAACGGCGGTTCTAGGCCACATGCTAGTAGTGGCGATTTTGAGTTATTTTTACTCGCTTGAGGTTAAGGCCTGCAAATCAAGGCTAGAAAATAACTTCTTTTGCGCACTCTTTCACGATCTGCCAGAGTCGCTAACGCGCGATATCATTAGCCCCGTAAAATACGGTATCGAAGGGCTAAACGAGATAATCAGCGAATACGAAATGCGCCTTATAGACGAGAAAATTTTGCCTTTCGTACCTGAAAATTTTAGAGACGAGTTTAGCTATATCCTGGGCATACGTATGGAAGGCGGCAAATTTATCAAAAACGAGTTTGAAAACAGGATCTGCGAGAAAAAGCCTCTACATCACGAGGGTACGATGGAGAACGTAAACGAGGATAAATTTAACGCCATCGACGGAAAAGCGCTTAAATTTTGCGACAAACTCGCGGCGTTTTTCGAGGCGGGGATCTCGATCAGCTACGGCGTGAAGTCAAACGAACTAACCGAAGGCTTTAATAATATGGATAAATTTTTTCAGAAAAATCAGAGCTTGGACGGAGTGAATTTTTTAAAAGTTTGCGATGATTTTAAGGAGCATTTTTCGCTTTTACAGGTTTAAAAACCCTCTCTCAGATGACTGCGGCACACGCCTAGCCTAAGTGCTCTGCTGTGTTCCCACCCTGAAGCGGTGCCTAGAAGAGACATTGCACAGGTCTAAGAAAGGGCAAGAGCGATTTTACTCAAATTTTACTTAAATATATTTTAGGCGGCAACATGGGATTTGATATAAAATGTAAATTTTTGTCGTTGTTTAGGGAGTTTTTGGTCTATCACCACCGCTCGCTCGAGTTTCGCGCGAAGATATTTGCGGCTATCATCTCGGCTAAACTCAATCCCGAAGAGGATGATTTTGCAAATTTATACGATATCTCGAGCGAAATTTACGGCGGCGACGAGAACCGCAAACGCGTACTTATCGAAACCACCAGAGAATACGTCTCCCGTATCAAACGCAAAGACCCGATGACGCTTGATAGCTTGCTCTTGGCGATCGATCAGGCCATCAGAGCGAACAAAAACTACACGCTAAAGATTGATTTCGAGCATCTGCGTAGGCTCATCGACGCCGACGAATACGAAGGCCTCGTGCAGCAACGCGTGTATGATTTTTTGCTATATGAGGTAAAAACCTACGCGCCAAACAGATAAAACTTCAAATTCGAAAGTCAAATTTTGCTTATTTTTGCTGCTTTTTAGTGGCGTTATTTATACGGCTTTTTATTATGGATCTGATTTTTTGGGAGGAGATGTGCTTGATGACGGCATTTACAAAGAGGTCGATATGTCGGAGGCCGGTAGCGCGACCGATATAAATTTTACCGTCAAAAAAGCCGGTATCTACGAGATAAGTTTCATCTGCACGCAAGATCCGCAAAAGCAAAAAGAGGAAGAAAAGCTTAGCGAGGAGGCCTTCCCTGGATACGGCAGCGATGCATTTACGAAGTGGTTTTGCGAGAAGTCTACGGCTGCTAAGCTGGCCGGATATTATGGTTATACGACGCAAGGCATCCCTGAACCTATATGCACGAGCGAAGAGTAAAAAGCGGCCTGCACGGGTGAAAAAATCTTGCTAAAAGTAGCGCTCAAATTCACACAAAACCGAAAAATAAACTACGTAAAAGGCGGCGAGGTGAACGATCTAAAACAAAATTTAAGCGCCCTAACCGAAACCTTTGATCTGTCAAAATACGGCGCGACTTCATGGTACAGCGGGCCAAACGGAGGCTTTGCGCACGATAAAGTTTTGCTCCGCGCTGAGCTCGAAAAAGGCGAATATAGCGTAAAAGTGCAGGCTCTAAGCGACGCGCCCGAGCTAAAAGAGATCGTGACTTTTATTAAAATTAGCAGATATCACAACTGAAAGTGATGATTTGGGAGATTTTGCACGTCAAATTTGACTAAATTTACTAAAAATTCCTAAGCCCTATTTCTAAATTTGAACGGATCAAATTTGGATCAAATTTAACCTTCGCCTGCGTCAAATTTCCGAAATTTTCGCCAGTGTCGAGGAAATTTTGTAGATAGTAAACGCCTCTGTATTCGTGCTCGTACAAAATCTTGCTCATGGCAGAGATATCGGCCTCGTCTAGCAAGTCCGCGTGCACCGTCGTTCTAACCTCAAATTTAAAGCCGATTTGCAACAAAAACTCAAGCGTTTGCAAGAAGTTTTTATACAAATTTGAGCCCGCAACCTTGATAAATTTCTCCTTCGTCGATTTAAAATCAAGCGCGATGTAGTCGATCAAATTTAGCGAGATAGCTTGCTCAATCGCGGTCAAATTTGAGCCGTTAGTATCGACTTTGAGCGAAAAGCCGCGCGACTTTACTTCGCGAGCAAGCGGCAAAAAAGCCGGACTAAGAGTGCATTCGCCGCCGCTAAAAACCACGCCGCTAAGCTTACCTTTGCGCTTGTCTAAAAATTTGATAAACTCGGCACGGCTGATCTGTCCTTCGCCCGTGACGATAGGGACGTTGTAGCAGTAGGCACAGCGCATGTTGCAGCCTGCAAACCACGCTATACAGGCCGTTTTGTCGGGGTAGTCGAGGGTCGTAAAGGGGGTGAGCGAGTAAAGCGGAAAATCAGCGTCTTTCACGTTTTACTCGCAGGAGTTTAGCGGGATTTTGGCTCGCAAAATTTGACGCGCTCTTTGTGCTCGCCTTTTTTGCCGAGGTTAAAGCTCTCTACAGGGCGGTGGTAGCCCATTACGCGGGTGTAAACGACGCATTTCGTGCGTTTTGCTTCAAGCGAAGCTAGGATTTCTTTGTCGCTCATTTGTCACTCCTTGATAATTGATGTCAAATAGTATAGCACTTTATAGATAACTGCCGTCTTAAATTTTACGTGATTTTTTGTTTTTCAGCCGTTGTTAAAAGTATGGTAATATCCGCGTTACGATTAAATTTAAAACAAAGGAAAAACATGACAAAAGTCAAATTTCACGGCGCAGACGTCGCGCTAAAAGGCGAAGAGGTATTCGTTGGCTCATATGCGCCAGAAGTCGCACTCGTAGGGCAGGATCTGGGCGAGTTTAAGGTCGGCGGCAACAACGGCATCGAGATCCTAGTCGCCGTTCCATCTCTAGATACGGGCGTTTGCGCGACTGAGACGCGTAAATTTAACGAAAAAATGGCAGTAAAACAGGCGATCAAGCTAAGCGTGATTTCTATGGATCTGCCGTTTGCGATGGGGAGATTTTGCTCTACGGAGGGCATCAAAAACCTAAAAGTCGGCAGCGATTTTAGAGCTAGAGAGTTTGGCGAAAAATACGGCGTAATCATCGGCGAAGGGCCGCTTGCAGGGCTTTTAACTAGAGCAGTTTTCGTCATCAAAGACGGCGTCGTCATCCACAAACAAATCGTCCCCGAGATCGCAGAGGAGCCCAACTACGACGCGGTATTTGACGCGATAAAATCAAGCGGAGGTTGCGGCTGCGGGTGCATGTAAGCCGATAAATTTAAAGGCCGCGAGAGCGGTCTTTTCTACATAAATTATCAAATTTTTACGCTTAAATTTGCTTCTAATCTTTTAATATAACGATATCAAATTTTAACTAATATCCATAAAATTAAAATTATTTTTGCCAGCGCCAGTGATTTAGCGACGTAAAAGTTAAGTAAATTTAAATGCAGTAAAAGCGAGGCTTGCTTAAATTTGTCAGAAATCCAAGCAAATTTAAGCACTCGTCAGTTAAATTTGATCTAAATTTTACTGACACCCCTCGCACTCGATCGAACGATCGGCTACGTTGTTTAGTTTTTCGCTATCAGGGCTTTCGGAGCGTAGATAGTAGGTTGATTTTAGTCCCAGCTCCCACGCGAGCGTGTAAATTTCGCTCAGATATCCGCCGCTAGCTTTGTCTAGGCTCATGAAAATATTTAGGCTTTGCCCCTGGTCGATCCACTTTTGGCGGATGGCGCCGGCACGCACGAGCACGCGCTGATCTAGCTCGTAGGCAGGCGTGTAGAACTGCCACGTCTCAGGGCTGAGATTTGGCACGACGTTTGGTATCATGCCGCTTAGGTTGTGCTCGAACCACTTGCGCTTATACACGGGCTCGATCGTCTGCGTGGTGCCCACGAGTATGCTGATGCTTGACGTCGGCGCGATCGCCATCAGATAACCGTTTCGCATGCCGTCTTTTTTGACTTTTTCGCGCAGTTTGCTCCAGTCGCAGGCGTTTTCGTCAAATAGCCCGCCTCTATCGTTTAGAAGCGCTTTGGCGTTTGCGTTTGCCGTGTCGATAGGCATCACTCCCCTGCTCCACTTTGAGCCTTCAAAAAGCGGATACACACCCTTTTCTACCGCCAAATTTGAGCTGGCGTAGATGGCATTGTAGCTTATGTTTTCCATCACGCTATCGATCAGCGCTAGGTGCTCGTAGCTACCCCATTTCACGCCGCGTTCGGCTAGCATCTGTGCTTCGCCCATGACGCCAAGGCCGATTGAGCGGGAGGCTAGGTTGGTGTGCTTGACCTTTTTGTGCGGGTAAAAATTTAGATCGATGACGTTATCTAGCATGCGTACGGCGATCGGCACGACGCGCTCGATATCCTCTTTTTTGTTGATTTTGCTTAAATTTATACTCGCGAGGTTGCACACGGCGGTTTTGCCCTCGAGGCTTTCTTTTTCGACGATGAAAATTTGCTCGCCGCCGATGCTATCTAGTGCGCTTAGTTTTTTGGCCTTTTTGGTTATACCGCTATCGACCGTGACGTCTTCTTCTTCGTCAAATAGCCGCTCGGAGCCGTTATCAAACGTAATCTTGATCTTGTAGTAGTTTGGTTGCGTATTTTGGAAAATTTCGGTGCATAAATTTGAGCTTCTGATAATGCCGTCGTGATCGTTTGGATTGGCTTTGTTTGCGTTATCTTTAAAGCACAAAAACGGCATGCCTGATTCAAAATAGCTAGTTAAAATTTTCTTCCACAGTTCCTTTGCCATGACGACGTTTTTTTGGATCTTTTCGTCATTTTCGTACGCTATGTAGCGAGCCTCGAACTCATCGCCGTATAGATCGCACAGATCGGCGACCTCTGCCGGGTCAAATAGGCTCCAGCGCGCGTTTTCTTTTACGCGTTTCATGAAAAGGTCGTTTATCCAAAGCGCAGGGAACAGCTCGTGCGCTCTGCGGCGCTCTTCGCCCGAGTTTTTGCGCAGATCCAGGAAGTCGCTCACGTCCATGTGCCACGGCTCGACGTAGACGGCTATCGCGCCCTTTCTTGTGCCTAGCTGATCGACGGCGACGGCGATGTCGTTCGTGACTTTTAGAAACGGGATGATGCCGCCGGCCGCGTTTTTATGTCCGTCGATGCTGCCGCCCATAGCGCGCACTTTGCACCAGTCCCAGCCGATACCGCCGCCAAATTTGCTAAGAAGAGCCATCTCTTTGTAGCTATCGAAAATTCCCTCGATATTATCGGGCGTGCTTCCCACGTAGCAGGAGCTTAGCTGATGGCGCGTCGTACGGGCGTTCGAGAGCGTCGGAGTGGCGAGCATGACTTCAAATTTAGATATAAGGTCGTAAAATTTCTTTGCCCAGCCTTGACAGTCTAGTTCGTTTTGCGCTAGGAACATCGCGATCGCCATAAACATCTGCTGCGGTAACTCTATCGGCGCGCCGCTGCGGTCTTTGATCAGGTAGCGGTCGTATAACGTCTTGATGCCAAGATATGCAAACTGAAGGTCGCGCTCGGGGCGGATGTAGTCGTTTAGGTCGTCCAGGTCGTATTTTTCTTTTAGTCCAGGGATGATACGGCCCGCTTTTTCGCCTTTTTGTAGGTAGTCGCGCAGGTGGTTGTAGCCGCTAAAGCCCGTGACCTTGTGATAAAGGTCGTATAAAAACAGCCTCGCCGCTACGAAGGTCCAGTTGGGGCGGTCGATGTCGATCTTTTCGACGGCCGTTTTGATGAGGGTTTGCTGTATCTCCTCAGTCGTTATCATATCGCGAAATTGAATTTTTGCATCCACCTCAAGCTCGCTTAGGCTAACGTTTGCTAGCCCTGCGACCGCCTCGCTCGTGTATTTTTTGATCTTGCTTACGTCAAGCTCTTCCGTGCG
>CAUSAR010000078.1:0-7562 GCA_963529735.1 uncultured Campylobacter sp.
TATTGTAGTGCAAAACGGCTTAAATTTATAAACAATGTAAGCAAAAAATTTGTATAATTGGGATTTAACGCGGCGAACTTCGCCGTAAATATAACGGGATTTTTAAGGGAAAATTTTTGCAAAAGATAATTTTAGTCGGCAAGCCAAACGTCGGCAAAAGCTCGCTTTTTAACCGCCTAGCCGGCAGACGTATAGCCATCACCAGCGACGTTAGCGGTACGACGCGAGATACAAACAAAACGATTATAGAAATTTACGACAGAAGCTGCGTTTTGATCGACAGTGGCGGACTCGACGATAGTAGCGAACTCTTTAAAAACGTCAAGACAAAAACCCTAGCCGAAGCTAGAAGCTCGGACGCCATCATCTTTATGGTCGACGGCAAAATGATGCCTAGCGACGAGGACAAAGCCCTATACTACGCACTTTTAAAGCTAAATTTACCGACCGCGCTCGTGATCAACAAAGTAGATAGCAAAAAAGACGAGCTGCGAAGCTACGAGTTTGCAAATTTCGGCGCAAAAACGAGCTTTGCCATCTCGGTTAGTCACAACGCAGGCATAGACGAGCTAGCAGACTGGATCTATAAGCAACTAAAAGACGAGATCCGCCCCGACGTAGGCGAGGATTTGGACGAGTTTTTAGAAAATTTCGGCGACGACGGCGAAGTGGTCAGGGAGATATCGGCTCGCGAGGACTACGAGCGCAAAAATATCCAAGTAGGCATCATCGGACGCGTGAATGTCGGCAAAAGCTCGCTGCTAAACGCGCTAGTAAAAGAATCCCGCGCGGTCGTGAGCGACATAGCCGGCACGACGATAGACCCCGTAAACGAAACTTTCGTCTATGAGGATAGGGTTTTTGAGTTCGTCGATACGGCGGGCATCAGAAAACGCGGCAAGATAGAAGGCATCGAAAGATACGCGCTAAACCGCACGGAGTCTGCGCTAGAGCTCGCCGACATCGCGCTTTTGGTGCTTGATAGCTCCGAGCCGCTAACGGAGCTTGACGAGCGTATAGCGGGCCTTGCGGCCAAATTTGAGCTCGGCGTCATCATCGTGCTAAACAAATGGGACAAAAGCGAGGAAGATTTTGATAAATTTAGCCGCGAGATCAGGGATAAATTTAAATTTCTCGCCTACGCGCCGATCATCAGCGTGAGCGCGCTGGGCGGCAAAAGAGTGCATAAAATTTATCCGCTGATTTTAGAAGTTTATAAAAACTACACGCAAAAAATCCAAACCGCAAGGCTAAACGAAGCTATCGAAGAGGCGGTAAAAGCACATCCTATACCGCGCGAAAAGGGCAAGAGCGTGAAAATTTACTACGCGGTGCAGTTTGGTTTCGCGCCGCCAAAAATCGCGCTAGTGATGAACCGTCCGCGCGCCCTGCACTTTAGCTACAAGCGTTATCTAGCGAACAAGCTGCGCGAAAAATTTGATCTATCAGGCACACCGATCGTGCTGATACCTAAAAATCGCAGCGGCTCGGACGAGGAAAACGAGGGAAAAAGTGAGTAAAAATTTAGTTTTCATCGGCTTTATGGGTGTGGGCAAAGGCACGGTAGCAAGGCATATCGCAAAAAAAACGGGCAAACTGTTTTTAGACACCGACGAGCTGATCGAAAGCGAGCAAAATTTAAAAGTTAAAGAAATTTTCGAGAAAAAAGGCGAGGAGTATTTTAGAAAATGCGAGGCAAAACTCGCTAAAAAGCTAGCTAAAAACGTAAAATCCTCGGTGATAGCGGCGGGCGGCGGCTTTGCAAAAGTTAAAGGCCTTAAAAAAATCGGCAAAATCATCTATCTAAAATCAAGTTTCGAGGCGATTTTAAAGCGAATAGATGAAAGCGGCGAAGCGCAGATGCACTACGCCAAGCGCCCGCTTTTACGCGATTTAAACGCGGCCAAAAAGCTTTTTGACGAGAGAAAAAAGATGTATAAAAGCGTCGCCGATCTCATAATCGACGTCGAAGGTAAGAAACTGGAGCAAGTCGCGAAAGAGATCGAGACGGAACTAAAATCAAGAAAAAGGACTAAGTAAAATTTTGGTTGAAATTTGAGCGCAAATTTCAAATTTGCGACTTTAAATTTCTATTTTTTAAATTTGGGCGGTTTAAATTTAATGCGAAAGCGTTTGGCTGTATCGGCGTGAAAATTCGGAGCGGTTTGTATTGCTGAAATTTGAGTAGCGAACGTCAAATCTTAAGTGAGCTAAAATTTAAGTTCAAATTTGATGGATTGCAAAATTTATAGCAAAAAAGATAAGTGAATTTTTAAATTTAGCAGATTACAAATTTTGTATGATTTGATGCAAATTTTGAAGCGGCAGTATTTTGCGATGATTTTTTGTGGCTTTGAAGTTAAAATTTGACGAAGATAAGGCATGTAGCCTATCGAGTCAAATTTTAACGAAATCCGCAAAAAGCGCGCAAAAGACGACGCGTAGCAATAAGAAAGAGAGAAAAATGAGAGTACTAACGGGTTTGCAACCAAGCGGCAAACTACACCTAGGCAACTACTTCGCCTCGATCAAACAAATGGTTGAGGCGCAGGGGCAAAGCGATATGTTTATGTTTATCGCAAACTACCACGCGATGACCTCGGTCGCCGACGCAGGGAAGCTAAAACAAAACACTTATGAGGCTGCAAGCGCGTTTTTGTCGCTGGGCATCGATCCGCAAAAGAGCGTATTTTGGGTGCAAAGCGACGTAAAAGAGGTTTTAGAGCTCTACTGGATACTGAGCCAGTACACGCCTATGGGCCTGCTAGAGCGTGCTCACAGCTACAAGGACAAGGTCGCAAAGGGCCTAACCTCGCATCACGGGCTTTTTAGTTATCCTGTTTTGATGGCGGCCGATATCCTGCTATACGGCGCGCAGGTCGTACCAGTGGGTAAGGATCAGATCCAGCACGTCGAGATCGCACGCGACATCGCGATCAAATTTAACAACGAGCACGGCGAGCTCTTTGTCCTGCCAGAGTATAAAGTCGATGAAAACGTAGCAACCGTACCCGGCACAGACGGCGCGAAAATGAGCAAAAGCTACGGTAACACGATAGATATTTTCGCCGGCGCCAAAGAGCTAAAAAAGCAAATTTCAAGCATCGTGACGACCTCCGAGCCGCTTGAAGCGCCTAAGCAGTGGCAAGACTGCAACGTCTATAATATCGCAAAATTATTCTTAGACGAGGACGGGCAAAAGGCTCTGCAAGAGCGTTACGAGCGAGGCGGCGAAGGGCACGGACACTTTAAGATGTATCTAAACGAGCTGGTTTGGGAATATTTCGCGGATGCGAGGGAGAAATTTGATTATTATCTAAATCACGCAGGCGAAGTGGATGAAATTTTAAACGAAGGCGCGAAAAGAGCGCGAGCCATCGCAGCGCCGATAATGGAAAAAATACGCGCCGTAACCGGCATTTACAAATAAATTTAAAGGAAAAAAGTGCAAGCAATCTACCCTTACGCGCAGCTGATTCACCTGATCTGCGCTATCGTTTTCGTCGGATTTTTATTTTTCGACGTGATTATTTTTTCAAGGGCCAAAAAGAAACTGCCAGCGGAAATAGCGCAAAAAGCACAGCAGGCTATCTCAAGCGTCGCGATAAAGATTATGCCGCTTTGCGTGCTGATTTTGATTTTAACTGGCGGCATGATGATGAGCAGCTGGGTCGGCTCGAAGGCGGGCGGATATTTCGCGTCAAATTTACAAACCGCCTTGATGATAAAGGTTATTTTGGCTATGCTGATATTTGCGGCGGTAGCGACCAATCTCACGTGCAAATTTATACTAAAGCGCCCTAGCCCGCTAGGCAACATCCACCCGTTTGCATTTGCGGCGGCTGCGGTCATAGTGATACTTGCTAAAGTTATGTTTATGGTTTAAGGAGAGGACATGATAAATTTAAAACTACTCGACACGCGCTACGACGAGTTCGTAAAAAAATTACAAGGCAAAAACGTAAAGTCCGAGGTTTTAAACGAGCTTTTGACGACGTTTAACGAGCTAAAAGCCAAGCGTCAAGCGCTAGAAAATTTCCAAGCGATCCAAAACGCTAAGAGCAAAGAGCTAGGCATAAAGGCTAGAAACGGCGAGAACACCGACGAGCTAAAAAACGAGCTAAATTTAAACAAAGCCGCGATGGGCGACGCCGCCGAGATCGTGCGCGCATACGAGGAAAAGCTCGAAAACATCGCAAGCTGCGTGCCTAATATCACCGACGACGACGTACCGTTTGGCGCCGACGAGGACGATAACGTTTGCGTAAAAACGGTGCTTGAGCCGACCAAATTTGACTTCACGCCAAAGGAACACTGGGAGCTTGGCGAGAGCTTAGGCTGGCTTGATTTCGAGCGCGGCGTTAAGCTCTCTGGCTCGCGCTTTTGCGTGCTAAAGGGCATGGGAGCGCGCCTATCAAGAGCGCTAGTTAACTACATGATCGACTTTAACAACGCGCGCGGCTTTGAGCTGGTTAACGTGCCGTTTTTGGTAAATGCAAACACGCTTTACGGCACAGGGCAGCTGCCTAAATTTGAAGACGATCTATATAAGGCTCAGGGCGAGGATCTATATCTCGTACCTACTAGCGAGGTGCCGGTAACAAACCTATATAACGACGAAATTTTACCCGTCGAGAACCTACCGATAAAAATGACTTGCTACTCGGCATGCTTTCGTAAAGAAGCGGGCTCAGCAGGACGCGACACGCGCGGTATGATACGCCAGCATCAGTTTGAAAAGGTCGAGCTCGTAGCCATCACGACTCCGGAGCAAAGCGCGGCGATGCTAGACGAGATGGTGGCGTGCGCTAGCGACTTGCTAACTAGCCTTGGGCTACCGCACCGCCACATGCTGCTTTGTAGCGGAGATCTAGGTTTTAGCGCGGCAAAGACGATAGACCTCGAAGTCTGGCTACCGGGACAAAACAAATACCGCGAGATAAGCTCGGTATCAAACACGCGCGATTTCCAAGCTCGCAGAGCTAAAATCCGCTACAAAGACGGCAAGAAAAATACTCTGGTAAATACCCTAAACGGCTCGAGCCTAGCCGTAGGCAGGACGCTCATAGCGATAATGGAAAACTACCAAAAAGCAGACGGCAACATCGAGATCCCGGAAGTTCTTAAAAGGTACATGTAGTGGCGCAAAACGACGATGAAAACGTAGTAATCCTCGAAGAGGCCGAAACCCAGCTAAGCGACAAAGAGCCTCGACCGGAAGAGCAAGAAGGCGGCGAAAGCGACGAGCTGGTTTCGCTCGACGAGCTAGAACCAGTAGTCCCCGAACAAACCTCAGACGCGCAAGATGACGCCAAAAAAAGCAAGAAAAAGCTTTTTATCATCGGAGGATCGGCAGGCGCGCTCGTCATCATCTTGGCCGTAGTTTTGTTTTTTGTTTTTAGGGGCGAGAAAAAGCCTCCGATAGACGAAAAACAGATCGTAAAAGATATCGAGGAGCACTACGAGTCGCAAAAATTCGGTAGCTCAAAGATCGACGACATGATCGCTAAGGCAAATTTACTCTACGAAAAGGGCAATAAATTTGAGGCGCTGAAAATCTACGAAAACATCGCAGTTTATAACCAAAGCCTCTCAAACTATAATCTCGGCGTTTCGCAGATGAGGCAGGGCAAATTTGAAGACGCGCTAAAAAGCTTTAAAAAAGCTATCGACAATAACGAAAACGTCGCCGTTAGCGCCATAAACGCCGCAGTTAGCTCACTGGAGCTAAAAAACGAGCAAAATTTTAACTACTACATAAATCTCGCAAGCTCGTTTTTATATAAAGAAGCAGACTCTCCGCTATACAACTACTACTACGCGCTCATAAACTACTATAAAGGCCAATACGTCGAGGCTCTAGCGGCCCTCTCGCACGCTGAAAACGGCTACTACAAAGACCGATACGACTACCTAGCGGCTAAAATTTTAAGCTTTATCGGCGACGACGCCGAAGCGATAAAAAAGCTAGAAGCTCAAAAAGAATTTGATGCAGATCTGGCTCTGGGCATGCTCTACGCAAGACTCGGGCAATATGAAAAGGCCAGAAATAGGCTAAATTTAGCACTCAACAAAGGCGGCGACTCAAATAAAATAAACTCGATGATAGCCATCATCAACCTAAAAGACGGCAATTTTGAAGCTGCGACCAATGAAATAAAAGCTGTTTTTCACGAAGATCCGCTATTTTTAAATGCGAATTTCCCGATCAAAACGATCCTAAAACCGGAGCTTTTTGACGTAAATTTAGCTCAGGCGCACTTTAGAAACGACCTATTTTTCGACAAAACCAAACGCTACGAGACGCTGTTTTACTTCGCGCCTTATAAGGTTTTTGACCCTACCCAAACAATAAACTATATAAGAAAGGGCGGAGTTAGCCTGTTTTTAGACGATGCAAGCGCGGCGGGCAACTACCTAAACGCTAGCGGCGTGCTCTCAAAGGTAAATTTAGAGCTATCCTCAGCCATCGCAAACGCCCTAAACTACAAGCTAAAGCAGGCCAGCGCGCAGTTTGCCTCGCTCATCTCGCTCTATCCCGAACACTCGGTTTTGCACTACGATCTAGCGCTTAGCTACGCGCAGCTTGGCAACTTTAGCATGGCGGCAAAGCACTTTATCATGAGCTATCACCTAGACCCTACAAATCATCTAGCTGGCGTGCTAGGCGCTATCGCAAACGACATAAACGCCGTGGATAACACCAAACTACTGCAAGAAATTTCTGAAAATCTCGACCACGACGCAAGCTCAAAAGACGCGCCCGTAAGCCAAGCTCTAATGGCGCTCATCGCAAACAATAGCGGCGCTCTCATGCGCTGGCTAGAGCAAGAAAAGGAAGAGAGCGCGCTAAATTTGGCCTTTGACGCGATAATCGCAAAGATGACCGACAAGGGTGAGGAGTTTGCTAAAAAGACGCAAATTTTAAAGGCTAAGTTACCTGAAGATATAGTAGCGAACATTCTTGATTTTATCGCAAACTACAAGGATGAGGGCATCAAAAAATACGTCGAGCAGATACAAATTTACTTCCACGACAAGCGGCTAAACGACGCGGCGTTTTACCACGGCGCAAACATCATCAAAGAGCAATACATCAAGCTTTTGCAAATCTCGGGCCTGCTAAACTACGAACGTGAGAAGATAAAGGCACTGCTAAAACAAGACGCTAATAATGCCGACTTGCTCCAGACGCTAGCCTACATCGACATTTTTACGAACGATTTTGAGGAGAGCTATCAGATCTACAACCGCATAATCGACGAGTTTAAGATAAACGACGCGGGCACACTGTTTTTAGCAGCCGTGGCCGCCATCGGCTCAAATCACCCGCAAAACGCAACCGCGCTTTTGGAGCTATCTAAGCTCACCGATCCAAACGCGATGGAAAGCCGCGCGGCGCTTGGATATCTGTATCAAGAGATCGATAATATCGAAGCTGCGACGATACAATACGGGCTGATAAAAGATCCGAATTTTAAAAGTCAATTCGTTGATTTTATGATTGATTACGAGAAGCTGAAAAAGTAGTTTTATGCGGGCGATACGGCGATAAATTCGTC
>CAUSAR010000079.1:0-7478 GCA_963529735.1 uncultured Campylobacter sp.
CCAAGCGCCGCCGCGCCGACTCGAATCTTGCCTAAAATTTTCATAAAACGCCTCCGAAAATAAAATTTCATGCGGCAGCTCCGCATTGCCGGCATTATACCTAAAATAACGCGGCTACGATATTTTTTATTCTGATTGCCTTTATGCCGCCGCACAGACGGAGGCTAAGGGTGTGCAAATTTATCATCCAAAGGATTTTCTATAAACATACGGCAGGTAGTCAAATTTCGCGGTTTAGCTCAAATTTGACGCCGCTAGCAGTCTAAATTTACTAGCCGCTCCGCCCGCAAAATCGGCACTAAAATTTAATCCCTCGCACGACCTGCGCGCCAAGACCCGTTTGCATATGCCGCAAAAACGTCGCGTGATAAAAGTCCCCCTCGTGCCCCGGCGCGTCGTAGGTGGCGACGAGGCTTGCCGGCACGACGACTCTGCGCCTGATGTTTGCCTCGTTTGCGCTAAGCTTTAGGTGCGAGACTAGCTGATAGACGCACAGATCGGTGCAGTCGCCTAGCACCACGAAGGTGTCTATGTGCGGATTTTGCGTGATAAACGCGTTAAATTCGGCGCAGTAAGCCGCGCTCAGGGAGTTTTTGCGAAAGATTTTTATCTCGTCAAAAAACGGTAGTTCGCGCAGCTGCGGTATCGTCTTTGCGCCATCGGTGCCTTTGATAGCGTGGGGCGGAAATGCGTCAAACTCCGCGCAGTTTGCCTCGTGGCTATCCTCGAGTAGCACGAGATTTCTCGCACCAGCCGCATAAGCCGCGCTAAAAGTCCGCGCTATACCGTCCGCGATCGCGCCCACTCGCGGGCTAGCTAGCGGCCCCATGCTACAAAATCCCTCTATCATATCCACGCTGATAAATGCGGTGTTTGCCGCGTCGCCCGCTAAAAGTTCGCTAAATTCAATCTCCTTTAGCTCCTCAAACCACACCGCCAAATCCTCTAAGATTTTCGCGTCAAATTTCATTTTCTCTCCTTGTTTTGATTGTTTTTACGTTCGTTATTCGTCTCGCCGAAGCAAATCTCAAACCGCGAGTCGCCTAAATTTCGCGTTCAAATTTAAACTCCGCCTAGAGCATCAAATTTTATCAAATTTGCCGCCTAGCCGCGCGTCTTTGCAGGCAAATTTACGCAAAAGCTCTTTGGCTCAAGCTCGATCTCGATACTGCCGCCGTGAGCTTGGACGATCTGTAGGCACAGGTGCAGCCCAAGGCCGTTGCCTTTTAGTTTGCTCGTTTTAAAAGGCTCAAAGACCATGGCTTGGTTTTTGATCGGCACGCCGCTATCGGTCACGGTAAATTTATGCTCGCCCTCGCGCCGCTCGTAGTCCACGCGCACCCAGCCCTCGTCGTCCTCGTTTTCCTCGACTGCATCGATCGCGTTAAACAGCATATTTTGAAACACCATCGCGAGCAGATCGCGGTCGCCCACATAGGGCAGGTCGGGGAAATTTAGGCTAAATTTGATCTCCTTGCCGTATGTGTAGCACTCTATCGCTGCCTCGCACTCGCTTTTTAGCTCGGCTAGGTTAAATTCGCGCGCGTTTATCGTTAGGCCTTTGGTAAAAAGCAAGGTGGCCTTGATGATTCGCTCGACGCGCCAGATGGCCTTTTGCATCTGCTCGACGACGGGGCGAGTGCGCTCGTCCGCCTTTTTTATCAGTGTGGAGGCTAGTAGCGAGATCGAGCCCACGGGGTTGCGTATCTCGTGGGCTAGGTGGGCTGCGACCTGACCCATCGAGGCTAGGCGCTCGGTGCGCTTTTCGGTCGTTATGTCGGTTGCAGAGATGATTTTTTTGCCCTCTTTTTGGGCTATTTTGATGAGGTAGATTTGCCCCGCGGCGTTTATCTCGCCTTCATTTTGCGGGATAAATTTTAAAATTTGCCCGAGTTTTAGGGCTTCGGAGTTTTGTAAAAATATCTCGCCCGCCTCGTCCAAAACCCAGATCGCATTGGGTAAAATTTCCACGATATCTTTGATGAAGCCTTGCAAATTTGCATACGACGCGGTTAGGTTTTTATACTCGCGCTCTATCAGGTAGGTCTGCTCGATCAGGCTTTTTAGTCCGTCTTGGACGCTGGTTTTGTCGATCTGGGTCATAAAAGCTCCTCGAAATTTTCTAAATCAAAAAGTAAAATTCGGTCGTTTTTTAGGCGGCTTACTTCGTTGCTAAAACCGCTTTTGGAAAATAGCGCGATGGCGTCGGGCACAAAGCCTAGCCGCTCGCATTTTTTAAGGAGTAAATTTACCACGTTTTTGCAAATTTTATGCTCTTTAAATTTAGCTTCTCCCACGACGATGCGACCTTCGATGCTCAAAAATATATCTATCTCGATATTTTTCGCCCACAGGCTGCGCACTCGCGCGGGCTGGGCGCCTAGTCTAAATGCTAAAAGCTCGCGGCAAAGCAGCTCAAAGCCAAAGCCCGCGTACGAGTCAAACTCTCGCCTGATAATCTCCATCAAAGCGGCCTTTTCGCCGTTTTTTAAAAGGGCAAAATTTGGCTCGATGAAATAAAACCAAAATCTAGTAAAATTGTCGTTAAAGACCACTTTATCCTGCGCCTTATCGCGCTCGGGCAGTTTTTTAGCTTTTTGATATTTGCTTTTTACGCGCGGTTTTTCCAGCGTCTTTTCGATACTAACCACGCCCGAGTTTATCGCGGCGGCGTAAATTTTTAGGATGAGAGGGCGGGGCAGAAATTTATTTAGGGCGTATTTTTTGCGGTCGTTTTTAGCAAGCCTGCAAAGGGCAAATTTAAGCTCGCTCTCAAAAGGCGCGTCAAAGCTAAATTTGAGCGACAGATCTTCAAATTTATCTAAAATTTCCTTTTCGATCGCCTCGAAAATATCGTAATAATTCGCCTCAAATTTTAGCGCGTCAAAGACTAGATGAAAGTAAATAAGCTGCAAGATATCAAGGTGCTTAAAGCGCGCGTAGCTTGATTTTAAGGCGTAGATTTTTGCTCCTTTTTAGCCCATTTTAGCACAACTTTGGTTATAATCTCTTTTTTTATAAGGAAAAATTTTGGTTAGCATCGACGAAATCAGGAAAAATATTATTTTAAAAAAGGGCGTGCGCTACTTTGACTACACGGCCTCGGGCCTATCCTACGCGCCTATCGAGCGCAAGATCGCAAAATACCTAAAAACCTACGCCAACACGCACTCAGAAAGCGCCTCAAACGCGCTAAAGACGCAAAAACGCTACGAAAAAGCAAGGCAGAGCCTAAAAGACGCGCTGGGGCTTGACGAGCGGTTTTATCTGATCTCGGCAGGCTGCGGCGCGACTGGAGCTATAAAGAAATTTCAAGAAATCATGGGGCTTTATCTGCCGCCTATGAGTGCAAACCGCCTGGGCGAGGAGAGTCTAAAGGGCGCAAATTTACCCCTCGTCATCGTCTCGCCCTACGAGCACCACTCAAACGAAGTCAGCCTGCGCGAGGGGCTATGCGAGGTCGTGCGCATACCGCTAAGCAAGAGCGGGGAGATAAATTTCGGCAGGCTCGATCAACTGCTCAAAATCAACTCAAAGCGCGAAATCATCGGCTCTTTTAGCGCGGCCTCAAACGTCACGGGGATAATCAGCGACTACAAAAAAATCTACGTGATGATGAAGCGATACGGCGCGACCGTAGCCTTTGACGCGGCTAGTTTTAGCTCGCACGACAACCTCGACGCGGACTACTTCGACGCGCTATTTCTATCGCCGCACAAGCTTTTAGGAGGCGTGGGTAGCTGCGGACTGCTCGCGATAAGAAAAGAACTCGTGAAATCAGACAAACCGACCTTTGCCGCGGGCGGGACGGTTAGCTACGTGAGCCGTAGCTCGCATTTTTTCGCGCCAAGCGTGGAGCGCACCGAGGAGGGCGGCACCCAGCACGTGATGGGGCTCATAAGAGCCGCACTAGCATACAGACTGCGAAACGAGATCGGCCTAGACGTCATAAAAAGCCGCGAGGATGAGCTCACGAAACAGTTTTGCGAGGGGCTGGATAATATCCCCGAGGTCGTGAGCTACTGCCCGCGCGCAGTGCCGAGATTGCCGATTTTCGCGTTTAACGTAAAAGGTGTTTCGCCTTATGATTTCGCCGAAGCGCTGAGCGAGGACTACGGCGTGCAGACACGTGCGGGGTGTGCTTGCGCCGGCCCGTACGGACACGATCTGCTCGGGCTAAAAGACGATCAGAAATTTGATCAAAAACCCGGCTGGGTGCGCGTGAGTCTGCACTATTCGCACACGCAAAAAGACGTCGCCTATCTGCTAAAGGCCATCAAGAAAACTATTAAAAAATTTAAAACCAAAAAGGATAAGAAATGAATAAAATTTTAGCCGCAGCCATATTTGCTCTTTGCGCCATTTGCGCGCAGGCAAAGCCATATAGCCCCGAGCAGTACGCAAAGGTGCTGCGCGAGTACAACTCCGTTGCGGGCGCGAACAACTACTTTGAAAGCGGTAAATTTAAAGAGGAATTCGAGCTTCGCAAAAAATACTGCGACGAGGGTCTAAGAGACGCCTGCGGGGATCTGGGGCTGCTCTACGTTACTGGTCTAGGCGCGCCAAGAGATAGCAAAAGAGCGGGCGAACTACTAGGGTACGCCGCTAAAAACGACGAGTTTAAAGCTATCTCGCAGTACTACGAAGCCGCACTTGACATAGCTCGCGCGGCAGAAAAGTACCCTGACGACAAGGTCACGCAGCACCTAGGAGCCGAGTTTAAAAACTCGCTAGAGCAGTGCAAATCCTACAAGGGCGACCGCCACGTGTGCTTCCGCGCGCTAGTGATCAGCGGCATGCTGCCAAAGGGCGAGGGCGGCCTCGGGCTATCTCAGGCCGAGTTTGCCAAGACATGGGAGGATATCGTCGTGAGCGACGTCGAGCGCAACGGTATGGACGACTCGAAAGTAAATGCGCTAGCAAAGGAGCTGGAAGGACTAGCGGCGCGGTAAATTTGCGGGCTTTTACGGCGTAAATTTGCTTTTTTCGGTCAGGCGATCCGTCAAATTTGACCGGCCGCGCTTTTGTCTTTTTGCGGGCGGCTTCGCGTTTCATGTAAATTTAGATTACTCGGCTCAAATTTGAGTCGGCGATTGCTAGGCTTAAATTTGGGTCGATTTTTGGGTAAATTTATCGAGCGGTGCATAATTTGTTTTTGCCCAAATTTGACTGCTTTTTACGGGCAAATTTGGCTCGCTTCCGGCGGCATTTTGCGGCTTGCGAGCTTTTGCCCGGCGGGCTTTACGGCTATCTTTACGGCGTAAATTTGCTAAATTCTTCTAGCGCTCAAATTAGCTCGTCAGGCTTAAAGTCTTTGCTTGCGCTTTTTTGCGCATGCGGTCAAATTTACGCGCCCGCGCGGGTTTTGCCCCGCTCAAATTTGTGCGGCGTTAATTTTTACGAATTTACAAAAACTTTGGAGAAAATTTAGATGCGAGATTCGCGCGAGTTTCAGGTCTTAGCGGGCGAGGTAAAAAACGTGAGATGGAATGCGGCGACGGACGAGTGCGCTTTTGAGATCGCGGGCTAGAAATTTAACGCCAAAATTTCTAAAGATCGCCTCGTGCCGCGCGAAAACGACCGCCTAGCCGTAGCCTACGACGAGCAAAACGAGGTTTGGAATTTTAAAAATTTAACCTCGGGCAAGTGGCTCAAAAACTACGCTTGGCGCGCGCACTTTATACTATCTTGGGCGGCGATCTTTGATATCGTTCCGGGTAAAATTTTAGGCGCGATTTTTGCGATACCTATCATTTATCTAAGCAAGCATTTGTCCGAATTTGCAGGCATGACAGCCTTGTTTGCCTTTGTTGTTTGCCTGTTTTTATCGCTGCCATTTTTGCACATATACTGGAGCGAAAATAAGAGCTTAAGCGGCACCGTCGAGGCATATCTAACTGTAAGAAAATTTTTAAATGAGATAAATTTATAAAATGGCGTCAAATTTAAGGGGATTTTTGATGAAAACGCAAAACAGTTTAAATCTACTCAGCGGCCGCGCGGGTTTGCTTGAGTGCGTCTATAAAGACAAAAGCGGATTTGATTATAGCTTTAGCTTGGAGGATCAAATTTTAAACATCCGCTCGCTACAAAGTCCGCTTCTGCCGGTAAATGACAGCGATGAGATGGTGGTCGTTTGCGATAAAAAGGGGCGGGTTTTGGGGCTAAAGAATCGCTCCCTAAACTCTGCGGCCTGGTACGCCTACGAGCCTAGCTCCTTTTTTTCGGCTCTGTTTTTCGTGCTGTTTTTGCTGTTTGGCGCGGCCGGCGTTTGGGCGATTTTTTCAGGATTTGACGGAGGGCAGCCGCTTTTTGGCACTTTGCTGCTAGTTTTTGGTTTCGGCTCTCTTGCCCTTGCTTGGTTTAAATATCACGGCGAGGCGTCTTTGGGCTTGCGCGTTAGGTTGATGCTTGGCGCCGCAAAAGAGCCCAAGGCAAACGGCGAGGTTAGTGGCACGGCGCGAAATCTAAGGATTTTTGAGGCAAAAGAGAAAAATTATTTTAGCGTCACGGTCGCTGATACGTTTTTGTGGGGTAGCAGCCCTAAAAAGCGCGCTCTGGAGCTAGCAAACGGCGATGAAGCGAGCGTGAAATACGAAAATTTCAAGGTTTTAGAAATACAAAATTTCAGCAAAAACCTGACGGCGAAAAAATCTCAAGGCTTTTTTGAGAGGGTGTTTTGGTTTAATGTTGATATCGCGATAAGCCTTTTAGCGGGACTTGCTTTGCTCTATGCGGGGATGATGGATTTTTGGTTTTCGCCTTTTGCGGGGATTGCGGGCGTGATAATCTTGCTTGGCGGATTTGGTTTTAACGTGTTTTATAAAAAAGATTAGCCTTCGGCGTAACTTGGTAAATTTAGCGCGGAGACTCCAAATTTGAGCTCGATCGCCGTAAATTTGACGCTAAAATTCGGCTTAAAATTTGAGTAGCGTAAGCAGACTCGTCAAATTTTAAGCCTTACAAAAACGCTTGCAAATTTTGCTGGGCGGTAAATCGCGGAAATAACGGCGATAAAGCTTAAATGTGGCGCAGCTTCCGTGATTTATAGCGAGGTAAATTTACGCGTAGCAAGACTAACTGTGACCGTCAAATTTAGCCTAGATTTCGCAAAAACTCCGCGTATTCTCTAGCGCCGCGCTCTATTTCGCTATCGCTTGATACGTAGTCCACGCCCGGAGTCTCCTCGGCGCCGTAAAATGCGAAAAAATCGCGGTAATCGGCGTGAAAATAGTATTTAAACGCAAGCTCAAACGGCGTAAGAACCTCGCGCAAGCTAAAATGATAGCGTCCTTGCGGGCAGTAGTCGCTTTTTTTGATGCCCGCAGTCACGGCTAGCGCCACCTTGCGCCCCGCTATGCCGTCCGAACCGCGTCCGTAGGCAAAGCCGTGCGTCATCACCGCGTCGATCCATGATTTTAAAATCGGAGGGCAGGAGAAGTTATGAAGCGGAAACTGCAAAACGAGGGCGTCGTGGG
>CAUSAR010000080.1:0-7445 GCA_963529735.1 uncultured Campylobacter sp.
AAAATTTAGCTAAATTTTACCGATTTTTAGCTATTATCAGGCGATGATAATATACGGAAAACAGCTATTTTTGCACATCATAAAAAACTATAAAAAAAGCGTCAAAACGGTCTATCTCGCCAAAGAGTGCGACAAGGCGCTATTTTCGCAGATCGTAGGCGTCGGCGCGCCAATAAAACGCGTGGATAATCAAAAAGCCCAAGCTCTCGCACACAGCGGCAATCACCAAGGCTTTTTAGCCGAAGTCGAGGAGTTTGAGTTTAAGAGTATCGACGAGATAAAAAAACAAAATTTTATAGCGATCTTATACGGACTTAGCGACGTCGGAAACATCGGAGCCATCGTCCGAACGGCGCATGCACTGGGTTGCGGAGGCATCGTAGTCGTCGCTAAAAATTTAGCGATGGAAGGCGTGCTGCGAGCTAGTAGCGGAGCGGCCTACGAGGCAAATATCGCTCTTGTCGAAGACGGTCTTAGCTTGCTAAACGAACTAAAACAGGTCGGTTTTAAAATTTACGCCACGGCAAGCGGCGGCAAAAACGCCCACGAGGTCAAATTTAACCAAAAAGTCGCGCTCGTGATGGGCAGTGAAGGCGAAGGCTTACACAAAAAAGTCCTTGCCAAAAGCGACGAAATAGTAGGAATAAAAATGAAAAACGACTGGGACAGCCTAAACGTCTCGGCTGCGTTTGCCATACTTTGCGATAGGATTATAAATGAATGACATAAGTTTGCTAAAAGAATTAGGGCTTAGCGAGGTCGCCAGAAGAACGCACATCGAGGCAGAATATCTAGGCTACATCGCCGATAAAAATTTTGAAAAGTTGGCACGTTTTAACGTCAAGGGTTTTGTTAAAATTCTGGAGCGCGAGCTTGATATCGACTTTACGTCGTGGATGCGAGAATACGAGACGTTCATGGCCGAGCACGAGAGCGAGTTAAAGCACAAAACCATAACCATATCGCCTAAAATTCCGGCCTATACCGCAAACGATAAATCGTCTTACGGCGGTATGCTGAGCGGCATCATCGCTATTTGCGCAATCGGCGCTTTAATTTACTTTTTCGAGCCTCAAAAATACATCGGCGACCTCTCGAGTTTCTTTGAGGACAAAAACAAAAGCGTGACTTACTCCGATACAAACGTAGTGCAACAGGCAACTAAAAATTTAGATTCCATCAAAGACGCAAATATCACGATAAGTGTCTCCTCTGCCCCTAAGCAAGAAGACGAGATAAATAAAATCGAAGAGAACGCTTCAAATTTTGCCGTTACCCAAGTAGAGCAACCCTTGCCAGAGTTTAACGTGACGGTTTCTACAGGCACACAATCAAAACCCGCAGAGCAAAACGTAAGTCAAAATTTGCAAAGCGAGCAAGTTTCAAATTTGACCGACGAAAATGCATCCACCGCAGTCCAAGTAACGCCTAAAAGCGGCGATGTATACCAACTAAACGGACTAAGCGAGATAAAAGTAGTCCCGCGCAGAAAAGTTTGGCTCGGCGTGATAAATTTGGACGACAACAAAAAGAAATCTCAAAATGCCTCAAATGCCGTGTCTATCGAAATAGGCAAAAAACAACTCATCGTCACAGGACATGGAGAGATAAATTTAGAAATCGGCGATCAAAATATCAAATTTAGCGGCGATAATCCAAAGCGCTTTTTGGTCGAAAAAGATAAAGTTACGCCGCTCACATACGACGAATTTGTAGCTCTAAATAAGGGCAAATCGTGGTAAAAAAACTTTTACTTTTGACTGCTAGCGCGGCTTTTTGCCTTGCGGGCAACGTGGTGGATATAGCAGGCGGCTTGCTGGGTCAAAATAGCGCAAAAGCGACTCAGCTCTTTGGCGACGGCTCGGCGTATCTAAATGCAAGCGGCAAGCCCGACATCGCTAAAATTTCAAACGTTTTAAAGTCAAATTCGCTCCTGCGTCTATCCTATAAGCAAAACGTCAAGGTAAACATCAAATTTATCTCGCGCCAAAACAACCCGCTACTTATCATGAAAATCGCCAAAGACGCTCTAAATGGACTAGGCTACAACAATATCCTAACGAGTGAATTTTCTAACGCCGGCGGCGCGCTCTGGGGCGTGACGATCGATACCAAATTTATCCCCGATCCCGGCTCGCTCTACGCCGCCTTTAAAGAAAGTGGCACCGAGATAACGGACATAAATAGACCCGGCGAGCTATTTTACGAGTATGTCATCGACGCGTCAAATTCATCGATCAATCAAACCCCGGTACCGTTTTCGCAGCAGGTTCAGCTCTCAAAGCCGCTTGAGCCCTATCTCATCGACGTTAGCGGCGCAAAAGTCGCCGCCATAGGCGCAGACGGGGAGGATCGCTGGTCGGCGATCGTGAGAATTTTGGATAAAAATTTAAATTTGCTCGAGGAAAAACGAAGCGACAAAGCTATAAATAGCCTAAAGGTTTCCTTTCCGCAAAATGCAAAATATCTAATGATCGACGACGCGGTCAGCCTAGAAAATATCAAACGAGGACTCAAAATCTACCTAGAATAAGGAAAAATTTATGTTTGACGAGATTAGATTTAATACGATTGAAAGGCTTCCAAACTACGTATTTGCCGAGGTAAACGCCATAAAAATGGCGGCACGCCGAGCGGGCGAAGATATCATCGACTTTTCGATGGGAAACCCCGAAGGCCGCACTCCTCAGCACATCGTCGATAAGCTCTGCGAAAGCGCGCAAAAAGACAAAACCCACGGCTACTCGGCAAGTGCCGGTATCTACAAACTCCGCCTAGCCATCTGCAACTGGTACAAGCGCAAATACGGCGTAAATTTAGATCCCGATACCGAGGCCGTCGCCGTTATGGGCAGCAAAGAGGGCTTCGTACATCTAGCCCAAGCGATAGTAAATCCGGGCGACGTAGCCGTAGTGCCGGATCCTGCGTATCCTATCCACACGCAGGCGTTTTTGTTCGCGGGCGGTAGCGTGGCGAAAATGCCGCTAAAATACAACGATAAATTCGAGCTTGACGAAAATAAATTTTTTGAAGACCTGCTTCACACGATCCGCTCAAGCTCACCTAGGCCTAAATACGTCGTCGTAAATTTCCCGCACAATCCAACTACCGTAACCGTGCAAAAGAGCTTCTACGAGCGGCTAGTGGCGATGAGCAAACAAGAGCGCTTTTACGTGATCTCCGACATCGCCTACGCCGACCTCACGTTTGACGGATACAAGACGCCAAGCATCTTTGAGGTAGAAGGCGCAAAAGACGTCGCCGTCGAGTGCTATACGCTATCAAAAAGCTACAATATGGCGGGCTGGCGCGTCGGATTTTTATGCGGGAACAAGCGCCTTTGCGCCGCTCTTAAAAAGATAAAATCATGGGTAGACTACGGCATGTTTACTCCGATCCAAGTTTCCGCCACAATTGCGCTAGACGGCGATCAAAGCTGCGTCGAGGAGATCCGTCAAATTTACGAAAAACGCCGCGACGTGATGCTAGAAGCCTTTGCTAGTGCGGGCTGGGAGATGCATAAACCAAGCTCAAGTATGTTCATCTGGGCAAAAATCCCACCGCAAGTGGGAAACATCGGTAGTCTCGAGTTTTCAAAGCAGCTTTTAACAAAAGCTAGCGTTGCGGTGAGCCCGGGTATCGGCTTTGGCGAGGGCGGCAACGATTATGTGCGCCTTGCTCTCATCGAGAACGAAAACCGCATCCGCCAAGCAGCGCGAAATATCAAAAAATATCTGAAAGAATTTATATGAATATAGCCATTTTAGGCGTCGGCACCGTCGGCGAAGCCGTAGCTAAAATTTTACTCCAAAACAAAAAACTGATCGCGGCAAGATGCGGCGAGGAAATAGTCCCGGTTATAGGTGTCGTTAGAAATTTAAGCAAAAAAAGAGATGTCGCCATCCCCCTTACGGACGATATAGATAGCGTCCTAGAGCGCGACGATATCGACGTTTTCGTCGAGCTTATGGGCGGCGTAGAGGAGCCCTTTAGGATCGTTAGCAAAATTTTAGAGCGCAAAAAAGCCGTCGTAACCGCAAACAAAGCGCTACTAGCCTATCACCGCTACGCCTTGCAAAATTTAGCGCAAAACACGCCGTTTGGCTTCGAGGCTAGCGTCGCGGGTGGCATACCTATCATCAGAGCCCTTCGCGAGGGCCTTAGCGCCAACCACATCCTAAGCATCAACGGGATTTTAAACGGCACGAGCAACTACATCCTAACCTCAATGATGAGCAAGGGCTCAAATTTCGCCGATGCGCTAAAAAAAGCCCAGGAGCTAGGCTACGCCGAAGCCGATCCGACCTTTGACGTAGGCGGATTTGACGCGGCGCACAAGCTACTGATACTAGCCAGCATCGCATACGGCGTACACGGCAACCCGGAGGATATCCTGATAGAGGGCATCGAAGGCATCACGCCCGAGGATATATTTTTCGCTAACGATTTCGAGTACGTCATCAAACTACTCGCCATCGCCAAAAAAACGGGCGAGAAGGTCGAGTTGCGCGTACATCCGGCGCTAGTACCCAAAGATAAAATGATAGCCAAAACTAGCGGCGTGACAAATGCCGTGAGCGTAGTGGGCGACGCGGTCGGCGAGACGATGTTTTACGGTCCGGGCGCGGGCGGTCCTGCGACGGCGAGCTCGGTCATCAGTGATCTCATCGATATCGCCAGAGACGGCAAATCCCCGATGCTGGGCTACAAAGCGCCGTTTGAGCTAAACGCGCTCGAGCTTTTAGATCCGAGCGAAATTCGTACGAAATATTATTTTAGGCTCAGAGTCGAGGACAAAGTCGGCGTGCTGGCTAAAATCACGAATTTAATGAGCGAAAACAACCTCTCTATCGACAGCCTGCTACAAAAACCAAAGGACGAAAGTCCATATGCGACGCTATTTTTCACGACTCACACGAGTGTGGAAAAGGACGTCAGACGCACTATGGAAATTTTGCAAGAGCAAGAGTTTGTAAAAGAAAAGCCTTTTATGATGAGGATAGAAGAGTAAAATTTGGGGCTTAAGGCGTATCTTTTCGGCAAAAGCTCCGAGGATCTGGCTTGCGAGTTTTTGCTAAAAAACGGCTGCGAGATCCTCGCTAGAAATTTTAGCTCCAAATTTGGCGAGATCGACGTTATCGCTAAAAAAGACGGCATCTTGCACTTCGTTGAAATCAAAGCCACGCAGGGCGACTATGAGACCGAGTATCGCCTCACGCCCGCTAAATTTAATAAAATTTTAAAAACTATCGATTTTTATCTGTTACAAAACGGCGCAAATGCCGATTTTCAGGTCGATTTGATCGCCATAAAAAATGGCGAGATAAAGTGGATAGAAAATATTAGTTTATAAAAATTCTTATTTAGCAAAAATTTAAATACTTTCGTGTATAATTACAACTATCTTTAAAAAGGAGAATAAAATGGGAAAATACATAGAACTAACAACTGCGAATTTCGACGTCGCTAAAGAGGGCGTCGCGCTAGTAGATTTTTGGGCGCCTTGGTGCGGACCTTGCCGTATGCTTGCTCCGGTCATCGACGAGCTAGCCGAGGAGTTTGAGGGCAAAGCTAAAATTTGCAAAGTAAACACCGACGAGGTGCAAGACCTAGCCGTAGAATTCGGCATCCGCTCGATCCCTACGCTTCTATTTTTCAAAAACGGTGAAGTCGTAGAGCAAATGGTCGGCGCACAATCAAAACAAGCCATCGCCGATAAGATAAATTCGCTTCTTTAATGGTTTTTAGACGAGGAGGAAGCCTGCTTCCTCTCACCTCCGTTTTTGCGTCCTTTATCGGTGCAGCGCTGGTAGCAGGCGTATTTGCTTACAATAATTACAGATTTTCACAGTATAAATTCGTAAATTTTAACGAGCTGGTTTTTTACGAGCAGGCTCAAATTTTCGCGCCGCAAGACGACAAATTTTTACTCGTGGTTTTTAGCTCCAACCAATCAAACTGGAGAGAAATTTTAAAAACTTCGACTAAGGATTTAAAAATCGTCGCCGTGGACTTGCTCCAAAAACGCGCGCCAAGCGAGGGAAATATAAATTTCATCGCTTCGGATATAAATACGATTTTAAAGCTGATGAACGTCCTAAATATCATGGCTTTGCCAGCTAGCGTGGAGCTAAAGGCGCAAAAGGGCGGCATTTATAAGCAAGATTCGAAAATAAATAAAATTTAAAAGGAAGAAATATGTTAGATTTAGCAATCATCGGAGGCGGTCCTGCTGGACTTAGCGCGGGCCTTTACGCCACTCGCGGCGGACTCAAAAACGTCGTAATGTTTGAAAAAGGCATGCCGGGCGGCCAGATCACGGGCAGCTCTGAGATAGAAAACTATCCCGGCCAAAAGGCTCCCGGCGAGAGCGGCATAGACTTCATGAGCACGTGGGTCGCACAGTGCACGCATTTTGGGTTAAAGCACGAGATGGCGGGCGTCGAGCGTGTGGTAAAAAACGCCGACGGCAGCTTCACAGTCAAGCTTGAGGGCGGCAAAGAAGAGCACGCCAAAGCAGTCATCGTAGCCACCGGCTCCACTCCGCGCCGCGCGGGCTTTGCGGGCGAGGACGAGTTTTTCGGCAGAGGCGTGAGCACGTGCGCGACTTGCGACGGATTTTTCTATAAAAACAAAGAAGTCGCGGTTCTAGGCGGCGGCGACACGGCGATCGAGGAGGCCCTATATCTAGCCAACATCTGCTCGCGCGTCTACATCATCCACCGCAGAGACGAGTTTCGCGCAGCGCCCGTCACGCTAGAAAAGGCTCGCGCTAACGACAAAATCGAGTTCATCACAAGCGCCACGATAAAGCAAGCTTACGGCGACAAGGCAGGCCTTGCGGGTCTAATCATAAACACAAAAGAGGGCGAGCGCGATCTAAAAGTACCTGGCGTTTTCGTATTCGTCGGACTTAACGTAAACAACGACGTCCTCCGCCAAGAAAACGGCGAATTCGTATGCCAAACCGAGGATGGCGGCCAAGTAAGCGTCGATCTAAAGATGCAAACTAGCGTACCTGGGTTATTTGCCGCGGGCGACATCAGAAAAGACGCGCCAAAACAAGTCATCGTAGCCGCAGGAGACGGCGCCGTAGCGGCCCTTAGCGCACTTAGCTACATCGAGAACCTACACTAAGATCTATCAAATTTAGCCGAGTTTTTCGGCTAAATTTTCTCTTTTTACTTCAAATTTTCCCAAATTTACCGAGTTTTGTCTTATCCTTTCAAATTTAGTCAAATTTGCCTTGATTTAAATTTCCTCGCATTTTCCAAATTTCCCACTCCAAATTTCACTCAAATTTAACCACCTTTTGGCTAAGATTTCGCAAATTTAACGAAGCAAAAGGATCAAATTTGCACGCCTTGCTAAAAATATTTAAAACAGTTTTATACGCCGCGCTGTTTTTAGGACTTTATCTTTTGGCGGATAAGTACGGACTGTTT
>CAUSAR010000081.1:0-7405 GCA_963529735.1 uncultured Campylobacter sp.
TTTTGGTGCGAGTGGACGCGGGTGAGCGCGTTTTTTATGCAGTGCACGTGAGTAATTTTGCTTTTTATAAATTTACCAATAAATTTGAGCGCATTTGCGTATAACCAAAAATCAGCTAAATATGTTGCTGCAAATCCAATCATTTCGTGTTTGTGCAAGATGAGATTTTTAGACAAAGCTAAGTCGGTTAAATTTTACTGATTTTTATGAGAAATCGGATATATAAATTAGAAATTAATAGCAAAAGAGATAAAAATAGCCGGCAAGGGCTAGCAAATTTCCGGCCATTACTTACTGTCAAGGCTAAATTTGCCTTGCCGATCTGATTGCTATTAAATCAAACGTATTCTTTTATTCGCTTTAAATCGGTGATTAGCAAAGGATTGTCCTTGCGCATCATATCTATGAGCTGCTCTACTCGTCCTACGCTCGGATCCTCGCGTAGCCAGTCTAGCTCGCGCTGCGTAATGCCGACCATTTGTAAAAACTCGACTCTACCGTTTGGCGTATCTATGCCGCCTAGCAGCGGATCGGGCGCGAAGGCGGTGCCTATGAGCTTTGTGTCCGTGTTAAGGCGTAGAGGGGAGTTGGTCGGTATAAAATGATAAGCCTCGAACCATTTTTTGCTGTTGTAGACGTATTTGGCGAGATTTTGCATGAGAGATATCGCCCAAAAAGGCTCATGCGGGACTACTGTCATCGCCGGACTTTGAGTCAGGATCGTCCGCAAACGGCACGATACGCATACTAAACTCAAATCCCCAGCCGCTAAATTCATCCTGAGAGCTTTGTGGATCGTAGTAAAGCTCGCTCATGCCAAAGCTCACGAGATGGCGGTGTGGCACGCCCTCGATGGAGTCAAATATACTAACGCCGTCTAAGTAATCCTCTCAGCCCAGACTCGCATGTAGCCGAGACGAATAGTGGCGCTCGTTTGCGGGATCGTAGATCTTTTCTAGTGCGTGTGCTATCGCGCCCCAGCCAGGCGCATCGTCCTCGCTAAATTTAGCCTCGTACTCTTGCATCGTCATTTTTATGCCTTTTAGTAGATTGCGTTAAGCGGGATTATTATATATAAAATTTACAAATTTAAGGGAATGTGATAAATTTAAAAAGCCGAAATTTACGCCCAAAAATTTAGGCGTAAATTTCATCCACGATAGTATCTACGAAATCGTGAGGGTCAAATTTGACTAGATCGTTCATCGTCTCGCCGGTGCCGATGTAGAGTATTGGCAGCTCTAGCTCGCGCGCGACGCCAAAAAGCGCTCCGCCTTTTGGGGTGCCGTCAAGCTTAGTGATGATGACGCCGTCAAGGCTCACGATGTGGTTAAAGGCCTTTGCTTGAGCGAGGCCTGCGTTGCCCTGCGTGCCATCTAGTATGAGGATCTTGCGGTGCGGTGCACCTGCGTATGCTCTGTCTGCGATGCGCACGATCTTGCTTAGCTCGTTGGCTAAATTTGTTTGATTTTGCAGGCGACCTGCGGTGTCTAGGATGACGTTGTCGAGATTTTTAGCGACAGCTGAGCTTATCGTGTCAAAGGCGACCGCGGATGGATCGTGACCTTGCTGCGTAGCGACGATAGGTACGTCCGTCCTGATCGCCCACTGGCGTAGCTGCTCGATGGCGCCGGCTCTAAACGTATCGCAAGCACCTAAAATAACGCTTTTGCCTTCATTTTTATATAAATTCGCAAGCTTTGCGATCGTGGTCGTTTTACCAGCTCCGTTTACGCCCAAAATCAGCTCCACAAAAGGCTTTCCGCTTTTCGCCTCGCGCTCGTTTTCGTATATAAAATAGGTATTTAAAAGTCGCTTAAGGTCGTCTTTTTTGACCTCATTTTGCGGCGGCAGGTAGTAGAGGACTTCTTCGACGATCTCGTAGGCGATGTCGGCTTCGAGCAGGATTTCTTCTAAAATTTCTTTTGAGATTTTTTTATCGGCAGGTTTTGACGAGCGGATCGCCGCTAGCGTCTTATCAAGCCCATTTTTTAAAAAGCCAAACATTAGTTGATCACCTTATTTATATCGCTTTCTAGCATCTCTTCTGGCACGAGACCGACGTAGTGCGTGGCGTATTCGCCGTTTGGCCTATAAAGTACCATGTACGGGATACCAACGACGCCGCCGAGAGCCTTTGCGAAGAGGAAATTGTTTTCGCCGTAGCTAATGCCGAAATTTATTTTAAATTTCTTCATAAACGCGTCTATTTCGTCTTTTGACTTATCTTCCATTAGTACGCTTACGATTTTTAGCTTGCCTTTAAATTTATCGCTTAGGTTGTTTAGGTGTGGGATTTCTGCCTTGCATGGCGGACACCAAGTAGCAAAAAAGTTAAACAAAATCGCCTCGTCGTTACCCTCGACTTTGAAGCCCTTGTCAAATTTTTGCAGCGTCATCTTGCTCTCGTCCATTAGCGTTAGCTCAAACGGCGCTTCTAGGCTTGCGCTTGTGCTTTGGCTTTGAGTCGGAGCGGACGTGGTTGTTGTCGGCGTCGCGTCGCTAGTTTTGTTTGCGTCGCTTACGTTTTCATTGTCGCAACCGCTTAAAAATAGTGCTAAAAATGGTATAATCAAAAGATTTATTTTCATTTAATAATTCCTGTCTAAGATTGATTTTAGGCTTGAATTATACATAAAATTTATGAAACGAGCGTTAAATTTGATAAAAGAAGAGTTTAGGCGTAACGCGAAACGGATTTTGAAAAAAGAGGTTCAAATTTCGGCGCGGGCAAAACATTATAAGATGTTTAAGCCGCTTTTAAATTTGCTAACCGAGCTTAAAGCGAAACGGATTTTGATATTTAATCCACTTTCTTATGAGCCGAATTTCTATATTTTGAGGCGCGAACTAGCTAAAAAGTATGAAATTTTCGTTCCATTTATGCTTGGTATTAGTTTAGAAATGGTAAAATCTAGGCTACCGCTTGTATCTCGGACGAAATTTGGTGTAAAAGAGCCGCTAAGTACCAAGATTTTTAAAAAGCGTATAGACGCAGCTATAGTTCCGACTCTCGGGGTGGACGGAAATATGGCGCGAATAGGGCACGGTAAAGGTTTTTACGATAGATTTTTTGCAAATTTGCCTTACCGACCTACCTTGATATTCGTTGAAATTTTAGACAATTTTACTAATGAAATCATATCCGAAGATCACGACGTTGTTTGTGATTTTTACCTGACCCCGAGCAAAATTTACGTAAAAAGAGGAATCTATGATAGATATTTTAATCGGCTTAGGAGCAGGTGCGGCGGGCGTTGGCGCAGGCTATCTCATCGCTAAAAAAATCAATGACGCTAACTACAATATATTTTTAGAGCAGGCTAAAGCAAAGGCTAAAGCTATAGAATTTGAGGCTGAGCGCACGCTAAAAGACGCTAAAATCCAAGTCCAAGAGGCTGAATTTGAAGCCAAGAAAAAATACGACGACAAAACCGTAAAACTCCAAAAAGAATATACGCAAAAATTTGAAGAGATCGGTAAAAAAGAGCAAACCTTACTAAACGAGCAAGAAATTTTAAACGAGAGTAGGGCTGAGCTAGAAAAATCCCGAAACGAAGCAAAAAGCGTCTATGAGGAAGGAATCGGGCTAAAAGCAAGCTACCAAGCTAAGCTGCAAGAGGCGCTAAAAGTGCTCGAACATGCCGCCGGCCTCACACAAGAAGAGGCGCGCGAAGAGGTGCTAAAAAAAGTAGAGGAAAAAAGCCGCGCCGAGATCGCTCACATCGTGCGAAAACACGAGGAGGAGGCTAAACGTGAGGCTAAAAAGCGCGTGAATTATATCCTTGCGCAGGCTACGTCGCGATTTGCGGGAGAATTTGCCGCTGAGCGCCTAATAAACGTCGTGGATATCAAAAACGATGAGCTAAAAGGCCGTATAATCGGCAAAGAAGGCCGCAATATCAAGACCCTAGAAATGGTGCTAGGCGTAGATATCATCATCGACGATATGCCCCACGCTATCACGTTAAGCAGCTTTAACCTCTACCGAAGAGCGATCGCGACGCGCGTGATAGAGCTTTTGGTGCAAGACGGCCGTATACAGCCGGCAAGGATAGAGGATCTGCATAAAAAAGTATGCGAAGAATTTGAGGCCTCGATCCTGGAGGAGGGCGAAAATATCGTCATCGACCTAGGCCTTAGCAAAATCCATCCGGAGATAATGAAACTAATCGGTAAGCTAAAATTTAGAGCCAGCTACGGACAAAATGCCCTAGCGCACAGCCTCGAGGTGGCGCATCTAGCAGGCATCATCGCCGCTGAAACGGGCGGAGACGAAAAGCTAGCTAAAAGAGCGGGCTTGCTGCACGATATCGGCAAGGCTTTGACGCATGAATTTGAGGGTAGCCACGTCGATCTGGGCGCTGAAATTTGCAAACGCTATAAAGAGCATCCTGTCGTCATAAACGCTATCTATGCTCACCACGGACACGAGGAGGCCACTAGTGTAGAAAGCGCCGCCGTTTGCGCTGCGGACGCTCTAAGCGCGGCTCGTCCGGGAGCTCGCAGAGAGGTGCTTGAGAGCTTCCTAAAACGTGTCGAAGAGATAGAAAACATCGCAAAAAGTAAAGAAGGCATCAAGCAAGCCTATGCTATAAACGCGGGCCGCGAGATCCGCGTCATCGCAAACGCCAAGCTCATCAACGACGACGAAGCGGTGCTAGTAGCTAAAGAGATCGCTGCAGAAATCGAGAGTAAGGTGCAGTATCCGGGCGAGATTAAAGTAAACGTGATCCGAGAAACTAGAGCCATAGAAATGGCGAAATAGGTCAAATTTAGGTAGAAAATGAGAAAAATTTTACTAGCGATTTTTTGCGTTTTAGCGCTCGCGGCAAACGACGAACTCGTGCTAAACGCGTCAAATTCTTTTACGACGACGATGCGTAAAAACTCGGACGCACCGGTTAAGGCTTTGCTCCAAAATGCAAAAGCGGTCGTCGTTTTTCCAAGTATCACCAAGGTGGGCTTTGTGCTGGGCGGTATGCACGGTAAGGGCGTGATGCTCGTGGGAAATCCGTATGCGCCAAGTGAAATGATGGTTGTAGACATCAGCGGCGGCAGTATCGGGCTGCAGGTTGGTTACGAAAATAGCTCGCTAGTGCTTTTTATCCTAAAAGATAGCTTAGTGGCCGACATAAAAGACGCCAAAATCACGATAAATGCCGACGCATCGTTTGCATTTGCCGATACGGGCAAATTTTACGGTAGAGTGAGCGATTTTAGCTTTACGAGCGATATCTACGCATATACGGACAACGACGGGTTTTTCGCGGGGGCGAGCTTTGGCGGAGCGGTGCTAGCTAAAACTAACGACGCGCCTCTGAGGATGGATAGCTACGGATATAACGCGCTAATGGGCGCTATCTCAAAATACTAAAGGCCAAATTTGCAAGAGATGCTAACCTCGCTATCGACCTACGGGTACGTGATAGTGTTTTTATATTCGCTTGGAGGCGGCATGGTTGCTATCATCGCAGCCGGCGTGCTAGCTCATCTAGGCAAGATGGACATAACCGTGAGTATCGTACTGGCGGCGGTCGCCAATGCTATCGGCGATACGCTGCTTTTTTACGTCAGCAGGTATAACCGCGCGGCCGTGATGCCGTATCTGGCTAGGCACAAACGCAAGCTTGCCTTCTCTCAAATTTTATTTAAGCAGCACGGAAATAAAATAATATTTTTTAAAAAATTTATCTACGGACTAAAGACTCTTATCCCGCTTGCTATAGGTCTTACGAAGTATTCGTTTGCCAAATTTAGCGTCATAAACGTTGTTAGCGCGGTAGCCTGGGCGATTTTGCTCGGGCTAGGCAGCTTTTGGGCGGGCGAGGCGTTTGAGCGGGCGTGGGATTTTATGGGCGAAAACGGCTGGCTGATGCCGGTTGCGATGTTTTCGCTACTGACTCTCATCTGGGTATATCTACAAAAAGCAACAAAAAAGAAAGGAAGGTCGGAATGAAAAAGTTACTCATTGTATTGGTGATTATAGCTGCCGTGGTTTTTGGCGGGCTAAAATTTAACGCAAATAAGGTGGAGGAAAAGTACAACGAGGCTTTGAGTCTAATCAAAGCAAACGGTATGGACGTTAAAAATAGCGTATTTGAGGGTGGTCTACTAAAGTCGCACGCAAACTACGACGTAGTTTTATCTAAAGGTTACATAAACGAGATCATTTCTCTTGGTGAAGAGTATGGTGCACCAGAGGATCTAACAATAAAAATCGACATGAATATCTCGCACGGCTTTGACAGTTTGCTAGGTAAATTTGAGCTTGCGGGAGATGCCGAGTTTTTAAACGATCCGTATAAAAATTTCATCAAAGAGATATTTGATACGACTAGACCTATCAAATTTCACGCGGACGGTGCTTCGGGCGGAGATAAAAAATTCGTCTTTGAGCTGGTTGGAGTGCAAAAAGAACAAGACGGCAATAAGCTAAATCTTGCCAAATCGTTTTTAAATTTTGATATAAACGGCGAAAAGAAAATAACCGGAGCTACTTTTGTAAACGACTTTATCGATTTTGCCAGCAAACAAGGCGTCGCTATAAAGATAAAAAATATCGACTACGACGTGAAGTACGAAACTCCGATCGAGCCTAATATGATCTCAAAAGCGCTCGTAAATAGCACTTATAAATTTGAGCTTGGCGGTATAGACGTGATCTCGGGTGCCGAGGCGCTACAAATCGGAAAGATAGCGAGCGACTCAAAACTAACCGTGCTAAGCGATACTTTAACGCAGGATGATACGAGCACTATAGAGAAAATAAAATATGGAAAATATGAATTTAAAGATTTTTTGATCAAAACGAAATTTTCAAATTTAGATAAAGGCGCGTTTGAAGATATTATTAACGCAAAGGGAGAGCCTGAAGCTCAGCTTGCGACCATAATGCAAGCACTTGATAAATTTATAAAAAGAGCGCCGAAACTTACATTTGACAATTTAAATTTTAAAAATGCGGCAGGCAAGAGCTATGTCTCAAATTTTGAGATTTCTATTGATCCGGACGGCATAGATACTCAAAATCTGCTCGAAAATATCCCGACTGCTATAAATTTTAGCGGTAAAATCGAGCTTGATACGACGCCTGGTGGGTTTGTATTTGGTGGTAGTGAGGAAAAAGAGGGGATAGATGCTATGCTCGTAAACGGCGGACTATTTATAGAAAACGGTGGCAAATACGTAACTATCTTTAAATACAATAAAAGAACGCAAGACTTGATCTTTAATGAAAATTTATCCTTAAAATCTCTTCTTCAATAAAATTTAGTATGCTTAGACAAATTTTTATGTTTGTTTAAGCATGTTTTCTATATACTTCACTTTCCGCTTCACAGAAAGCAAGTTTTTTAAATTAACACTGTTAAACTAATTAGTCAATCTTTGAAATCTAAACAAG
>CAUSAR010000082.1:0-7118 GCA_963529735.1 uncultured Campylobacter sp.
GCTAAAATTTACGCCGAGGTCGTGGGCTTTGGCTCAAACTGCGACGGCTCGCACGTCACGCGTCCGCAAAGCGCGACGATGAAAGGTGCGATGGCTCTAGCTTTAAAAGACGCAAATTTAACGCCTGAAAAGATCGGTTACGTAAACGCACACGCCACGGCTACCAAGCAGGGCGACATCGCCGAGAGTATCGCTACAAACGAGCTTTTCGGCGATAAGATCGCTATTAGCTCGCTAAAAAGCTACCTCGGCCACACGCTGGGCGCTTGCGGTGGTTTGGAGGCGATATTTAGCGTGATGATGATGCGCGAGAAAAGATTTTTCCCGACGATAAATTTGACCCGCGTCGATCCTAGTTGCGCGCCGCTTTTTTACCTGACCGAGCAAACCGCGATAGATACGGACTTTGTGATGAGCAACAACTTTGCTTTCGGCGGAGTAAATACATCGCTGATATTTAAAAGAATTTAAAACCAAGCAGCGAAGCGGCGTATCTACGGTATCAAAACGTGTCTAAACTCGGCTCCAACATCGCCTTTAAAAAATAAAGCATAAAGCGCGCTTTTGTGCGGCAAATGCTTTTTAAAGATAAAGCAAGACCGCGAGCGTCGTTTGCTTTTGCGGGGTAAAATTTGGGCTAAAACCGATCTTTTATGTTTATACTAACGAAAATTACGATAATATTACGCGCTAATACGGCAAAATAAAGGAGAAAAAATGAAAAAATTATTAGTTTTAGCAGGCGTTTGCGCCTTGGCTTTAAATTTGAGCGCACGCGACGACGTGCAGCACTTTTCGATCGAGGAGGCGTTAAACTCGCCAAAGGCTAAAGAGGTGCTAAATCCAAACATCAAGCTAAGCTTCGGCTCTGGTACGAAAGGCGGCATCATCAAAAGCGGCCTAATGGCGAACAAAAAAACCAACGCCTTTAACAAAAGCGACAAAGAGGCGTGCGAGTGGGCGTTTTTATCGGCGGTAAAGACCTTCCAAGAGCGCGCGGTGCAAGAAGGCGGTACTAGAGTGGTAAATTTAACCGGCTACTACAAAAAACAGCCTTTTGACTCCAAAACGCAGTTTCAGTGCGGCGCGGGCGCTTTGATGGCCGGCGTAACGCTAAAAGGCGATATCGCAAAATAACGGCGAGAGGAGCAATGAGGCTAAATTTTAAACTTGATTTTTTTGACGCGGTAGTTTTTAACGGCGCGCAGGACGCGAAGCTGGCGGCATACGAGAGAGAGCTTGACGTCTCGCACGTGCCTCTGCTTGAGCGCCGCAGGCTTAGCCGCGCGGCAAAGTGCGCCTTTGATCTAACCAAAAACATCGCGCCGCTTGATATGCCTATCGTGTTTAGCTCTTATGAGGGCGAGATAAATCGCTGTTTTGAACTGCAAAACACGCTAGCTCACGGCGAACTCATCTCGCCGACCTCGTTTTCGCTCTCGGTACACAACGCACTTTCCTCGCTTTTAGCGATAAATTTTAAAAATCGCAGCGAAATCTCCGCAGTTTCGGCATACGCGCCGCTAGAGTACGCTTTGGTGCAGGCGCATCTGATGCTAAAAAGCGGAGCCAAAAACGCTCTGGTTTTAGCCTATCACGAGAGCATTTCGCAGGAGTATTTTGACGAGTCTGCGCCCTCTTGCATGGTTTGTTTGCTAGTTAGCGAGGGCGAAAATTTGAGCCTATCGCAAAGCGAAATTAGCGGCAAAACGGATGAAAATTTGCTCGTTAAATTCCTGCAAAATTTTGATCCGAACCAAAAATGCTCCTGGCAAAGCGCGGATAAAAACTCCGCTTGGCGGTGGGATTATGAGCCCTCGTCACTGGTTTAAAATTTTTATCGTAGGGGCGAATTTCGCGCTATTTGGACTCATTTGCGCGCTTGGAAATTTGATCTTTGTTCCGGTTGCGCTTCTTGGGCTTTATAAATTTAAATTTGTCAGAAATTTTTGCCGCGATTTGGTGCGTTTGGCTTGGAGATTTTTTATATTTTCTACGCAAATTTGCGGCTATCAGCGCACCAAATTTGACCTTCCTTTGGGGCTTGGCTCCGCCTCGCAGATAATCATCGCAAATCACCCTTCGCTTTTAGACGTCGTCTTTTTGATAGCGCTCATTCGCCGTGCAAACTGCGTGGTAAAAGCAAGCCTCGGTAAAAATATATTCTTAGCGCCCGCGATAAAATCATGCGGATATATCTTAAATACCGCAAACGAGGAGCTCTTGCAAAAAAGCGCGGACGCACTAAAGAGCGGCGAAAGTTTGATAATATTTCCCGAGGGTACGCGCACGGCGGGTGAGATAGTCTTTCATAAAGCAGCCGCCTATATCGCGGTAAATGCGGCAAAGCAGCTAGTCGCCATCGCTATCAAAATGGATCCGCCCAGCCTCAAAAAAAACGAGCCTTGGTACAAAACCCCGAGCGTTATGATAAAATATGAGTTCAAAGAGCTTTTTAGGTTAAATTTGGACGGATTTTGCGCGGATAGGCCAAACCCGATCAGAGCCAGAGAGCTGCACGCTTTTATCAGCGAAAATTATACAAAGGAGTTTAAGCAATGAATGAACTAATAGACGAGATAAAAGAGCTCATCATAAAGAGCTTAAATTTAGAGGATATGAAACCAAGCGATATCGACGAGAACGCGCCGCTTTTTAACGAAGGACTCGGGCTTGATAGTGTCGATGCGCTAGAGCTTGGCCTTGCGGTACAAAAAAGCTACGGCCTGGTACTGGACTCTAAAACGGCAAATTTAAAAGAGATTTTTTACAGCGTAAAAAGCCTCGCGCAATACATCTTTGAAAATAGGAAATAACGATGAAACAGGAAGAAATTTTTGAGATTTTAAAGTCAGCGCTCGTGCAGCTTTTTGAGATAGAGGAGGCTAAAATCACGCCGCAAACGCGCATTTACGAGGATTTGCAGATAGATAGCATCGATGCGATCGATCTAATAGACCACATCAAGCGCAAAACGGGCCACCGATTAATGCCTGAAGACTTTAAAAACGTAAAAACGCTCGAAGACATCGTAAACGCGGTGGCTAAAAAATTTGACGAGCAAGCTTAAAATCGCCCTAAGCGTAGTTAGCGTCCTTTATCCGTTCGCGCTATTTTTCGCGGGCGATTTTGCATTTTGGGTCGTTTGGGCGCTGGCTGTGCTATGGATAGCGCGCGCGGCGTACTCAAGCGGTTTTGAGAGGAAGCTTAGTATCGCGGCCGCCGTTTTTTTCATAATTTGTATGATTTTTAGAGGCGGATTTTTGGCGTACCTTTACCCTGTTTTGGTGAGTTTGGCGTTTTTGGTTTTTTTTGCTTTTAGCTTAAAAAACGAAGCCGTCATCACCAAAATAGCAAAACTAAAAGAGTCAAATTTGGACGAAAAAGGCGTGGCTTATACGCGAAATTTGACCAAAATTTGGTGCGCGTTTTTTGTTTTTAACGCCGCCCTCTCGCTCGCGCTAGCCTTGATGGAAGATAAATTTTACTGGAGCGTTTATAGCGGCGCGGTCTCTTACGCGCTGATGGGGGCGCTATTTTTCGGGGAAATTTTATTTAGAAAGAGATTTATAAAAAATAATGAGCTTTGAGGAAAATTTAAAAAATTTTAGATTTACGGACGACTCGCGCGACGTCTTTGACGCGTGTCTTAGATTTGCCGCGTTTTTAGAAAAAAACGGCATAAAAGAGCTGCAAATTTACATTGACGACGCGTTTAAATTTTACGCCGCATTTTTCGGCTCGCTTTTGGCGGATGCCGCACCCTGCGTGCTGGCAAAGCCGATCTATGAGTCAAATTTGATTGCCGTAAACGACGAAAATTTTTTAAATTTCCTTGCAAATGAGCCCGCGAAAGGGCTTAAATTTGATCTGCAGGCTAAATTTTACCTGCAAACTTCGGGCTCTAGCGGCAAAAGCAAGATGATAGAAAAAACGCTCGCGCAGATGATAAAAGAGAGTGAGTATCTAGCCCACGAGCTAAATTTTAGCAGCCAAAATACCTTTTTTTCGAGCGTTTCGCATAGGCACATGTTTGGGCTTACGTTTAAGGTCTTTTTGCCGCTAATTCTTGGCGCTCGCGTCATCGCAGACGAGCTAAACTACCCCGAGGTGATTTTGGGATTAGATCTCGCAAATCACGTATTTATCGCTAGTCCGGTGCTACTTAGAACTCTAGCTCAAAGCCCCGCCGCAAGCGCGCTAAAAGGCTTAAGCGGGATCGTAAGTGCGGGTTCGCCGCTAAAAAAGGAGCTAAGAGGCGAGCTGGGCCAAATCTGCGACGCGCGTATCATCGAGATCTACGGTAGCACGGAAACTGGCATAGTGGCCAAAGACTGCGGCGACGGGCTTAGGCTGTTTGGTGCGGTGAATGCGGGGCTGGACGATAGAGGTGTGCTAAACGTGAGCTCGCCTTGGTGCGAGTTTTTTCAGACTAACGACGCGGCGAGTATCGACGAAGGCCGCCTCGCGCTACAAGGCAGGATAGACCGCATCGTGAAGCTAAACGACAAGCGCGTGAGTCTGGAGAGTATCGAAGCAAAGCTGCTAGAAAGCGGCCTGCTCGCGGACTGCTACTGCGCACCGCATCCGAAATTTAAACGCATTGCCGCGCTTTTGCAGCTTAACGACGAGGGGCTAAAAAAATTTAAGAAAATCGGCAAAAAAGGCGTCGCAGACGAGCTAAAAGAGCTTTTGAAGCTTGAGTTTAAAAACAGCGTGCGCTACTTTAAAATCGTGGAAAAAATGCCGCGAAACCAGCAGGGCAAATTTGAAAAAAGCGAATTTGAAGACTCGCTATTTGCCAGCCCAAAACCAGTCTGGAGCGGCGGGCGCGTAAATGAAGCGGGCGAAATTTGCGGCGGTAAAATTTATGGAAGCGGCCAAAATTTAGAGAGCGGTTTAAACTGCGGCGCAAATTCTAGCTGCGTTAAATTTGACGAAAACGGCGAGCAGCTTGAAAACAACGCGCAAAAATACGAATTTAGCGCCGTCATGCACGCAGGGCTTGAGATTTTCGAGAGCCATTTTCCAAATTTACCGTTACTGCCGGGGTTTATGCAGCTTGACTACGTCTTTGAGCTAGCTAGCGGCGTCGGTATCGATGTTAGTGGCCTCAATACGGTGGAAAATCTAAAATTTATGAAGTTTGTAAGACCTGGAGACGCACTTCGCGTTTGTTTTGAAAAACGCGGCGGCAAGCTTTACTTTGAGCTGTTTTGTAACGGAGAAAAATGCTCGACGGGAAGGGCTGCGCTTTGAATAAATTTGCGTTTTTGGTGCCGTTTTACAATCACCCGCAAAATATCAAAGCCTTGATCGCCGCGCTAAAAACATACGAGCTACCCGTTATCGTCGTGGACGACGGCTCGGACGAGGAGAGCAAGCAAATTTTGGCGGAGCTTGAGCGGACGGAGGGTATCTTGCTGCTCACGCGCGCGCAAAATGGCGGCAAAGGCATCGCGATGAAGGACGGGTTTAAATTTGCGCTGAAGCGCGGCTTTAGCCACGTTTTGCAAATCGACGCCGATTTTCAGCACGACGCGGCGCTCATCGGCGAGTTTTTGCGCGAGAGCGAGGCGTATCCGCAAAGTATCGTCTGTGCAAATCCTATTTACGGTGATGATGCGCCAAAATCACGCGTCCACGGCAGGAAAATCACGAATTTTTGGGTCGTGATAAATACGCTAAGCCTTGGCATCAAAGACGCTATGTGCGGTTTTCGCGTCTATCCTTTGGGGCAGCTTAAAAAAGCGGCGGCAAAAAGCAAGACAAATAGGATGGAATTTGACATCGAGATCCTCGTAAACGCAGTAAGGCAGGGCGTAGATATGCGCTGGATCGATACCTATGTGCGCTACGAAAAGGGCGGCGTTTCGCACTTTAAGATGCTGCGCGATAACGCGCTAATCAGCCTCATGCATGCAAAATGCTTCTTTTCTCTGCCTAAATTTATGCTGGGTAAAATTTGGCGAGCGTGCGGACTAAATTTGAGTGAAAAGACGCGCGACGAGCCGCGTAAATTTGACGTAGAGTCCGCCAAAATCTGCGATAAAAACGGGGTAAACGCTCAAATTTCCGTAGAGCCTAAGGAAAACGGCGTCAAATTTGACGGTGCGATAAATGAAGCAAGCAAGGCGCAAACGCCGTTAAATTTAAGCAAAAGCGCAAATTTTAAAGACGGCGCAAATGACTCACAAGATTTAAAAAAACCACAAGAAAACACCGAGCAAAATCTATGGTGGAAAAAGCAGGAAAGAGGCGGCGCGTTTTTTTTGAGACTTAGCCTATTTTTAGTGCAAATTTTGCCTGAGTTTATACTAAAGCTTATCGTTAAAATCGTGGTTTGGTTTTATTATATTTTTTCAAAAAACGAGCGCGAAAACATCGCGGCGTTTAGGCGAAATTTGAGCGAATTTGCAGGCTTGCAGACACTAAAAGGTACGAGCGTTTTTAGTCATTTTGAGGCTTTTGGCGGCGCTATCTGCGATAAATTTAGAGTCTGGAAAGGTAAGATCAATGATGACGAGCTAGAAATCATTGATCTAGAGCGTATAAAAAGCGAGCTAATCGGCGCGCAAAAGGGGCAAATTTTGCTCACGGCGCACCTTGGAAACGTCGAAATTTGCAAGGCTCTGGGCGCGCGGGTCGATGGCTTTAGGATGGTGATTTTGGCTTACGACAAAAACTCGCGCGAGTTTAACGAGGTGCTAAAGCGCATCAGCCAAAACGACGGTAGCGTGCGTATGATGCTGGTCAATGAGCTCGACGTTGCCGCGATGCTGGAGCTAAAAAATATCGTCGAAAGCGGCGAGCACATTGGCATAATGGGCGACAGGACGCCTCTTGGCGGCGATAAGGCCGCGCGCGTAAAATTTCTAGGCAAGGAGGCGAGCTTTAACTACGGTCCGTACTTGATCGCCGGGATTTTGGGCGTAAAGATAAGCTCGTTGTGGTGTCAAAAGATTGATGGTAAATTTAGGATCGAGCTAGTGCCGCTGGCAAGCGCCGTAAAGCTGGGGCGAGATAAAGCCGCCGCAGCGCGCGAATATCTGCAAATTTACGTCCGCGAGCTGGAAAATCGCTGCAAGCAAACGCCTACGCAGTGGTTTAATTTTTTT
>CAUSAR010000083.1:0-6991 GCA_963529735.1 uncultured Campylobacter sp.
AACCTTGCCTTTAGCTCGACCATCACGGTTACTTGCTTACCGTCGTTTGCGGCGTCGATGAGAGCCTGGATGATAGGCGAGCTTTTATCGACGCGGTAGAGCGTCATGCGGATCGAGATCACGCGCGGGTCTTTGCTCGCCTCCTTGATAAACTGCACGACGGGATCAAAGCTCTCGTAGGGATGCACGACTAGCACGTCTTCTTTGTCGATGACGTCAAACATCGAGAGATGAGTGCTAAAAGGCGGCAATGTCTTTGGCGCGTACGGCGGCAGGCAGAGGTGCGAGAATTCTTTATTTCCCACGATTTGCCAGAGCGAATTTAGCGTGAGCGGGACGGTGTACTCGTAGATATCCTTATAAAAAATCTTCATGTGCGAGTTTAGAAACTCGACTATCTCGGCGTCTGCGTCTTTTTGTATCTGCATGCGGACAAAGGCGCCCTTTCGGCGTAGCTTGAGCCCTTGCTCGAGGATCATCATAAAATCATCAGCCTCTTCCTCCTCGATGACGATATCGGCGTTCCTGGTAACCCTAAAAGCAGCCGAGCTAAGTAGTTTGTAACCCGGAAAAATCTCCTCCGCGTGGCGGTGCACGATCGTTTCTATCGGTACGTAGACGTTGTCGGCCGCTTGATAAAATCTCGGCAAAACGCGCGAGATACGTATCATGCCAAATTTCACTATCTCGGGACTATCCGCGTCGGCAAGCTTGACGGCTAGGCTAAAGCTAAGGTTGTTTAGATGAGGATACGGATGCGTGGCATCAACCGCGATAGGCACGATGACGGGTAGGATGTTTGAGAAAAAATACTCGTCGCATTTGGCGCGAAGTTCGGGCGAGATTTCGTCGTAATTTTTCATAAAAAGCCCACTTTGCGCGAGCTCTTTTAGCGCGTCTTTATAGTGTTTTTCCACGAGCGCGAGTTCGTCTTTGATGTATTTTCTGATCTCTCTTAGCTGATCAAGCGGACTCATGCCGTCGCTACCGCTAGCTGCGACTCCAGCGGCAAAAAGCTGCTTAAGCCCCGCGATGCGGATCATATAAAATTCATCCAAATTCGTCATATAAATCGCGATAAATTTTAGCTTTTCAAGCGGCGGTAATGCCTTTTCACACTGGGCTAAAACGCGCGAGTTAAAGCGCAGCCAGCTAAGCTCGCGGTTGATAAAAACACTCTTTGTCTCATCCATTTTCCATCCTTTTTAATGTTTTATAAATTTTAGCGAATTTTATCTTAAATCACGGTCTTTCCGAAAAGCCGTAAGTTTGTGTTACAATAAACAAAAAATAAATTAAGCTTCGGCAAAAATAGGCAAGGGAAAAAAGATGGATTATGTTTGGACGGTTATTATTTTATGCGTTGGAATGGCGGTTTTTTGGGTACTCAAAAAGATTTCGACGTAGCCGCGTTGTAAATTTTAAAAAACAAAATTTAATGTCTTACGGTAATTTTACGGCTTGGTTTTGAATTAAATTTAGCGCGACTCGCCGCAACTAATCAAAGATAAAATTTGAGAGAATTTGAGGCAGAAAACGGCGGAACAAATAGTCCGCCGCTATTAAATTAAAGATTATTTTCTTTTTTATACTCGGCTAAAAATGCGTAGATTTCGTCTTTTAGTCTGAGTTTTTCGCGTTTTAGAGCATCTACTTCGGCATCGTTGTAGACATTGCCTTTTTGCATTTCGGCGATCTTTTCGTCTAGGTCGTTGTGCTTATCAAAAAGCGATGTAAAGTGCGCGTTTGTACCTTTTAGCTTAGTTATAAGCTCTCTATCCTCATGAAACATCTTTGCTCCTTTAATTAAAGTTTGATTTAATTTTAGCGAATGTTATTTTAAGAGAGGGTTAAAAACGTGCAGTATCTGGGCGATTTGGCAAATTTTACCCAACCTATGCCAAGTTTAAATTTATCTAAATTTTATTACGCCGACGAATTGTTTTTGTGTCAAATTTGAAGTGGTTAAGCGATGCAAATTTAAGCCGAACAAGCCGTGTAAGGCTCAAATTTAAACGTATTTTAGCTCTTCTGGCTTATGTCTGCTTTTTATGACTCGTTTGGTTAGGCGTATCGACTCGCCCGTGCCGATAACTAGTAGCTTTGTGCCCGTACCGATTAGCGTATCGCCCTTTGGCATCGGGATAAATTTGTTATTTACGTCTTTGATGCCAACGACGTCGGCGTTTGTTATGTTTCGCAGGTTAGTTTCTTTTAGACGTTTAAAGCGCACCCACGAATAATCAGGCACCAATATCTCCTCGATGTCGATTGGCGAGTCTTGCTTATACAAAAACTGCTCGAGCAAATTTTCCATATCCGGACGTACGCTCATCGCACTAAGGCGCTGGGCGACGAGTTTTGACGGGCTCACGACGCTGTTTGCGCCGAGCTTTTTTAGGCGCTCGGTATCGTCTTGGTTATCGGAGTTTGTCATTATAAAATACGGCTTTTTGCGCCCGATTTCTTTTTCATATAGCCTCACGGTGGCGATAAGGGCGATGTTATCGGCGATGTTTGGACTTAGCGTGATCATGCCTTTTGCGCTTGAAAAATGCGTCTTTAAAAGCGCCGTTTGCGTGTGCGGCTGAGAGACGATATAGTATGGATACTTGTATTTTTCCGCGATTTCCGGCAGATCCTCGCGCGGATCGATAACGATAAATGGGATGTGATTTTCCCTAAATTCGCGGCTTAATTCCATTGTGTATTGGTTGTGATAGCAGATGACAAAGTGGTTTTTTAACCTTGCGATTTTATATAACATTCGTCTTTCCTTTATGATCGCTACGAGCGCGCCTTTTTTTAAAACTTCGAGCATCAAACCCGTAGAAAACGTAAAAACGGCAAAGCCTAGCAAAATAAAAGTGATAGTAAAAATCCGGCCGGCCGGAGAAATAGGTGCGACCTCGGTAAAACCGACGGTCGTAAAAGTCATACCAGCCTGATAAATCGCGTCTATCAGGCTAAAATTATCGATCGTGACATAGCCCATAGCCCCGACCATCATCATCAAAACGACCAAGATGAGCGGTAAGCGAAACGGGCGAAGTTGTTCGTAAAGTTCGGTATTAAGACTAATTTGAGGTTTGGCGGAACTTGACCAGTTGAGGAATTTTAAAATCTTTCTAAACAAAGACAACTCCTCAAATTTGCGGTAAATTTAGCGTGACTGTTTTCTCATTGTTCTTAGCGTAGAAGCAGCTACTTTGATCTTTCTCGTAGTGCCGTCCTCTAGCGTAACGCGGATGGTTCTTAGGTTTGGTAAAAACCTTCTTTTTGTTCTGTTTTTGGCGTGGCTGACGTTGTTGCCTACCATCGGACCTTTACCTGTTATTGCGCATACTCTTGACATATCTGTTTCCTTAAAAATAAAAATTTCTGCTGATTTTATCCAAAATAAACAAAATAAAAGCTTAAAGCCGCTTTTACAAACGCGTTAGTTTTTAAACTGAATTTATGGATAAAAAAGCTAAAATAACAAAATTTAAACACGGTTAAATTTTAAAAAATTACCGGCTCGATTTACGTAAAAAATATCATTTTTTTAGGAAATTCTTTCATCTTATGAGATTAGATTTTAAAGACGACGTAGCTATATTTTATCCTTCCGGCTTTTTAGACGGCGATATCGATAAATACGAAATCAGCGACGCAAATATAAAATATCTACGCCAAAAAGCTCCGCGCCATATCCTAATATCGCTTAAAAATACCGTTTATTTTAACAAGGTAGGCTTTAATCTAATCCTTGAATCCGTCTCAAGAATAACAAAGGAAAGCGACGCGGACATAGGCTTTTGCGACTACAATGAGATAAAATTTAAAGCCCTAAAAAGAATGTCTAAAGATGTTTTAAATTTATCTTTTTTTGAGACACTCAGCGTTGCGCTTTTATTTTGGGGGAAGTTTGAATCGGAAAACAAACAAATCATCGTTTTTAACGCCGATACCGAGCAAAAACGCCAGATTGCGCTAACATTATCGGGGCGCGGATACAAACCGGTTATCGCAAAAGACGAGGAAGAATTTAACCGTTTACATAAAGATTTCGAGTGCGCCATCCGCCTCACCGACATCAAATCAAATAAAAAAGAACTATCCACTACCCTTAAAGAAAACGTAGTCATTTACGAGATAAACGGCTTTATCGACTCGGAATTTGCAGACAAATTCGCTTATAAAAGTTTCCTGCAATCGCTAAAAATCGGCTTTAAATTTTTTGTTTTTGATATGAAAAAATCAAGTTTTATAAATATTCACGGCGTATCGTTTTTGGCTAAACTTGCGATGGAATGCGCCGATAGCGGTGCAACCATAGCTATGTGCGGACTAAAAAAATCCAACGTCTCAAAAGCCTTACTTCATGATTTAGAGGACTGCGGGATACTACTTTACGATACGATCCAGGATTTTTTCAATGACGACGCGACAATAGAAGGCGGCGGTAGCATAGAAGACGAAAAACCTAAAAACATAACCAAAGAGTTAATAGATCTTTTACCCGATATCTTAAAAGTAGTGATGGACACGCTAGCCTCTTTATCAAATTTACCTATTTCTCGTAATAGCACCGAAATAACAAATTTTAGTTGCGACGAGGAGAAATTTTGCATGGGCTCGGTAGCGTTTTACGGCGAGATAAACGCTAAATTTATCCTCTGCATCGAAAAAAACGCCGTTAGCAGTATCTGCAAAATTTTACTCCAAGAAGGCGGTGAAGCAAGCATAACCGAAGCATATGCAGACCTGCTTAGCGTCATCTCAGACCGCATCGAGGCATGGCTAAAGAGCCGAAAGATAGAGGCTAATTTCACCTTGCCGCATGTTTTTGAAGAGATCAAAGAGGAAGACAAAAAAAACAAAGGCGCCCTCGTACGACTCGACATAGACGGCATGGACGCGATATTTTTTCTAAGCAAATAAAGGACACTAAAATGTATGTAGCACCGAGTATTTTATCGGCTGATTTTGGAAATTTAAGAGCCGAGATCGAGGCCATCTGCGAGGCTGGAGCCGATCTAGTGCATGTTGACGTGATGGACGGGCATTTTGTACCAAATTTAACCATCGGCCCGGTGGTGGTAAATGCCGTCGCAAAAGCTGCCACAAAGCCGCTAGACATACACCTAATGGTGCAAAATAACACTTTTTTCGCCGATCTTTTTTTGCCTCTGAAGCCTAAATTTTTAAGCTTTCACATCGAGGAGGAAAAGCACCCGCTGCGCCTAATCGATCACATCCGTAGCCATGGCACGGGGCCTGCGATAGTACTGAACCCGCACACGCCGGTATCGGCGATCGAGCACATCGTAAACGAGGTCGACATGGTGCTTTTAATGAGCGTAAATCCTGGCTTTGGCGGGCAAAAATTTATACCATCGGTGCTCGAAAAAGCCCGCAGCTTACGCGAAATGATCGAGCGTAAAAACGCCAAATGCATGATCGAAGTCGACGGCGGCGTGACGGGACTAAACGTCGCGCAGCTCGATGAAGCGGGCGTAGATATCGTCGTGGCTGGCAGTTATATATTTTCGTCAAATTCATACGAGCACTCGATCCGCTCGCTAAAGCTCGAGTTTTGAACCAAGATTTCGAAGCCCTACTCGCCGTCATCGCCAAACGAAACCTAGCCTACGCGGACTTTGTCGCCGCAACCAAGCAAATGGACGAATACTCCGAACTTTTTGATGTTCGCGACGTGCAGATGTGGCGCGCGCTTGGGCTTGACATAACCCGCACCGCAAAAAACCAAATCGAGCTAAAAACGCGGCGCAATGAGATAAAAGATCAAATTTTTTGCGTCGTGGATATAGAAACTAGCGGCGGCATAAATAGCGGCCAGATCATCGAAATCGGCGCGCTAAAGCTACAAAACGGCGAAATAATCGGCAAATTTGAAACATTCGTGTACGCGCCCTATGTCCCGGAAAATATCAGCGAGCTAACAGGGATCACCGCAGAGCACCTAAAAAACGCGCCCAGCCTAGCCTTTGTCATGGAGCAGTTTAAAGTCTTTTTAGGTCAGAGCGTTTTTGTGGCGCACAACGTTCGCTTTGACTACGGATTTATCAGCGCGACGCTGGAGGCGCTAGGATACGGCGAGCTACTAAACCGCAAGCTCTGCACGATAGATCTAGCCCGCCGCACCATAGCCTCGCCAAAATATGGCCTAGGCACGCTAAAAGAACTTTTAGGCATCGACAATACCCATCATAGAGCCCTGAGCGACGCTATCGCGGCTGCTGAAATCTTTAAACACTCACTGCAAAAGCTCCCAAGCGAAGTAAAAACAACCGAGGATCTAATAGAATTTAGCAAATCAGCCAAGACGATGAAGCGACTAAAAATCACGACGAACGAAGCCGGCGAGACGATCAAATTTGACGACGCTGTGCAGGCTGATAAATTTGACGATAATAAAAATTTGAGCGCCGCGAATGATGCGCAAAATTTAAACATCGGCAGTAAAACACAAAAAGCAAAAGAGCCGAAACTTCCGATATTTGAGGAGTAAATTTGGCTCAAATTTGCTGCAAATTCTACTGCCCAAATTAAATTTGCCGAATTTAACTCTCGCCGTTTATTTAAATTTTAAAATTTGATGAAATAAAAAAGTTTGAGCCGGCGTAAATTTGACCTACTCGCCGACTCGTTCGCCGTTTATCCGCACGATCCTAGCGGGGATGCCTACGACCGTGGCGTTATCTGGCACGTCTTTTAGCACGACCGAGTTCGCGCCTATTTTGGCGTTTTCGCCGATTAGGATATTTCCTAGCACCTTTGCACCGGCTGCTATCGTGACGCCGTTTTTTACGGTCGGGTGGCGCTTGCAGCACTCTTTGCCCGTGCCGCCCAGAGTTACTTGATGATAGATCAGCACATCGTCGCCCACCTCAGCCGTCTCGCCGATAACCACGCCCATGCCGTGATCGATAAAAAGCCGCCTGCCGATCTTGGCGCCCGGATGTATCTCGATGCCCGTTAAAAA
>CAUSAR010000084.1:0-6707 GCA_963529735.1 uncultured Campylobacter sp.
TTTTCGTCCCTTTGGTTTATCAAGTTTTTATGCGAATTTAAGTAAAATCAACCAAAATTTTTTAAAGGCTAAAAATGGACAAAGCTACCGTAAAAGCGCACAAAATCAGCGATCAAGAGTACGAGGAGATCTTAAAGATCCTGGGTAGAGAGCCAAATTTGCTCGAGCTTGGGATATTTTCTGCGATGTGGAGCGAGCACTGCAGCTACAAGTCGAGTAAAAAGTACCTAAACGGCTTCCCGACCAAAGCCCCGTGGGTGATCCAGGGTCCTGGCGAGAACGCGGGCGTCATCGACGTCGGAGGCGGCGTCGCGGCGGTGTTTAAGATGGAGAGCCACAATCACCCAAGCTTCATCGAGCCTTTTCAGGGCGCAGCAACGGGCGTTGGCGGGATACTGCGCGACGTATTTACGATGGGTGCGAGGGTCGTGGCAAATATGAACTCGCTGAGATTTGGCGAGGTGAGGGGCGAGAGCGAAAACGCGAGAAAACAGCGCTATCTGCTAAAAGGCGCGGTCGCGGGTATCGCTCACTATGGCAACTGCATGGGCATACCTACTATCGGCGGCGAGACGACGTTTGATCCTAGTTTTAACGGCAACATCCTAGTAAACGCATTTGCGCTTGGACTTTGCAAGAGCGACGAGATATTTTACGGCAGGGCCGAAGGTATCGGCAATCCCGTGATCTACGTGGGCTCCAAAACGGGCCGCGACGGGCTCGGCGGAGCGGTGATGGCGAGCGATAGCTTTAACGACGCGAACAAATCTCTGCGCCCGACCGTGCAGGTGGGCGATCCGTTTGCCGAAAAGCTGCTGATGGAGGCATGCTTGGAGCTCTTTAAAACCGACTACGTCGTGGGTATCCAGGATATGGGCGCGGCGGGGCTAACCTCTAGTAGCTTTGAGATGGCCGGACGCAGCGGCAGCGGTATGAAGATGTATCTAGACCGCGTACCTATGCGCGAAACCGGCATGACGCCGTACGAGCTAATGCTGAGCGAAAGCCAGGAGCGTATGCTCATCTGCGCCAAAAAAGGCTGCGAGCAAAAGATACTTGATATATTTAAAAAATGGGATCTCGACGCCGAGATCATCGGCGAGGTCACGGACAGCGGCGTGATGGAGCTTTATTGGCACGGCGAGCTAGCGGGCGAGATACCGATAGCGCCACTTAGCGAAGCCTCTCCGGTGCTTGACCGACCGACTGCGCGTCCAAAATACCTAGACGAAATCAAAAATTTACAAATCCCTGAAAACGTCGATAACAAAACCGCGTTTTGGAAGCTGCTTGGCGAACCTGAGGTGCTAAACAAGTCGCTAATCTACGATCAGTACGACGCAAATATCCAAACAAATACGATCAAGCAGCCCGGACTCCTCGGAGCTGCGGTTATCCGCGTGAAAGAAACGGGCAGGGCGATCGCGATGGCGGCACAGTGCGACCCGCGGGCGAATTTCGTTGATCCCAAAACCGGCGCGGCTAGAGCGGTCGCGGCGGCGGGACGAAAGGTCGCGATGAGCGGAGCGACGCCTCTAGCCATCACCGACTGCCTAAACTACGGTAATCCGCAAAATCCCGAGGTTATGTGGCAGTTCGCGCAGGGCTGCGAGGGTATCAAAGAGGCTTGCCGCGAGCTAAATACGCCCGTCGTCAGCGGCAACGTGAGCCTGTATAACGACACCGAGGGCGTGAGCGTCTATCCGACGCCAGCGATCGTGACGGTAGGCGTGAATGAGGACGCAAACGCGAGTCTTCCGAGCGTCTTTACTCGCGCCGGCACGGCGATATACGTGCTTGGTGAGACGAATGGCGAATTTGCCGCGTCGCTTTACGCTAAGGCGCTATTTGACGCGGTGGGCGGCGAGCTGGCTGTGGTGGACTACAAAAAAGAGCGCGCGATATGGGACTTGGTCATCAAGGCAAATAAATCGGGTGCGCTAGAGTTTGCAAACAGCGTAGGCGTGGGCGGCGTAGCGATAACGCTAGCTAAAATGGCATGCCTAAGCGGGCTTGGCGCGGAGTGTAAATTTGACGTTGAAAAATCAAATTTCATCTTTGACGAGAGCTTTTCGCGCGCGATTGTCGGCGTAAAAGACGAGGCTAAATTTGAAGCTCTAGCTGCAAAACACGGCGTCAAATTTGAAAAAATCGGCAGCGTAGGCGGAGATAAATTTAAGCTAAACGATATCGAAGAAAAGCTAAGCGATGTGAGCGAGGTTTATTTTAATAAATTTGCCGCAATCATCCGCCAAGAGGACTAAAATTTGACGCCGCCGGGCAGGTTAAATTTGAGCGGCGTAAATTTGACGCTTGCTAAATTTAGCTTGCCTCGGCGATATTTATCCGCGCGCCTTGGCGTCAAATTTGATCAAATTTAAGCAGCTCGCGATGATGATCCGTGATCTTGCCGAGCTTGCAAGCGACCGTAAAAGTAAAATTTAACCAAAATTTGAAAGGAAAGTAGATGTCTTGGAAAGACTTTTTAAACAACAAAGAAGAAGAACAGCCGCAAAAGGAGGGCAGAGGAATGGATCAAAAAAGCGTAGCTAAGCCGCCGGTGCTATTTAGCGAGACTCAGCAGGTATTAAAAGAAGTCGAAGCTAAACTAGGCGGCACGCTCATCACATACTACAACTCAAACGCGGGCAGCGTCTGCGGCAACGACGCGAGCGCGATGTATGAAATTTTAAAGGGCAAAAAGATAGAAAACGCGTTTTTGTTTATCAAAAGCGACGGCGGCAGCGGTATAGCTGCGCTTCGCATCATCAGTACCCTTAGAAACTACTGCAAAAACATAACCGCGCTTATCCCCGCTAACTGCGCGTCGGCAGCGACGATGATGGCTCTTGGCGCAAACGAAATCGTGATGGGCCCGCTAGCGTATCTAACCGCCGTCGATACCTCGCTAAAACACGCGATGAGTCCGATAGATAACGGCAACGAGCGCGTTAGCGTATCGATGGACGAGCTAAACCGCGTGATAAAACTCTGGAAAATGCACGAAAAAGACAACGACGAAAACCCGTATAAATCGCTATATAACTACATCCATCCGCTGGTTTTTGGCGCCGTAGACCGCGCCAGCTCGCTCTCGCTAAAGATTTGCTGCGAGCTTTTACGCTATCATATGAATGACGAGGCAAAGATCCAAAACATCTCCGAGCGCCTAAACAGCGACTATCCGGCGCATGATTATCCGATACTTTTCCGCGAGGCCGAGGAGATCGGACTGCACGTGCAAAAGATGGACAACGAACTAAACGAGATGCTGCAAGAGCTAACGCTTCTTTACTCCGAGATGGGGCAGCGCGCGTTTACCGACTACGACGAGAACAGCTACCACGATAACAACATCGCAAACATCATCGAAGCAAACGGCAAGCAGATTTATTATCAGATCGACAAAGACTGGTTTTATCGCCCCGACGAGCGCCGCTGGAACGTGATGAACGACGAGAGTTCGTGGCGTAAAAACGAGCTAGTAGGCGGCAAACTCAAAAATACGATTTATCATTTATGGTGATATTTTGAGTTTCATTTTTTGGTTTTTGATATTTTACGGGATTTATTATCTGGTCTCAAATTTTAGTCAAAATCCCGTAAATTTAGGTAGTTCGCGAAAAAGAGCGATGTTTGAAGAGGCTAAATTTCTAGTTAGCTTGCTCGCCAAAGTCGCCAAAAGCGACGGCAGGGTAAACGAGCTAGAAGCTCGCCTCATCAGCGAGACGCTAGACGATATCACGCTAAGGCTCGGTAACGACGCAGCGATGAGGGCGGAGCTAAAGCAGATCTATAACCGCGAAAAAGAGACGGTGCATAATGCCTATTTTATAGCGCGGCAGTATAAAGATCGCTTCCGCCTTAGCCAAGACGCCGCGGCCGCGAAGCTATCTTTTTTACTAAATTTGGCCTATATAGACGGCGAATTTAGTAAAAGCGAGCATAACGTCATCGAGCAAATCGCTTTGGGATTTGAACTTAACGAGATCGATTTTTGGTCGATTTTAAAGAGATTTGACGATTTTTACGGGCAAAGGCGGCAAGATAGGGGAGACCGAAGCGATCCGTACGTAAAACGCGCTAAAAGCCCTTATGGCGTACTTGGACTAAAAGAGGGCGCGCCGTTTGACGAGGTAAAAAAGCGCTACCGCGAACTCGTAAAAAAATATCATCCCGATATTTTAATGGGGCGCGGCGAGAGCGAGGAGATGATAGAAAAGAGTACTCGTAAGTTGCAAGAGATAAATGAGGCGTATGAAACCATAAAACAAAAAAGCTAGCCTTTTGAGTGTCTTTAAATGAGTTTGAAAATTTTGGGACTGCGGCAGACTATCTGTCTAGCCTTGCCCAAAATTTTCTGCACAACATTTAAATCCATCTCAAAATTCTACGCTTTTGGGTTCTTAAAATTTAATCAAATTTCGGCGCGGTATTTTGAGATGATTTTTCGAGTTTTGAAGCAAAATTGAGCGTGCGCTAGGCATATAGCCTGCGGAGCGAAAATTTTGCAAAATCTCGAAAAAGCACTCAAAAGACAAGCCGATAAAGAAAGGAATATAAATGAGAGCACTAATCAGCGTCAGCGATAAGGAAGGTATCGTAGAGTTTGCCAAAGGACTCGAACGACTCGGTTTTGAGATATTAAGCACGGGCGGCACGCACAAACTGCTAAAAGAGCAGGGCGTAAAGGCGGTCGAGGTTAGCGAATATACTGGCTCGCCCGAGATGTTTGAGGGGCGCGTAAAAACCTTGCACCCAAAGATTCACGGCGGGATATTGCACAAGCGAAATGACGCAAACCACGTAAGCCAAGCCGCGCAGTACGGCATCGGCGGCATCGATCTGGTCTGCGTAAATTTATATCCGTTTAAGCAAACCACCATCCGCACCGATGATTTTGACGAGATCATCGAAAACATCGACATAGGCGGCCCTGCGATGGTGCGATCGGCGGCTAAAAACTTTACTAGCGTTTATATCGTCACGAATCCGCTTGACTATGACGAGGTTTTACGCGTCATAGGCGGTGCGGACGAGAGCGAGAAAGCTACTTTCAGGCGAAATTTGATGATAAAAGCCTACGAACACACAGCGGCCTACGACTCGATGATCGCAAACTACATGAACGAGCGCTTTAACGACGGCTTTGGCGAGATGAAATTTATCGCCGGCAGCAAGGTTTTTGACGCGCGTTACGGCGAAAATCCGCACCAAAAGGGCGCGCTATACGAGTTTGATTATTTTTTTAGCAACAACTTCACCGCGCTAAAAGGCGAAGCTAGTTTTAACAACATCACCGATATCAACGCCGCATTGGCTCTTGCGAGCAGCTTTGATACCGCGCCTGCGGTCGCCATCGTAAAGCACGCCAACGCTTGCGGCTTTGCCGTAAAATCAAATCTGCTAGAAAGTTACGTCGAGGCGCTAAAATGCGATCCCGTCAGCGCATACGGCGGCGTCGTGGCGATAAACGGCACGCTAGACCGCACCTTGGCTGAGAAAATCAACGAAATCTACGTCGAGGTTATCATCGCCGCAAACGTGGACGAGGACGCGCTTGCGGTATTTGAAGCCAAAAAACGCATCAAAATTTTTACCCAGGGCAATAAATTTTTACAGCGCGCAAACGACAAATACGACTTCAAGCACGTTGACGGCGGCTTTGTCTATCAGCAAAGCGACGAGGTGAAAGCTAGCGAGCTAGAAAATATGAAGCTACAAACCGCGCGCGCAGCTAGCGAGGCTGAGCTAAAAGACCTCGAGATCGCGTGGAAAGTCGCAGCGCTCACGAAAAGCAACTGTGTCGTTTATGTAAAAAACAGCGCCGTAGTCGCCATCGGCATGGGTATGACTAGCCGCGTGGACGCCGCGCGTGCGGCCGTAGCTAAGGCGCGCGATATGGGGCTTGATTTACGCGGTTGCGCGCTTGCTAGCGAGGCGTTTTTTCCGTTCCGCGATAGTATCGATATCGCAAGCGAGGCGGGCGTAAAGGCCGTAATACAGCCTGGCGGCAGCATACGCGACGATGAGGTCGTGCAGGCTGCAAACGAGCACGGCATGGCGATGTATTTTACGGGCGTGCGCCACTTTTTACACTAAAATTTGATCTTTTGACGGCGAGGCGGCGTAAATTTGACTGCGCCGTTTTGCCGTTTTTATTTATTTACTCAGCAGGGTGGATGGCGCTTTTGTCACGCCTTGCTTGTGGTCTGCTAAAATTTCTCAAATTTGACTTACCGGCCTTAAATTTGGACTGCGATTTGCTTGCGCTTTAGAAATTAAATTTAACTGAAAGCGATATATGAAGCAAATTTTGATTTTCTTGGTATTTTTGGCTGGGCTTTATGCGGCTAATATCTACGTAAACGGCGAAGAGGTCGGCGACAGCGACCAAAACTCGACCTATAACGGCGAGAGCAAAAACGAAATCCTAAAACAAGAGGGCAGAAAGCAGCTCTGCAAAAAAGGCTACAAGCAGTACTGCTAGGCGGTGCTTTATCTTTTAATCGGCGGTCAAATTTACGCCGCCAAATTTTATCTCATCTCAAATTTCACACCATCAACGCTCGGGTTTTGCCACTCAAATTTGACGCCGTGGCCGCCAAATTTAAAATTTGATCCCTTAAGCAAGGTCAAGACGCCCGCGCGCAAAATAAGAGTATAATTATCCAAATTTAAAACAAGGATAAAAAATGAGCGATTTT
>CAUSAR010000085.1:0-6507 GCA_963529735.1 uncultured Campylobacter sp.
TAGTATTGCAGTTTATTTTCGCGGTAGTTTTGACGATCGCCGTTTTGCTTCAGAAGAGTTCCTCTATCGGCCTAGGCGCGTACAGCGGTAGCAACGAAAGCCTATTTGGCGCAAAAGGGCCGGCTGGCTTTTTGGCTAAATTTACCTTCGTTGTGGGCGTTTTATTTATCTTAAACACCCTAGCGCTAAGCTACGTTTACAACACGCAAAGCAGTAAATCTCTCATAGATAGCGTTGACACTTCGTCGCTACCTGCAGCTCCTGAGGCAGTCGTTCCGCAAGCTCCTAGCGCTCCTACAGCCCCTGCGGCTCCGACAAGCGAGCAAAAATAAGGAGCGTCAATGAAAAAATTAATTTCCGCGCTTGCACTGTTTGCGGCGGCACAGTTTGCGTTTGCAGACGCGCATATCTTTAACTATCATAGATTTGACGACGACAGACACCCGAGCACCAACGTCTCTATTAAAAATTTACGCGAGCAGTTTGATTATTTTAAAGAAAAAGGCTATGAGATCATCCCTCTTTCAAAGCTCGTGGACGCGATAAAAAACGGCGAGCCGGTATCTGATAACTGGGTAGTTTTAACGGTAGACGACGGCTACAAGAGCTTTTACGAAAAAGGCTTACCGGTATTTTTAGAGTACGGATATCCGTTTGCGCTGATGATCTACGTCGAGGCCACCGCGCGAAAATACGGCGACTTTATGACCTTTGAGCAGATCAAAGAGATGGAAAAATATGGCGAAGTCGGCTATCACTCCTACGGTCACCTACATATGGTCGGGCTTAACGAAGAGAAACTAAAAAACGACTTTGAGGACGGCATAAGCAAATTTGAAAAAAATATGGGCTACAAACCGCGCTATTTTGCTTATCCTTTCGGCGAATATAACGACAGGGTGCGTGACGTCGCTATAGAACACGGTATCGAAGTGATACTGAGCCAAAACTCCGGCGCAGTCGCGGCAAATAGCGATCTGCATGAACTAGACAGGATCCCTGCGATGAACGGCACACACCTGCCATCCGCGCTTGCTAGTAAATTTCTAAAAGCCGAATGGATACTGCCGCAAGACTATCCCAAAGACAATAAAATCAGCGAACTTATCATCAAAACCGACGAGAATGCGACGTACGGCTATTTCTCGATGACAGGGCAAAAAACAAAAAAAGTCAAGCTTGAAAACGGACAGATGACGCTTAAATTTAACAAGCCGATCGACCGATATAAAGTAAGAATGAGCCTTAAGGTAAACGGAAAAACGACGACAAAAATTTTAGTAAAGGACATAAATGCTGAATGAAATTTATAAAAAGCAAAAAGAGCATAGCAACAAGTGCATCGAGGGTCTAAAACGCGACTTTACCACGCTTCGCACAGGTAAGGTAAACATAAGCATAGTCGATAATATTTACGTGGATTATTACGGTAGCCAAACCCCGCTAAACCAAGTCGCCACCGTGTTAGCTAGCGATGCTAGCACCATAAGCATCACGCCGTGGGAAAAACCGATGCTAAAAACCATCACAGCAGCGATCTCCGCGGCAAATATCGGCGTAAATCCGAACAACGACGGCGAGAGCGTGAAGCTATTTTTCCCTCCGATGACGGTTGAGCAACGCCAAGAAAACGCCAAGCACGCTAAGGCATTTGGCGAAAAGGCGAAAGTTAGCATCAGAAATATCAGAAAAGACGCTAACGACGAGGTTAAAAAGCTAGAAAAGGATAAAACGATCACCGAAGACGAGAGCAAAAAAGGACAAGACGAAGTCCAAAAGATCACTGACAGCTACACGTCAAAGATCGACTCGCTCGTAAAAGAAAAAGAGAGCGAACTTTTAAAAGTTTAAAATTTACGTATGGCTCGTTAAATTTGACGAGCCGCCTCTTTTATAAAAACCTTCCGCTATTTCGCATTTAGCATAAATTTTAGTCCACTTTTGCTACACCCCAAAGCACGTTTATTTATTTCGCCTAAATTTTAAATTTATCACGCCATACTCGCTTTTACCAAAATTTATATCCAAATTTAAAATTGCTAGCCGTTTTTGCTCGGCAGAAACTTATAATAACGCAAAATCGCAAGCCGATAAAAGCTCAAAAAATAGTAGCTTAAGCGCGCTTAGGGTAAAATTCGCTCAAATTTTACAAAGGAAAAATGATGGACTTAGAGAAAATTTACAAGGACGCGGGCGCGTATTTGCAGGGGCATTTTTTGCTTAGTAGCGGCAACCACTCGCAGTTTTATCTGCAAAGCGCCAAAGTGCTCGAGGATCCGCAGCTAGCGGGCAAGCTAGCAAGCGAACTGGCCGCCGTCATCGAAAAATCGGGCGTAGAGTTTGATAGCGTCTGTTCGCCCGCTCTTGGCGGCATTTTGGCTGGTTACGAGCTAGCTCGCGCGGCGAAAAAGCGCTTCATCTTTACCGAGCGAGTCGAGCGCGTGATGAGCCTGCGACGCGGTTTTGAGGTGAAAAAAGGCGAGAAATTTATCGTCTGCGAGGATATCATTACCACGGGCGGCTCGGCGATGGAGGCCGCGCGCGTGATCGAGAGCCTAGGCGGCGAGGTCGTGGCGTTTGCCGCGCTTGCTAATCGCGGCTTTTGCAAGGTCGCAAATTTAGCGGGCAGCGTCGCTAAAGCTAGCGCCAAACTACCCGCCGACAAGCCGTTTTTCGCGCTTGGAAACTTTGAGTTTGAGATTTTTGATCCCGCAAACTGCCCTCTTTGCGCCGACGGAAGCAAGGCGATAAAGCCTGGCAGCAGAGGCAACTAAATTTGTTAATTTTCGCGGCTATGTTTGATTAGTCCCGCAAATTTGGACGGATTTTGCAGGCGTCAATGAATGCAAACCAATCGCAAATCAAATTTGACTCGGTCATGATGCGCTCTGCGATATCTTGAGCGATAAATTTGACGATAAATGAAGGCCGCCGCTGCGTTTTTGCAAGTTGCGATTAGAGCGAAATTAAATTTGCGTTGCCGTCTTGTGCATTTAGCGACGACGGTCAAATTTGGATTTGAGTAAATTTACGCCGGCAAAAAGCGCGTCCTAAAATTTATAAATTTAAAAGCGGCGCATAATTTTCGGCATAAGATAAATGCCGGGTTTTGCTTACGGCTTGCTAAACGATGCGGGGCGGACGATAAATCAAGCGCAAGCAGGCCTAGCAAAAACATGCGAGACGAAAACTATCGATCATCGCGAACAGGTGCGCAGCCAAAAACAAGCAAAGACGGCGATACTCATAAAGATCGCGCCGCACCTAAAAAAATACATAATCCGGCGGCAAAAGCCTAGTTTATGAGCTGGGCAAAGTCGGCCGGATAAGACGGCGCAAGCGGCGGGTGCGCGAAAACGAGCCCTAAATTTACTGCACCAAAGCGGCGACGCGTAAAAGTAAAATGCTACAACAAAGTAGAGGCGTATAAATTTGGGCGCTAGCAAGCGAATCTGACGCTCAAAAATCCAAAACGAGCGCCCAAAATAAAACGCAAAAAGGAGTAAATTTGGCAAAGCAAAAAGCGCAACTAGCCACTATCGGCGCGCGAATAAAGGCCTTTATCACCGATCTTTTTTTGATCGGGATGCCGATATATTACCTCACGACCTATGTTTTCTTAGGCGGCAAAGACGACTTTTTACACAACCAAACCGCGATATTTGGGGCAAATCTCGCAGTCGGTCTTATCTGCTGCGCCTTTTTTGCGATCAAAGCCCAGACGCCCGGCTACCGCTCGCAAAATATCTACCTCATCGACCTACGCAGCGGCCGTAAGCTCGGTTTCGCACGCGTTTTGCTACGCTACATCTGCTTTTTGCTCTCAGGCGTTAGCATCGTCGGGCTTTGCCTCTGTTTTTTTCGTAAGGACGCGCTAAATTTGCACGATCTGCTCACGCACTCGGCCGCTGTTTGCAAAAAAACGGAATAATTTTTGTCCGTTTGAGTGCGCTTTTGTCTAAATTTGATAGATTTTTCGCTCATTGGGCGGCGATTTTGTCCAAATTTAAGCCGAATTTAACCACGATTTTATGTTTTTAGCATAACCCGCATTCGTTTTATCGATACTTAAATCCAAGCGGCGACTTGCGCGAATTTAGGCTCAAAATTTACTCTCATCCGCTAAATCCGACGATCTCTTGCAAAATCGCGTGCCAAAAAGCCTCTAAATTTAACCTGAGTCCGGCGTTTAATTTTAAAACCTCTCCGAGTTAAATTCGCCCGAGTTTTTGCGGTGCGGGTTTGCAAAGGGCTAAATTTGGCTGAGCTCTCTTGCTAAAAATAAAATCCCTAACCGCAAAAATCCATAAATTTACCCTAACTCATAAAAGCGCAAAGATAATCGCTCATAGTCGCGAGTCTGCGGTCTTTGCGTTTTGCCGGCGTCGTGCCTTTTACGGCGAGCGATTTTAAAGTATCGCGCCAAATTTAACCCGCTCGCCGCCACGTCAAATTTAAATCTTTAAACCAAATTTCGTTACAATCGCCCCCGATAAGGAAAAATATGCAAAAAATAATGGGATTTACGAGAACGCGGGAAAACGCGGAGAAAAAAGGCACGCTGATACCTAGCGACTTCACGCACGCGGCCATCATCGGAGAGACTGGCAGCGGCAAGACGACGGCGATGATATATCCGAATTTACTTGACCGCATGCAAAAAGGCTACGCGGTATTTGCAGTGGATTATAAGGGCGGCGAGAGCGCTAAAATCAAGGCCCTAGCGCGCAGAGCGGGGCGTCTAAAAGACGTCGTGAGCGTAGGCGCAAGACTGGATGCGCCGATAAATCTCATCGCCTCGATGAAGTCGCGGGACTTTAAAAACTGCGTGAAAAAGCCGATGGAATCAAGAGAGAAGTTTTGGGAAGAGTTTGGCTCAAGCATCGCGACGGAGTTTTTTAAGGTGCTAAAGGCGCTTAAAATTTTCGCTAAAAAAATCACGCCGTTAAATGACTGCTACACGGATGCGTTCTACACCGACGTGCGCACGCTCGCGCGGGATTTTACCTTTGACGTCGCTACGATACTGCGCCTCTCGCAAGATCTAGAAAAGATGCTCGAGTTTAAAGACACGCTGAGTCTCATCTGCGACAATCTCGACTCATCGACGCTAAATTTCACCCGCGAGACGATAATGATAAACCGCGCGTTTTTAGCGACTGCGGACGAGTTTTTGGACGCGACGAGCCGCTACAAGGACATCGGCGACGAGCGCACGAGAGATGATTTTCGCAACTACTCGATGATGATGTCGCCCTTTCTTGGCCTCATGAACGACGACTCGCTAAACGGCGACGGCGAGGGCGCTGCGGGCGACGCGAGTATCGCAGGGCTGCTAAATAGCGGCAAGATCGTGATATTTAACGCCGCTAGCTGCGACAAAAGCGCGCTAAGCTTCCTACTAAACAGCTTCCTGCCCGAGCTTTTAAAGCGCGTAACGATGAAGCAAAAGAGGCCCATTAGCCTATTTCTCGACGAGTCGGCGAAGCTGCTAAGCGAGAACACCGAGCTAAACGAAGAGATCCTGCGCGAGTGCGAGGTGGAGCTGGTGCTGGCGTTTCAAAACGAATTTTTGCTGAGGCGCGCGATCGGCGGCACGGCGTACGAGGCGCTGATGGGCAACCTTACCAACCGCTACTTCATGCGCAACAAGGACGTCGTGAGGCTGGGCGGTAGCGAGGTGGACTGCTCGACGCTGGAGAAATTCGAGTGCGTGCTAGAGGGCGACAAGATCGCACTAGAGCCTATTTTCATAGACGAGGCGGAGTGCTTGCAAGCGCAGCTAGAGTTTGAGCGAGAGAACCGCCTGCACGAGCGACTGCTGGGCAAAATTTACGAAAACCGCGTGATAGAGTTTGACGAGGAGATCGTGGACGACGGCAAAATCTGGGTGCGCGACGTCGATACTGGCGAGCGTGAGTGCGTGTTTTTTAGCGACGAGGTGCTAAATATCGGCCCGCAAGATATCTATAAACGTCCGCCAAATACCGGCGGCTACAACATCTCGCTCGAAGACGGCACGGACGATGCGCAGATAAGTTTTAGGTAAATTTGACGGCAGCCGACGGGGCTCGCGAATTAAATTTGACTGAGCTAGCGAACAAATTTGAGCGCAAATTTGGGTCAAATTTGGAAGACGGCGTAAATTTAAACGGCATGAGTTAAATTTGCCGCCGTTATCTGTATCCAAATTTAACGAGCAAGCTGAAAAACCGCGCGTCGGCAGTTAAATTTAACAAAACTGTTCCCAAATTTAACAAGCAAGTTTAGCGGTCAAATTTGGGCCAAACCTCTGCACTATTGCACTCAAATTTGACCAAATTTATGCTTCGACCGCAACCCAAATTTAGATCAAATTTAATCCGTCCGCCCAGACTCAAATTTGACCCAATCAACCAAAACCGCTTGAGATAAATTTAAAATTTAACCCCGTGATTTAGCAGTTTTCTCACGCCTAGATTCGTGTCGATGCCGGTGATTATGGCGTTGTAGATGTATTCTTTGCCT
>CAUSAR010000086.1:0-6337 GCA_963529735.1 uncultured Campylobacter sp.
TTTTAAATTTAAACCAAGGTCGGTTATGCAAATAGGACAAAAATTTTCCATCGCTATACATATATTGCTTAGCTGCGAGTTTTTTAAGGACGAGAAAAACACGAGTGAGTTTTTAGCCGGCACGATCGGCACGAACCCCGTCATCGTGCGAAATATCATTAGGCTTTTAAAATTGGCGAATTTGATAAACGTAAGCGCGGGCACGGGCGGGGCGAGTCTAGCTAAAAAGCCTGATCAAATCACGCTTTTTGATATATTTTCGGCGATAAACGAGGGCGAAAACGACATCTTTAAAATCCACAAAAACTCGCCGCCGCCTTGTCCGCTAGGAGGCAGGATCGAGTCGCTTTTGACGCCTAAATTTGGCTCCGCGCAGCAAGCGATGTTTGATAGCTTGGCGGGCGTAAATTTGCAAAATTTGCTAGACGAACTGGCGGCTAAAAACTAAAATTTGCGTCTTTTTAAATTTTCTCGCTTTAAATTTAATCCGTAATTTAAAAAACAGAAGTATTTGTAGTTTAAGAAAAATTTACTTATAATTCACGGATTAAATTTAAAGGAGATTTCGTGCAACCAAACACTAAACGCGGAATAATTCAAAAATATTTCGAGGCAAATTTACTTTTGAAAATTTTGGCCGGACTTATTTTGGGTGCCGTTTGCGGCATCATTTTTCAAGACGCAAAGGACGCGATAGTTATCCTAAAGCCTTTTGGCGACGTGTTCATAAGACTTCTTAAAATGATCATCGTGCCTATCGTTATGGCCTCGCTTATCGTGGGCTGTAGCTCCATTTCGCCTTCCGATCTTGGCAGGGTAGGGGCAAAGGTGCTGATTTTTTACATTTTGACGTCGTTTTTTGCCATCATAGTCGGGCTTGCGGTCGGACTTATCTTGGAGCCGGGAGCAGGGCTACATATAACCGGCAGCGGCGACGTAGCAGGCAAAGCCGCAAATGCGCCTAGCATGTCGTCGATACTCGTAAATTTATTTCCAACCAACCCTTTTGAAGCTATTGCAAAGGGCGAAATTTTACAAATCATAACTTTTAGCCTATTTTTCGGCGTCGCGCTTTCGTTTTTAAAGGATAGCAAAGATGAGAGGCTTAGTAGGCTTGGAAATTTGATCTACGACGTATTTGACGGAATCAACCACATCATGTTTTACGTCATAAGATGGATCATGGAGTACGCGCCGTTTGGCGTTTTCGCGCTTATATTTATCGTCTTTTCTCAGCAAGGCGTAAAGGCTTTCGGGCCGCTTCTTGGCGTCACGGTTAGCGCATATATCGGCTTTGCGGCTCAAATTTTCGTCGTTTATTTCTTGATTTGCTTGATCGTTAAAATCAATCCGTTTAAATTTCTAAAAAAAGTTCGCCCGCCTATGCTGACGGCTTTTGTAACCAGAAGCTCGGGTGGGACGCTGCCTATCTCGATGAAAACGGCCGAAGAAGACATGGGTATCCCAAAGCAAATTTACGGCTTTGCGCTTCCCGTGGGCGCCACCGTAAATATGAATGGCACGATCATATATCTAGGTATCTGCGCGATGTTTATCGCTAACGCCGTGGGCGTGGAGCTTGACTCGGGAGCTAAAATGACCATAATACTAACGGCCGTCCTGGCTGCCGTCGGAACTGCCGGAGTGCCTGGAGCTGGCGCGATAATGCTTTTGATGGTGCTTGAATCAGTCGGTCTAAAAGTCGAGGCCGGAAGCGCTGTAGCCGCAGCGTATGCGCTGATTTTGGGTATCGACGCGATCCTTGATATGGGGCGCACGTCGATTAACGTGACGGGAGATATGCTGGGCGCGCTAGTTGTGGCTAAAAATGAAAAAAAATTAGACGAAAGTAAGTGGGCGGATTAGAATTTAATAAATATTTAGATAAAATCGCTAAAAATTTAAAGGAAATATATGATTTTCATCGACGCTTGTTTAAAAAAAACCACGCCCTATACGCCCGTTTGGATGATGCGCCAAGCCGGCAGATACCTACCTGAGTACATGCGGGTCCGAGCCGCTGCGGGTGATTTTTTATCGCTTTGTAAAGACTATAAAAAAGCTAGCGAGGTCACGATCCAGCCGGTTGAAATTTTAGGCGTCGATGCGGCGATACTTTTTAGCGATATCCTCGTCGTGCCACTAGAGATGGGCATGGGTCTTAAATTTGTCCAAGGCGAGGGGCCTGTATTTAGCGATCCTATTAAGACGAGAGAGGATCTAGATAGGCTGGATGTTCAAAAATCGATCAAAAATTTAGACTACGTATACGATACGATCAAGCTAACGCGCGAAAATTTGGCGCAGGATAAGGCACTCATCGGCTTTTGCGGGGCGCCGTGGACGATAGCTACGTATATGATCGAGGGCGGCGGGACGAAAACCTATGCGGTTAGCAAGAAGCTTTTGTACTCAAATCCCGAGTTTATGCATCAAATTTTAGCCAAGGTCACGGCCGCGCTCATAGGATATATGAAAGAGCAGATAAAAGCCGGCGTAAACGCAGTTCAAATTTTTGATAGCTGGGCGGCCGCACTGGAGGATGAGGCCTATTTTGAGTTCGGTTGGAAGTATATCATGGATATAGTTGATGCGCTTAAGGCCGAATTTCCTCAAATTCCGGTTATCGTTTTTCCAAAAGGTATAAGCGGATATCTGGATAAAATTTCGGGGAATTTCGAGGTTTTTGGCGTGGATTGGAGTACGCCGATCGAGCTTGCTAAAGCAAAACTAAGCCCAAAATACGTCCTTCAAGGAAATATGGAGCCTACGCGCCTTTATAGCAAAGATGCGATCGACGCGGGTGTGGAACGAATTTTGCAGACGATGAAAAACGCGTCGCATATCTTTAATCTCGGACACGGTATTTTGCCTGATATTCCGGTGGAAAACGCGAAATATTTTATAAAACGAGTGCAAGAAAAAAGCGCAAGATAAAGGAGGAAAGATGAATAATCTGAGCATAAAACTTAAAATTTTAGTCATAGCTCTAGTCGGGCTAATAGGTCTTGGTATCATTAGCGCCTATATGTTAAACGGTATTATCAAAACTCGCGATAAAGCCGATTACAGCGAGCGGATCGTCGAAACGATCATAAATCAAAACGACTTTGTCCACGAGATGCAAAAAGAGCGCGGTTTTAGCTCCGGAGTGCTAGCCGGGGGAGATAATGCTAAACTCGTGGCGCAACGTAAAAACGTGGATGCGGCGCTTGAGAAGCTTTCGGAAAAGAACGAAATAGCTCCGGAGATAGCTAGCATTCGCTCGGGCGTAGATCAAAGGAGCGGCGATAATCTAATCGGACGTATAACTAAAATACTAAGAAAAGAGGTGATCGCTATAAACGGATATAGCGACAAACTAGAGCCTAGCCTCGTTGATGATTTAAAACGCATTATTATCGTCGGGGAGATAAAGGAATCGTTTGGTATCTTACGCGCTACGCTAAACGGAGTTTTTACTAAAAAAAGCATAAGCAAAGAAGACTACAACAAAGTAGTCGCCCTAAATAGCGTAATCAATAAATTTATGCAGGATTTCGACGAATATAATCCAAAAGAATTCAGTGCTGAATTTGATACTATCGCTAGAAAAAAGGCGGACTTTAACGATGCGATGAATATCATCAAAAACGTAGTCGCTAACGAGGATATATCGTACGATCCCTCGACTTGGTTCTCAAAAATAACTCTATCTATAGATGCGATGAGGGAGCTAGAGCTAAAGCTATTAAGCGATATGAAAAATGCAGCCTCGCAGGTAAAAAGTGAAGCGACGGCGCAGCTTATATTTAGCGGTATCGTTATCGCCGTGTGTGTGCTTTTGATGTTGCTAGCTTCTATCATGATTGGTAAAAATTTGATTTCCGGTATCGATCAGACTAAAAACGGCCTTGTGAGATTTTTCGAATTTTTAAACAATAAAACCGACAAAGCCGAAACGTTAGAGCGCAGCGGAAGTGACGAGATCGGACAGATGAGCGCGCTAATAAACGAAAATATCAGGCAAATCGAGGCAAATCTTGCCGAGCAAAATAGCTTCATAAAAGAGGCTAACGCGTTTGTAGGGCAGATAGGCAAGGGCAACTATGTAGCCCAGCTAAACGCCGACACCTCAAATCCTGCTCTTAGCCAGCTAAAACAGACGTTTAAAGACCTACAAGTCGCGCTAAAACAAGCTATAGCCGCAAGCGGCGACGAGGTCTTAAATTTGCTAGAAAGCTTTAAAAATCAGGATTTTACGAAAAGACTCGACGATGAAGGCAAAGTAGCTGCCGGTATCAATGCTTTGGGCGAAGAGATAGCTGGTATGCTAAGGGCAAATTTAGAGCAGGCGCATACGCTTGAAGAAAAGGCCGAGTTTTTAGCTCGCTCGATGCAGCAAGTCACGCAAGGCGCTAATTCGCAGGCTAATTCGCTACAAGAGAGCGCTGCGGCAGTTGAGGAGATGAGTAGCTCTATGAACGCTATCAGCCAAAAGGCCGAAGACGTAACGCGCCAAAGCGAGGAGATCAAAAACATCATCGTCATCATCCGCGATATCGCCGATCAGACAAACTTACTAGCGCTTAACGCCGCTATCGAGGCAGCGCGCGCAGGCGAACACGGCAGAGGCTTTGCGGTCGTGGCTGATGAGGTTCGCAAACTAGCCGAACGTACGCAAAAATCTCTCGGCGAAATCGAAGCCAACGCAAACGTACTAGCTCAAAGCATCAATGAGATGAGCGAAAGCATCAGGGAGCAAAGCGAAGCTATCAATATGATAAATCAAGGCGTAGCCGAAGTTGATGAGCTAACTAAGCAAAACGTCAGGGTCGCAAACGATACGAGCGTCGTAACCGCCGAGGTAGATAGTATGGCAAAGGCGATCGTAGAAGATGTAAGGAAAAAGAAATTTTAGCCATTTTGACGGTTCTTTTTGTGCGGAACCGTCAAATTTGACTTTATGTATGATTTTTGAAGCTAACATAAAGCAAAATTTGAGCGAAACTAAATTTTCGAATTTTGCTTTATGTCTTTTAAAAAGCTTTTGTGTGGTAGATGAATTTCGTTTTAAAATTTGCTACCAGGTCGTATTAAATTTGAATACTTTTCTTGTTATCTGCTTTAATAAAATTTATCCCCGCTTTTAGTATAATCGCACATCTTAAATTTAGGAAAATCAATGCAAATCGTATTTGGTCCCGTTAGCTCGCGCAGGTTTGGCGTTTCGCTGGGTATTGATCTATCGCCCGCGCAAAAATGCTGTAACTTTGATTGCGTTTACTGTGAACTCACGGCGGCAAAACCCGTCGCGGAGATAGAAAATCCGCCTAGCGTAGAGCAAGTGATCGCCGAGGTGAAGGCCGCACTCGCCTCGCATCAGCATATCGACGTCATCACGCTTACGGCAAACGGCGAACCGACGCTCTACCCGGATCTGGCGCGGCTAGTAAGCGAGCTAAATTTAATAAAAGGTCCCGCCAAAACTCTCATCCTCTCAAACGGCTCAGGCGTGCTTAACCCTCAAATTTGCGAGGCGCTAAAGGGGCTTGATATCGTCAAATTTAGCCTTGATAGCGCGGTGCAAAAGACCTTTGCTAGGATCGACCGCTCGGGTGAAAAAATATACGTCGGCGAGCTAGTGGCTGCGATGGCTAAATTTAGGCGAGAATTTAAAGGCGAGCTAGTGCTTGAAATCCTGGTTGTAAAGGGGTTAAACGATACGAAGGTGGAATTTAAGGCGCTAAATGCGGCGCTAAATCAAATTTCACCAGCCCGCGTGGATATAAGTACCATCGACCGCCCTCCCGCATATCCGGTTAAGGGCGTGAGCCAGGAGCTCTTGCGTGAGCTTGCACAGCAAATTTCCGGCGTACCGTGCGTGATAGCGTCGGTAAAATACGGAGATGAAAAACTTGAGTTTAGCAAAGAGGAACTGCTAGAGCTCGTAAAACGCCGCCCGCAAAGCGAAAACGATGTAACAAATAGCTTTTCTGAAAGCTCGAAGCAAAATTTACAGGAGCTTTTAGCAGACGGAAAGATAAAAATTGTAGATGCGGCGGGGACTAAATTTTACCGACTTGCGTGATTTTGCGGTAAAATTTACTCTTTTTTATACTAATTTTTTGATATCCAAAAATTTAAGCTAAAATTTATTGACAAACGATGTTTTTTTGCCTATAATACGACTTCTTTTAAAACGTTCCGGATTAGCTCAGCGGTAGAGTAGTCGGCTGTTAACCGATTGGTCGCTGGTTCGAATCCAGCATCCGGAGCCATTTACTTATAAAAATCCCTTTCAAACCCCGATTTTACCGATATTTCAATAGCTTTAAGTTTTCTTAGTTTTATAAAA
>CAUSAR010000087.1:0-6209 GCA_963529735.1 uncultured Campylobacter sp.
AGCCTAAATTTAAGCAAATGACGCAGGCAAAAAGGGTGTTTAAAGAGCAGCCTTTACGCTTTGAGGGCGCGCTAAAGCAGCTTGATCTGCTCTGTTTGGACGAAAATGAAATCTGCGTGATAGACTATAAAACGAGCAATAAAAATATAGATGAAAATATCGCGCAGGTTGAGGAGTACAAAAAAATACTAGCTCAAATTTATCCGAATTTGAGCGTGAAAGCGGCGATATTTTACGCTTTGCGGGATGAAATTCGAAGCATTGATATTTAAATATAGCTTAAATTAAGCTATTTGTAAGGTGCATTTGAATACAATCACGACTTAAAATTATCTAAAGGGTAAGAAATGACGAAAATAACAAAACCAAACGAAGTGGAGCGCGAGTGGATCGTGCTTGACGCGGCAGGCAAGCGTTTTGGTAGATTGCTAACCGAGGTGGCTACGCTACTTCGCGGTAAGCATAAACCAAATTTCACTCCGAATGTCGATTGCGGCGATTACGTTATCATAATCAACGCTTCTAAAGCGGAATTTACGGGCAACAATAAAGCCGAGCAAAAGCTTTATCACCGCCATTCAGGATATTTCGGTAGTACGAAGAGCGAGAAATTCGGCGAGCTTTTGGCTGATAAACCTGAAAAACTGTTTAAACTAGCCGTTCGCGGAATGCTTCCAAAAACAAAACTCGGCAGAGAGATGATAAAAAAACTAAAAGTTTACGCCGGCAGCGAGCATCCGCACACGGCTCAAATAGCTAAAAAAGAAGGAAAATAATCATGGCGAAAGTTTATGCAACCGGTAAAAGAAAAACTGCCGTAGCGAAAGTCTGGCTAAAACCGGGCAGCGGTAAAATTTTAGTAAACGGGCTTGATCTGAACACTTGGCTCGGCGGACACGAGGCTATAAAACTAAAAGTGGTTCAACCTCTGCTTTTAACAAAACAAGAGGGTTCTGTAGACGTAACTGCAACTACTCTAGGCGGCGGATACTCTGCTCAGGCTGAGGCGCTAAGACACGGCATTTCAAGAGCATTGGCTCTATTTGACACCGACTTTAGAGCAACCCTAAAACCAAAAGGCTTACTAACTCGCGACTCACGTGTTGTCGAGCGTAAGAAATTCGGTAGAAGGAAAGCTAGAAGAAGCCCGCAATTCTCTAAACGCTAATAGTTTTTGGAATAGTGCGAATTTAAGGTGCATTGATATTTATGATTATTTAATTATATTTTTTATAAATATCAAATGTTAAAACGAAATTTATAATTTTTGTGATATTATTAAAAAATACATTTCACCATGAAAGGATTTTCTATGAGAAAGATTGCTATTGCTTTAGTTGCTGCTACAGCTCTTTTTGCTGCTGATTCAGCTTACAATTACGAACTAACTCCGACAATAGGCGGCGTTCACCCTGAAGGAAATTTGGGAACAAATGAACAATCGGCTATCGGTTTAAGAATCGGAAGAAACCTTGAAAATTTCTTTATAGACCACGTAGAACTCGGTCTTAGCCACACTAACAAGATAAGAGAGTATGGCGTAGACGGAAAGGCTACTAGATATTTTGTTAATGCTATTAAAGATTTCGGTCTAACTGAAAAACTATCTCTTTACGGCTTGCTTGGTGCTGGATATGAGGATGTTTCAAAAAAATTCGTCAAAAATGATGACGGCGGCTTTGGTCAATACGGCTTTGGTTTGAGATATCAAATCACTGACAACTTCGCATTGCGCGCTGAAGCTGTAGATGCTATTAAATTCGAGCATGCAGATCACAATGTATTCTATACACTAGGTTTTGCGGTTGGTTTCGGTGCTAAAAATGCTCCTGTAGTTGCAGAAGCTCCAAAGGTTGAGGCAGCTCCAGCTCCTGTAAGCCTTGACGATGATAACGATGGCGTTTTAAACGATGTCGATCAATGCCCAAATACACCGGCTGGCGTAGTAGTTGACGAGACTGGATGCGAGAAGGTTATCGTTCTTAGAGATATCGGTGTAAACTTCGCATTCGACAGCTACAAAATAACTCCAAAATATCTTGAGGAGATCAAAAAAGTAGCTAACTTTATGGGTGAAAACCCAGGCTACCGCGTAGTTCTAAGCGGACATACAGATAGCGTTGGTGCTGAGGCTTACAACCAAAAACTATCTGAAAAAAGAGCAAATGCAGTTGCTAAAGCTCTTGAAGAGCTTGGTGTAAGCGCAGACAAGATCACATCTATCGGATATGGTGAGCTTAAACCTATCGCTTCAAACAAAACAAAAGAAGGACGCGCTGAAAATAGACGCGTTGAAGCTAGATTTAACAAATAATTAGCCTAGCTTAATAATGCATGGACGAGATTAAATTCGAACTTATTTGGTCGTTAATCTCGTCCTACTCTTTAAGAATTTTAGGCTCTATCGCTATCTTGCTTATCGGCAAATGGTTAGTAGCTAAAATCTCAAATCTTATATCAAAATTAGTAATATCTTCCAGACTTGACGAAACTCTTTCAAATTTCCTTTTAAATATCATCAAAACGCTTCTTATGGCTTTTGTGATAATAGCTGCGATCGCAAATTTGGGTGTCGAGACGTCTATGTTTGTCGCTGCGCTAGGTGCCATCGGTCTTGCTATCGGTATGGCATTTAAGGATACTTTTTCAAATATCGGCGCAGGGTTTTTGATAATATTTTTTAGACCGTTTAAGCTCAAAGACCACATAGAAGTCGCAGGCGTGCAAGGTGCGGTCAAAGAGATCAATATGTTTAGCACCGTTTTACGCACGACCGATCATAAAACCATTATCATCCCAAACGGACGCATCATAAGTAGCAATATAATTAACTTCTCAAAAGAGGGCACTAGACGCGTCGAGCTCGTGTTTTGCATAGATTATAAAGACGATCTAAAGCTTGCAAAAGAGATTATTTTAAGTCTGGCTGCCGAAAATAAAAAAATATTAAAAGAGCCAAAGCCGTTTGTCGGCGTCGGAAGCCTGGGCGAAAATAGCGTAAATTTGACCGCTAGATTTTGGTGTGCGAGCGATGATTTTTCCGACGTGCAGTTTGCTATGCTTGAGAGCGTTAAGCTTGCATTCGATGCACAAGCCATCTCTATACCATCGCCGCAGCTCAGCATCCGCTATCAGGATAAAAGGCAAGACGAGCAAATTTGATTTACCGGTTTGCGCGGTTTTCCTTGGTTCTTTGGCTTTTTTTATGTGGTATGTTGTAGATTGGTCTTATGCTCGTATCCTATTTGGTCCGTAAGGCAAATAGATTAAATTTGATCCAAAATAAATACCACTCAAATTGTCTAAAATGTACAAATTTAGTGCAGGTCTTATCTATTGTATGGCGAAATTTAACTGCATCAAATTTAAAAATACGATTCTTATCAAAAGTCAAATTTGACATTAAAATATTTTAATAAATTCGTCGCTTCAGTGCCCCAGAGCGTAGTCGTATAAATTTAGTCCAAAGCCAAAAAGCATAAATTTAAAAATCAAAATTTAGAAAAGCTATCTTAAGGCAAATTTTAAAATACAAAAAGTAAAATCAAAGTTTATTAAAACGTAAATTCGGCTTGAAAATGCCGTCAAATTTGCAACATTAAAATAAAAAACTAAAGAAGTAAAATGAAAAAAACCATACTTTTCGACCTCGACGGTACGCTCATCGACTCGACGCCTGCGATCCTTGACGGATTTGGCGCGGCATTTCTCGCTCACGGCGAACCCACGCCAAACCCTGAGGCCGTCAAAGCTCTAGTCGGCCATCCGCTTGATTTTATGTTTGCCAGGCTCGGTGCGCCGACGCAGCTAGTGCCTGATTATATCGCCGCGTACAAGGCTCGTTACGAGCAGATTTTTTTAGAACAAACATCGCTACTTGAGGGCGCGGCGGGTGCGTTGGCACTTGCTAGCGAGGTTGCGGACGTTGGCGTCGTGACGACGAAAACGTCGAAATTTTCAGTCGTTTTACTTGAGCACTTGGGCGTCATGAGATTTATCAAAACCGTGATCGGCAGAGACGACGTAGTAAATCCAAAACCAGACTCCGAGCCTATAAACACGGCCCTTGAGCGCCTAGGCAAAACGAGCGCGCAGGATAAGGTGAGCGCTTTTATGATCGGTGATACGACGATGGATCTTGAGTCGGCGAAGCGTGCTGGTATAACGGGCGTCGGGCTAGTTTGCGGCTACGGCAAGGAGGCTGACTTGCGCGAGCATTCAAATTTGATCTTTCAAAATGCATTTGAGGCGGTTAAATTTATAGCGGGTAGATGAGGCTGATCGATAAATTTAGAATTTTAGTAGCGTATAGTTAGCTCGCTAAACGGCTATTTTTAGTGTTTGTTTGAGTTGTTAAATTTAATCACTTATAAAACGTAGTGGTATATATAACGAGTCAAATTTAAATCAAATTTGTCGCAAGAACTTGAGCAAAAAGGCAAATTTGACTTACCGATGTGCTCCCTTTTTTCAAGGGACTCAAGCGCATCGATGATACTAAGATAAACGCCGTCAAAATCCGCATCTAAGGCTTTTTATACGAGACTCAGCGCCCAGATAGCCAATAATGGTTCATTTCCCTGCTGTGCCGTCTTTCGCAACAATAACCTCAAGCCTGTTTTGGGTGATAACGAAGCAACGTATATTCTTGCGCTAGCCTATCGCAAATTTTGCCTTGTTTGCGATTTTCATCCGCCACGACGCAAAAACATAAGGCGAAAAATGCGGCTAGCGGATAAAATTTTATGCGTAGCTTCTTTGCTTTAAAATTTAGCGGCTAAATTTGGCAAATTTATAAAAATCGGCCGTCAAATATTTTTTGATCGCGGCTAAAATTTGGGGCTTTGGATTATTAAATTTAATCTTTTTTGAAAATGTAAAGCGGCGGATTAATGATAGATTTTGGAATTTAGCTCTATAATAAAAGATTTTTAAAAAACATAAGAAAATTTGAGGCGGAAAAATGGCTAAAATAATGAAAACTATGGACGGAAACGAGGCTGCGGCGCACGCGGCTTACGCATTTACGGAGGTTGCGGGCATCTACCCGATCACTCCTAGCTCGCCGATGGCTGACTACACCGATATGTGGGCGGCTCAGGGCAAGAAAAATTTATTCGGCATGCCAGTTAAGGTAGTCGAAATGCAAAGCGAAGGCGGAGCTGCGGGCACCGTGCATGGCTCGCTGCAAGTGGGCGCGCTAACTACGACGTACACGGCTTCGCAAGGCTTACTTTTAAAAATCCCGAATATGTACAAAATCGCAGGCCAGCTGCTACCCGGCGTCATCCACGTGAGCGCGCGCTCTATCGCAGCTCAGGCGCTTTCTATCTTTGGCGATCATCAGGATATCTATGCCTGTCGCCAGACGGGATTTGCGATGCTGGCAAGCGGCTCCGTGCAAGAGGTCATGGATATCGCCGGCGTTGCTCATCTAGCGGCGATCAAGGGTCGCGTGCCGTTTTTGCACTTTTTCGACGGATTTCGCACGAGCCACGAGATACAAAAGGTCGAGGTGCTTGACTATGCGCATTTTGATAGACTGCTAGACCGCGAAGCTCTGCAAAAATTTAGAGACGAGGCGCTAAGCCCCGAGAGTCCGAAAACGCGCGGTACGGCGCAAAACGACGATATCTACTTCCAAACTCGCGAGCTAGCTAACCGCTACTACGACGCGATTCCTGATATCGTGGCGAAGTATCTAAAAGAAATTTCAAAAATCACGGGACGCGATTATAAGCCGTTTAATTACTACGGCGATCCGCATGCTACGCGCGTCGTGGTCGCGATGGGCTCGGTCACGCAAACTCTAGAAGAAGTCGTCGATCACCTGCGCGCAAAGGGCGAAAAAGTAGGCGTGCTAAAAGTGCATCTATATCGTCCGTTTAGCCTGAAATATCTCTTTGACGTGATGCCTGAAACGGTAGAAAAGATCGCCGTACTAGACCGCACGAAAGAGCCGGGAAGCCTAGGCGAGCCGCTATATCTGGATATCAAGGCGGCGTTTTACGGACGCAAAAATCAGCCCGTGATCGTAGGCGGCCGCTACGGTCTAAGCTCAAAAGACGTCGATCCTGCGCAAATGCTAGCGGTCTTTGAAAACTTAAATTTAGAGGGGCCTAAAAACGGCTTTACCGTCGGTATCGAGGATGACGTGACCTTCACCTCGCTAAAAGTCGGCGAGAAAATTTCGCTAAGCGACGCAAGCG
>CAUSAR010000088.1:0-6152 GCA_963529735.1 uncultured Campylobacter sp.
TAACGGTCTAAAACTAAGCGCTACTAACCAACTAAAAGGTAAGGTAGTAAAAGTAACTGAAGGTGCGGTAAACGCTGAAGTAGATATCGAGATAGCAGGTGGAGATAAGCTAAGCGCTATCATCACTAACGAGTCTGCTAAAAACCTAGCTCTAAAAGCAGGCGATGAAGTAACTGCTATCATCAAAGCTAGCCACATTATCATAGGCGCTTAATTCTTTTAAATAGCGAGCGGTTTATGACGCTCGCTGAATTTTAAATTTGATCCGAATTCACCTTCGCTTTTTATTCAAATTTCACTTAAAATACCAAATCTATCCGCTCAAATTTAACCTGCATTTTTGCTGATTTAGCATCTGTTTGTTCTTTATTTTTTCTTAAATATTTTGATATATAATTCGCCTAATCATTATCAATATTAAGGAGAAAATTTTGAACGCTCAATGCAAATTTATAGGCTTATCTATGTGCCTTGCTTGCTCACTCTATGCAGTCGATGCAAACCTCGGCGAGGTCACCGCATACGGTAAAGCCGATCTATCGACAACCGAGGGTACGGGCTCGTATACGACGGGAAATATGAGCACCGCCACGGGTCTAAATCTCAGTATCCGCGAGACTCCGCAATCAGTCTCCGTTGTCTCAAATCAGCTCATCAAAGACCTAAATTTAAAAGACGTCGATACAGCGATGAACTACGCGAGCGGCATCACGCTTTATCGCGACAGCGGGCGCGACCGCATCGTCTCTAGAGGATTTAACATCGACAACATCCAAGAAGACGGCGTCGCATCCTCGGTATCTATCACGGCTCAAGGTACGCTTGGATTTTCAAAAGAATTTACGGATCTCGAGTTTTACGACCGCGTCGAGGTGCTACGTGGCGTAGCGGGACTTACGCAGAGTAACGGCGAGCCCGGCGGCACGGTAAATCTAGTCCGCAAGCGCCCCGGCGACGAGCTTGGCATAAATCTAGGGCTAAGTATGGGCAGCTGGAACAACTACAGAGGCTCGTTTGACGTAACCAACGCGCTAAACACAGACGGCACGATCCGCGGTAGACTAATCGGAATCCTAAACAAAACAGGCTCGTTTAAAAACCACAAAAACGGTCACCGGGAGGCGCTGGGCAGTACGTTTGAGTTTGATCTCACGGATAAAACGATGCTAACTACCGGCCTCATCTGGCAAAGGACGCTTGGCGTCTACGATATCTACGGCGTACCTGCTAGCGATGCTGGCGGCAATCTTTTAAATTTGAGCCGCAAAAGCTATTTCGGCTCAAACTGGGACAAAAGCGAATACGAGAAATTTAACGCCTTTACCGAGCTTTCGCATCAACTTAGCGACGATACGAAAATCTACGCTAAACTAAACTACACTAAAAGCGAAGGTATGTTTAAATTTGGCGCGATGGGCGGCACGAACCCATATAACGTCGCGATCGCAAGACCGACGCACAACGTGAGATTTAGAAAATACGACAACGAATCGGACGAGGTAAATTTACAAATCGGCGCAGACGGCAAATACGAGCTTTTCGGGCGTAAGCACGAGTTTTTCGTAAACGGCTCGCTCTCTCGCGAGAAATTTACACGCCACGACAAATGGGCGCCAAACGCCAGCCTAAGCTCGCTGGGTATAGGGCTATATAACTGGAACGGTAGCGCCATAGCCGAGCCCAACTGGGACGGCAGCACGATAACGGATAACGACCTATACACGACTAAAATTTACCAGCGCTCATTTGGTATCGGCACGAGATATAACTTCACGGATGATTGGCACTTGCTAGTAGGCGGCAGATTTACCAGCGTAAAATACGACAAAAAATGGGACGACCTCAAAAACCACACGAGCAAAAAGACGCTAGATCTCACCAAAAATCACTTCGCGCCTTATGCGGGTCTTACTTGGGATTTTGCTAAAAATCACAGCTGGTATGTTAGCTACGCAGAGATATTTAAACCTCAAAGCGCGACGGACGCGAACAAAAACATCCTAAAACCGATCGTAGGCTACAACGTAGAAACGGGCGTAAAATCAGAGTACTTTGACGGCGCGCTAAACACCGCAGTCGCGCTATTTCAGGTAGTACAAGAAAACAGAGCCATCCAAGATCCGCTAAATACCGCCAACAGCATCGCCGAGGGCAAGGTGCGAAGCCGCGGCCTAGATCTTGAAATTTCAGGCGCCTTGACCGATAGATGGAACCTTTTTGCGGGCTATACGTTTAACAAAAGCGTCTATACGAAAAGCGAGAAAAAGACCTCCACAAACGTAAACTACGACAAAGGCGCGAACGCAAAATCCTACATACCTAAGCATTTGTTTAAAATTTACACCAGCTACGAGATACCGTTTTCTAGCAGCCAAAAGCTGAGCTTTGGCACCGGAGTTAGATGGCAGAGCGCGACTTCGGGCTTTTATCAAAACGTAGCCTACGTAGCGCCAGTGCAAAAAGCCTATGCGCTTTGGGACGCGAACGTAAACTACTTTTTCAACAAAAATTTCAGCCTCGGACTCGCGGTCAAAAATATAACCGACAAAAAGTATTTTATGAATACGCAAAACAGAACCGCCGGCATGAACAACTTCTACGGCGATCCGCGAAATTTCACGCTGACGTTTAACTATACGTATTAAAGAACTTTGCGGGATCAAATTTGCGTAAATTTCGGCCTTTTCGAAGCGGTAAATAAACATACCGCTTCGCGCTTTAAATTTGAACAAAGCAGGCCAAATTTAGGCTAAAATTTGCGCTGCATAAAAATCTCTGAACGTAAATTTATCGCTCGTAGCAGAGCGCAAAAACCAAACAAAAAGGCTAAATTTGCAGATTTTAAAGAAATTTTTCATCATCGCGGGCTGGTTTTGGACGGGCAAGCGCTCGCTAACGGCGTGGGCGATGCTGGCCGTGACGCTGGGGGCTAGCCTAGCCATCGTCAAGGTCGCGACGCTAATGAACGCTTGGGATAAAAAATTTTACGACGCGATCGAGAAATTTGAAAAAGATCTCATGCTCCCGCTTGTGGGCGAATTTCTCGTCTATACCGCCGTTATCGTGCTTTTTATCGTGATAGGAAACTGGTTTAAAAAGCTGCTCGTGATCTCGTGGCGCGAGAGCCTAAGCGAAGAGATGGAAAATTTATGGCTAAAAAACGCAAATTTTTACCGCTTGTCCGGCGCCGCGGGCTTTGATAACCCGGACCAGCGTATCGCCGAGGACAGCCTCCTACTCGCCGATAAAAGCGTAAATCTCATAAAATCCATGGTTTATAACCTCTCCAAGCTTTTTGCTTTCACGTTTATCCTTTGGGAGGCATCAAAGGTACTGCACTTTAGCGCGTTTGGTCGCGAGTTCGCGCTGGAGGGCTTTTTGGTCTACGTCGCGCTCGTCTATACGCTCATTAGCTCGCTAATCACCCACCTCATAGGCCGTAGCCTAAAGCGCCTAAACTACGAAAAACAGCAGGTTGAGGCCGACTACCGCGCAAATTTGCTCATCACCCGCGAAAATGCCGAAGCCGTCGCGCTAATGAATGGCGCCGGCGCTGAAAAATCGCGCTTTCGAGCGAGTTTTGACGAGGTCGTGCGCAACTGGCGTGTCATCATGAACGCCGAGTTTCGCCTCGAGTGCTTTTCGGCTAGCTACTTAAAAATCACAAATCTAATCCCCATTTTCGCCTGTTTGCCGCTTTATTTCGCGCGGGCGATGACGTTTGGCGACATGATGCGGGCGCGCTCGGCGTTTTATAGCGTGCAGGACGGCTTTGCGTGGTTTATGGACTACTATAAACAGATCATGGAGTGGGCCGCGAGCGTGGAGCGCGTGTATAAATTTGTCGAGATCGCGCAGGCGGCGGACCCTAAGGTCAAATCTGACGCTAAATTTGACGAGCCAAACCGCGATCTTGACGGCGCGAACGACTCCGCCCGAGTAACGGCGGCAAATTTGACGCAGGATAAATTTGAGAGCGTTAAATTTGACGAGAGTAGCAAACAAAACGAGCTAAAATGCTCAAATTTGCAAATTTTTACTCCAAGCGGCGAAAAGCTGGTATGCGGGCTAAATTTGAGTGTAAAAAGCGGCGAATGGACGCTACTACGCGGCGCTAGCGGGACTGGCAAAAGCAGCGTATTTAGGTATATCGCGGGCATCTGGGATCACGGCTCGGGCGAGGTTTGCGCACCGCGCGGAACGATGAGTGTGCCGCAAAAGCCGTTTTTAGCGCGCATGAGCCTAAGGCGGCTTATCGCGTATCCTAGCGATTTGCAAGGTGCAAACGCAGATTTTACCGATATTTTAAGGCGAGTACGGCTAGAGAAATTTACCCCCGAGCTAGACGAGATCAAAGACTGGGGCAAGATTTTAAGCGGAGGCGAAGCGCAAAGGCTTGCGTTTGCGAGGGTTTATTTTACGCGGCCCGCGTTTTTACTGCTTGACGAGGCGACATCGGCGCTTGATAGCGCGCTGGCAAAAGAGCTTTTAACCGGCCTAAAGCGCGATTTTCCGCACCTTGGCGTACTAGCTATCACGCATCAAGAGGAGCTTAAATTTATTTTTGACAAGGTTATAGATATCGATAAAATTTAAAAATTATCGCTAAATTTTTAGTCCTATACTAAGCCAGTTTTGTTAAATCAATACGCTTACGCGCCGGAGCGTTTTATATTTTATTTTTTATCAAAACGACCGCATTTTATCTTTTTGTATCGGCTCAAAGAGCACGATTTAACGCAAGTTCCAAATTTACAGCTAAACGGCCCCCCAAAAAATCTTGGTTTCGTTTTGATCGTGTCCTGATTTTCTCGCGTAAAATTTGCAAAAACTCTTTAAAATTCGGCGTAAAAATCGAAACGGCGGGCGCGAATTTATATTCGGACAAGCCATCTTGCTCAAACTCGTCCGCAAAGCAAATCCGCGCAATCCCGCCAAAAAGCAAAACGTTAAAAGTTATGATTAAAATTTCGGTTATTTTTAAAATTTGAGTCCTTTCAAAAATGCAAATTTAACCCCTGCGTCGCTTGCGGCCGAGCTTAAGCCGCTTTTTTGACGCCGTTAAATTTAGCGCCCTTAAATTTGAGTTCGCCGCAAAATCTCTTGCCAAATTTCGCCTCGACGATGAGAACTAGCACGAGAAATATCTTTTCGTCGTTTAAAAAAGCGATTTGGCGAAGGGTTTGATCGGCGCTATTAAATTTGACGCCGTTTTCGCGCAAGGTGCGGCAAAACTCGGCCTCGTCAAAACCTAGTTTTTGCGAGATCTCAGCGATCGTATAGGGCTCGAGCGATGCGATGATGCGGTCCATGTTGCACATGCTAGGATTTTTGCGGCGAGTGACGACGTCGATAAATTCATTTGCGAGCTTGATGAGCTTTTTCTTGCGATTTATCACGTGCAAAAGCGCGGCTAAAACGACCAAAAAGCCAGCAAATTTATGCGCGCTCATCCAAAACTCGCTGTACTCTCCGAGCGCGAAATTTAGTCCCGAAAACGCGAGCAAGCTAAGCCCCAAAATCAGCATGCAGATGAGGCAAAATTTATAAATGATCTCAAATTTAAACATAAAATCTCCTAAAATATATTTTTGAAATTATACATTTTTTAATATAAGGCATATTTTAAGGACAAATTTGGTCCTTTTATTGATATACATCATTTTTGCGCAAATTTATTTTGGATAAACTTTATCCGAATCTTTCAAAAGGAGACAAAGTATGCGTGAATACAAGAAGTATTGGTGGGCGCTGGTAGCAGTCGTTACTATCGCCTTCGGGATACTGGGTTACTACGGCGTAGAGGTTTACCGCGAAGCGCCGCCGGTGGTGAGTTTTGCCGATAAAAACGGCAAAATCGTAGTCGAGCAAGAGCAAATTTACAAAGGCCAAGAGGCCTGGCAAAGCATCGGCGGTATGCAGGTGGGCTCGGTGTGGGGACACGGAGCGTATCAGGCGCCTGACTGGACGGCTGATTGGCTACATAAAGAGCTAGTCGCGTTTATGGATATCAAGGCCACTCAGCTTTACGGAGCTAAATTTGACGCTCTAAGCGCCGAACAGCAAGCAAATATAAAGGCTTTAACAAAAAGCGAATACCGCACGAATACGCTAAAAAACGGCGTTATAACGATCAGCGACGAGAGGATCGC
>CAUSAR010000089.1:0-6069 GCA_963529735.1 uncultured Campylobacter sp.
AAATTTGCTAAAATATCCGCAAAAATCACGCAAGGAGAGCAAATGAAATACGATTTTGACGCGCCTGTAGAGCGAGGCGGGACGTATTCATCAAAGTGGAAAACGAGCGGCGATGAGCTGCCGATGTGGGTGGCGGATATGGATTTTAAGGTCGCGCCCGAGATTTTAGAAGCGCTGCAAAAGCGGCTAGACAACGGAGTTTTTGGCTATTCGTACGTGCCGCGGGAGTGGAGCGAGGCGATCTACTCGTGGTGGAGCAGGCGTCACGACGTCAAATTTGACCCAAACTGGCTGATTTTTTGCACGGGCGTGATACCGATCATTAGCTCTGCCGTGCGCAAATTTACGAGCGTGGGCGATAAAATCGTGATCCAAAGCCCCGTCTATCACGTCTTTTACCGCAGCATCGAAAATAACGGCAGGGTCGCGCTCACAAACGAGCTAGCTTATGACGGACACAGCTACGACATTGATTTTAAGGACCTCGAAGAAAAGCTCGCCGACCCGCTAACAACGATGTTTATCCTTTGCAACCCACACAATCCCGTCGGTAAAATTTGGAGCAAGGAAAAGCTATCCAAAATCGGCGAACTATGCGCTAAATACGGCGTTTTGGTGATCTCTGACGAGATACACTGCGACATCACGAGCCCGGGCAAAAGCTACGTGCCCTTTATCCGCGCGAGCGAGACTTGCAAAAACATCTCGATCACCTGCGTTTCGCCGACCAAAGCCTTTAACATCGCCGGCTTGCAAAGCTCCGCCGCCGTAGTGCCAAATCCAAAACTGCGCGCCAAAATGGCAAAAGCTATCAACGACGACGAGGTTGGCGAAGGCAATGCGTTTTCTTGTATCGCGGCGATCGCGGCGTTTGAGCAAGGCGAAGCGTGGCTCGAGCAGATGCGCGAATACGTAGAGCAAAACCGCAAAATCGTGAGCGATTTTTTACAAAACGAACTACCGCAGATCAGGCTTGTAGAGCAGGACGCCACGTATCTGCTCTGGCTTGATTGCCGCGAAATTTGCGACGACGCAAGCGATTTTCATAAATTTTTACGCCAAAAAGCGGGTCTTTGGCTAAACGACGGCAACGCGTATAGGGGTGCTGAAAAATGTTTCCTGCGCCTTAATATCGCCACGCAAAAATCGCGCGTGCTGGAGGGGCTAAAACGCCTAAAATCAGGCGCTCTAGCCTACGCGAAAAGCAGGGAATAATATATTTACGAAAAATTGGGATAAAATTTAGACCTTTTTGGTATGATTTGCGCGTCCGACAAGAAAACCTCCTTTTTGTAACGGCGCCTCGGCTCCCCCTGCCGAGGCGTTTTTGTCTTATTCATTAAGCTTTTTTAGTTATAATCCTTCTCATAAATTTACCACGCCTAGCTCAAATTTAAGCAAATTTGGCGTTTCAGGCGAAAGGACGAAAATGCTAACTCACATAGACGAAAATAACCGCCCAAAAATGGTCGACGTAAGCGACAAGGGCGTAACTACGCGCATAGCCGTAGCAAGCGGCATCATAAAAATGTCGCGCGAAGCCTTTGACGCTATCAAAAACAACACCGGCAAAAAAGGTCCGGTCCTGCAAACCGCCGTCGTAGGCGCGATAATGGGCGCAAAAAAGACGAGCGAACTCATCCCGATGTGCCACCCGCTGCTAATCAGCGGCATAAACTGCGACATCGAAGAGTTAGCTGATATCTGCGCTTATAAGCTAACCGTTAGCGTCAAGATAGACGGTAAAACCGGCGTCGAGATGGAGGCGCTAACAGGCGTTAGCGTCGGCCTTCTAACGATCTACGATATGATAAAAGCGATAGATAAAACCATGCAGATAACGGGTATCGCGCTAGAAAGCAAGAGCGGAGGCAAAAGTGGCGACTACGTGCGATCTAAATAAAGAACCCGAAATCTCGTATCCAAATTTCTGGGAATACAAAATCATCGTGCTTGAAAACGAAAATGCCCAAGCCATCGCGCAGAGCGTCGTGGGCGAAAGGCAGCACAAGATAACGCCCTCAAAATCTAGCAAAGATGGCAAATACAAAAGCTACAATCTAAGCGTTTTGGTTAATTCTAACGAGGAGCGGTTAGAAATTTTTTCCGCGCTAAGACGCGTTTGCAAATACGTATTATAAGGACTTTTATGCAAAATTTAGTCTTCATCCAAACCATAAAAGAGAACAAAAACGACCCGCAAATTTCCGTTTTGATCAGGGAATTTGCGCTAAGCGAGTTTAGAAAAAGCGTCAAAGGCGCAAAAGGCGGCGACGCAAACGCGGCTCTGGCTAAAGAATTTGAGCAAATTTGCGAGGCGCTAAAGAGCGAGGATCTGCTAAACCGCCAAAACGTCGCCAACCTCATCCAAAGCGCAGGCGACGCGCTAAGCGAAGCAAAAGAGCAGTATATCCACCGCCTAATCTACGAAAAAGAGCAGATCGAGCGGCAAATTTACGCGCAAAAAGACGAGATCAAAAACGACGTTCGCGCGCTGCTTGAAAATATGGAAAATTTCATCAAAAATAGCGACCTGGCGGATAAAGATGAAATTTTAACCGCGATAGACGAAAAAATGCTCTGCGAGCTGCAAATGCTGGGTATCCTAAAAGAGACCACCGAGGCGGCGTTTCTAACCGCCATCGAAAAGGGCGAAGACGTGAAAGATACGGTGGAGCAAATCGCCAAAAACGTCGTGCTCAGCGCGATAAACGAGAGCGAAGCCAGCAAAGAGCGCATCCTGGAGATTGCAAGGACGGTTTGCGAGGCGGCGTGCGAGATAGCTGACGTCGATCAGGCCTTTGCCAAAGAGCTAATTAGTGGCGCGATCGGAGGCGTAAAAGAGGCGCTTGGCAAAAGGACGGAGAAATTTATCGAGGAGATCAAATTTGCCCCCGACGGCCAGACGCTGCTTGGCGAAGCTAAAGAATTTATAAGGCTTGAGGAGAGATTTGTAGCGATGCTGCGCGATATGGCGCGCTCAGATGAGCCGTCTGCTGCCGTGATAAACGAAATCCTAGACGAGTCTGTTGATAGCTACTTCGCCAAATTTAAGCGCCTGCAAAACGACGTTTCGCGCCAGATCGAGCTTCAGCTAGGGGAGCTAAAATTTAACGAAAATATCGATAAATTCGCTAGCCTTGCCGGAGCTAAATTTGAGGAGCTAAAGCGCGAGGTCGGCCAGGCCGGCGATAAGCTTAAAGAAAATTTTAACGCCAAAGAACGCCTCGAAGCGCTCAAAAAAGATATCGGCGACTTTGAAAAACGAACGCAGGAGAAGCTAAGCGCGATAAATGCGAGCGAGATCGGCGAAAATCTCAAATCAAAATCAAAAGAACTAGGCGAGAAGCTCTACAAAGCCGCCGAAAATCTCATAAAAAACGCCAAAGAAAAGATCGGCAAAAAAGAGGACGAGAAAAAAGACGAGTGAGCCCAGCCTGGGCGCGTATGCTTAAATTTGCGCCCGAGTTTTACTTGCCCGCTACAAACGGCGGCAAATTTGACGCGGTAAATTTGCGCTCAAATTTGACTCCGCCAAAATGTTACGCGACGCTAAATTTAATATCAAAGGATCAAAAGTGAGTATCACCTTTTTTGTTAAAAATAAAAAGAAGTTTCTAGTCGGCCTTGCGCCCGTGATGAGCGTGGATGAGGCGCTGCGACTAGTGCCGAATTTATCGCAGTTTAACGCGGACGAGGATGACGAGGAGTTTGACGCCGAGGGCTTTTACGGCGCGAAGCTCGACGAGTTTGATTGCCTAGTTGCCGGCACGGACGGACTTAGCGGACGCAGCTTTGAGATCGGATACGAGGACGGCGCCTACAACGTCCGCATCGGCACGCCAAGTACCCGCACGGACTGGAAAATTGCGCTAGAGTACCTAAAAAACCTAGCCATAAAAATGGACGGCGAGATAACGAGCGAGGACGGCGAGAAATTTAGCGCGCAAAATATCGAAAGCTTTAACTATGAGCACGACATACGCGCGGGGCTGGAGGCGATAGAGCAAAATTTGCAAAAAGAGGCGCAAATCAGCACTATTTACGGCATAAGAAACGAAGTGTCGTTTGACAAAAAGATCATGGCTCGCATCCTTGGCGCGAAGGATCCCGCAGACGAATTTAGCAAATTTGTAACCGATATCCAAAATTTGGATGCGTATTTTGTAAATCAGATGTTTTATCGCAGGAACGATAACGGCGAGATCAGCGGAGATTACGTCCTGTCGCAAGACGTCGTTACCGTGCTGCCGTATGAACCTAGCGTGGAGTATAAAAATTTTCAAATGCTAGGCGATGAGAAAGTCGCGCGGTGGAAGATCGCGATATTTGGCGGAGAGGGCGACGATGAGGAAAAACACGAAATCCTAGCGACGCTGAAATATGAAAATTTCATCCAAAATTTGCCAAAAGAAAAGTACAAATTTATCGACGCAAAAAATATCGTCGTAAGCGCGTTTAGCAAGGCAGAATTTGACGAGCTAATCGCAAAATGCGGCAAAGAGGGGCTGGCGGACTAAGCTGTTTAGCTAGCGGCGGAGTTTTGCCTGCCGTGCGGTAAATTTAGCGGCAGAGTTAAATTTATGGCCGAAATTTGCCCGCCTTTTTGCTCCGAAATGAAGCCAAATTTGACGCAAGATAGATTAAATTTAGCGTCAAATTTAAAACTCCGCAAAGCTGCAAATTTAACCACGAGCCCAAAATATTGACTTGCGCCGCCCCTTTAGATAAAATCAAGCGCAAAAAACAAAGGAGATCAAAAAAGCGAAAAATTTTCCTGCCGCTTTTATGCGCTTTCCTGCTAGGCGGATGCACTACGTACGGCATCGGCCCCTCTAATATATTTCTAGAAAACAAAGAGCTAACTCAACTAAAAGGCCGCCATATCCTAGATATGGAAAAGTACTCCGGCGGCTGGTCGCACACCGAGATAGGCATGCTTTCGAACAAATTTTATATACAACACGAACCGCGCGAAGTGCTATCGGTAGAAAGATCATGCAACTTCTGGGGCTGCAGCGTAGTAGGCGTCAATTACAGCACCTACGGCTTTGTTTACTTTATTACCAACAAAGACGGCTATATCACGGACTACACCGAGGACGGCGATGCGATAAGAAGCGTCAAGCATAAATTTAAAGACCTGCTAGTACTGGAGAACTAAGATGAAAAAGACGGTAATAACATTATGCGCATTTGCGATCACTGCGGCTTTTGGGCTCTCTAACGAGGATTACGATAAATTTATAGCGCTAGACGATAGCGGAAAATACAAAGAAGCGTTGGCGTTCATCACGCCGCGAGCAGAAGCCGGCGACACTAGAGCCGTCACGCTCGTAGGCTACCTATATGAGGCGAGGATGTCTAACATCGGCGAAGGCGTAAAGTGGTACAAAAAAGCCATGGGACTAAACGATTCGCTCGCTCACTCCAACATGGCGCGGATCTATTACCGTATGACGGACTATAGGCTAGCCGCGCAGACCCTTGAAAAGGCAAGCAAACTAGGCGACACGGGCGCGGACGCAATGCTAGGAAATATGTATCTAAACGGAATACACTTTAAAAAAGACTATAAAAAAGCGCTCATCTACATCCAAAAAGCCGTTGCCGATGACGATCCTCAGGCTCTAACCGATCTAGCTATATGCTACGAGAACAGCTACGGCGTCGCAAGGGATATGGATAAGGCCATAGAGTTCTACAAACGCGGAGCGGCGCAAGGTAACGAATACGCAAAAGGGCGCTAGAGAGGCTGCAGTAGCTAGTGCGCGACTGCCTGAGTTTTGACGATACTGACTTTATCCGTCTGATAGCGGCGACTCGGGCTAGCCGGGAGAATAAATTTAGGCTCGTTTGACTTCAAATTTAGTTTTTAGTAAACCGGTCGATACTGGCGATCTGTTTACCGACTTCGCCTCTACCAAATCACTCAAATTTGGGCAAATTTAAAACCCAAGCCGAGTCAAATTTAATAGATAAAAAGCCCCGCGTCTTTTGCTTCGCCGACCTTGTCCGTTTTGACCCACGCTACGACGTAGATAATAAACGATGCCACGATAAAAAGAA
>CAUSAR010000090.1:0-5870 GCA_963529735.1 uncultured Campylobacter sp.
AAAGGCTGCTCTTTAAACACCCTTTTTGCCTGCGTCATTTGCTTAAATTTAGGCTCTTTTATCAAATTTTGCCCGCGCGCGTAAATTTCATCCAGTTCGCCCTCGTCCAAAAATTTATGAAAAGCGTTTCGCATCGAAATTTGTGCCGTTTTTAGAGAACTCTCGTCAAATTTTTCCGCCATCTCGAGCAGATAGTGCAGCGCCAAACCAAAATAAATCGCCTTTTGATTTTTGCCCTCGGATTTTGGCGTTTCGTCTATGATTTGCTTTGAAATTTGAGCTAGCTCTATAGGCTCAAATTTGCCGGATGTAGTCAAATTTCGCGCCTTGCTAGGAGTCGGTTCGCCGAAGCTAAAATCAATCAAATCAAGATACTCTATAACCTCGCCGTTACTCTCATACGCCCCAAAAAAGCTCGGATTTCTGCCGTTTGCGTCCGTTTTTTTGACGATGATTAGTCCGCCAATCGCCCGCGTTAGCGCGACGTAGAGCTTATTTATATCCTCTTCGCGCTCGAGCCGCGCCGCCTTTTCTTTTAGCCTTGCAAAATCCTCGTCGATGCACTGTTTTTTGACATTATGTCGCACCTGCCATGAGCCCGTATCAGCGTCGTATTCCGCGATGAAATTTGACCCGCCCTGCCGTCCGGCGCCCATTTTATCGCACACGATCACGTTTTCAAACTCCAGCCCCTTTGACTTGTGTACGGTCATTATTTTCACGCCCTCGCCGCTTTTTGCGCTCGCTTTGGCTTCAAATCTATCAAGATTATAGATAAACTCGGTCAAATTTGAATACGGCTGCGCCAGCTCAAGTAGTCGCAAAACGTCCGCGTCGCTCATATCTACGCCGAGTCTGCCCGCTAGATAGTGCAAGCTCTCAAGCGCCGATTTTTGCGGATTTACGCTTAGTTTTACGGCGTTTACGTCTAGGATCGCCTCGGTATTTAGCTTGTAAATTCGCTCGCCGAACAAGCAAAATTTAGCGTACTCCACTACTGCGCGCGCATTTTTGCTAGCTAGCAGGGGCATCACGCCCTCACTCACGCTTTTTATGCCAGCTTCATCAAGCAAATTTGCGATTTTATTTATGTCGTCGTTTTTCCAGCAAAGCACGGTGATATCGTCCTCGCAGACCCCTTTTCCAAGCAGAAATTTAACCTGCTGCGTCGCTTCTGCCGCCACATCATCGCCGCTGCTTACCCGCACGAAGCCAAGATCGTCCTCCTGTGCCTCAAAGTACGGCATCTGCCCTACCAAATTTACCCGCTCGCCCTCTTTTTGCGGCGTTCTTTGCGGTTTAAAATTTTCGATCTTGCCTGCAAATACGGCGTTCGTAAACCTAACCAGCGCCTTTTTGCTGCGGTAATTTACCTCCAAATTTTGCGCTTTGATCTGCGGAAAATCTCGCATCAGTTTGCCGAAAAGCTCCTTTTTACCGCCGCGAAAACGGTAAATACTCTGTTTTACGTCGCCGACGTAAAAAAAGCTACCAAGCCCGTTTTGTCCGTATCCGGCGACGATTTCTTCGATGAGCGGACGCATGATCTCGTACTGCGCGACGTTGGTGTCTTGAAACTCGTCGATGAGCAGGTGATTTATGCGTCCGTCGAGCCTAAAATAAAGCATCTGCGCGTCCGTATCGCCGCTCCTTAAAAGCTCGTAAACTAGGCGCGTCACGTCGCTAAAGGCGAGCGAATTTAGCCTTTTGTTTAGCGAGATTTTGCACTCTTTGTAGATTTTTAAAAATCTAGCCAGCTCGGCGATTTTATACTCCTCAAGCGCGTCAAAATATCGCTTTAGCTGCGCTTTTAACTCAAAAAACATCTCGTCAAGCTCCGGCGTATAAATTTTAGAAAACGTGCGATAATCAAGGCTCGCGCGCGACATAAAAGAGCGAGCCAAAATTTCGCCAGGAGTCCCTTCTTTCACGGCGCTTTGAGCGTCTTTGCCGCCGCCTCTAGCTAGGACGTATTCGCGCATATTTTTTAGCGCTTCTTCTACGCCGCTTTCGTTTGGAAACGCCGCATTTTCACTGCTTTTTAGCTCGCCGAAATTTTCGTAAAACATCTCCAAACTCTCAAAAAAGCTACTCTGACTGCGCTCGGCCGTCGCTATCAAATTCGCAAGCGCTTTTAGTAGCCGCATATCCTTGCTCACGCTAGCTACAAACTCGCCCCGCTGCAGCTCATTTAAATTTTCGCTCACTTCAAAATCCGCGCTTAGTCCCAAATTTAAGCAAAAGCTGCGCAAGATGCCCACAAAAAACGAGTCAAACGTGCCGATTTTTAGATCGCTTTCTAAAAAATGCGTCGCCCGAGCATCGCGCATAACTAAAATTTCATCCCTGCCCGCGCCCAAAATTTGCTCCAGCTCGGCTAGCTCCGCGCCCTTTTCCTCGAGCCGCAAAAAGGTCTGCACGATGCGCTCTTTCATCTCATTAGCGGCCTTTTTGGTAAAGGTCAGCGCCGTGATCTCGCGCGCGTCGGCGCCTGATAGCAAAATCGCGATAAAACGCACGCTAAGCGCAAAGGTCTTGCCGCTGCCCGCACTCGCCTCGAGGGCCAAAAACGGCTTCATAGCTCGCCTTTGACTAAAATTTTATAGTCTTCGTATTCGCTCATCGCGCCCTTCGCCTCCCCGAAATTTATCGGCGTATTATTGATGGATTTTAGCTGCTCGATCGCCTCTGCAAGCGCCTCCGTGCTAGCCTCGCCGGCCACCAAGTTCATATTATCTTTTAGATCGTAAAAGTACCCCTCGCAAGGCCTACCAACGAGCGCCTCGTAAAAGGGCAGTTGCAAGGATTTGGCGTCAAATTTCCCGCTTTTATAATCAATCACCGCTAGCTCGCCGTCTCGCTCGTCTATGCGGTCGATTTTGCCGGTTATGCGCACGCCTGCAAACACGCTATCAAGCTCTTTTTCAAGCCCCTGCACGCGCCATCCCGCCTCATATCTGGCGTCCTCTACGACCTTAAATTTTTCCATCTTTATCATCGTTATCTCGCGCTCTAGCGGCGGCGTGTTTAGCTCTCTTAGCACCGTTTCAAATTTAGCGAGATCAAATCTCTTAAATTTAGAATAATACTCAAAAAGCGCCCTGTGTAGCGAGTTGCCAAAGTCCGCCGTGGACGCGGTTTGCGGCATCACGGGCGGCTTTACGTTCAAAATATATCTGTAATAATACCGCCGCGGGCACTGCAAATAGGTGTTTAGCCTGCTAAAAGAGAGCGGGATAGCGAAAAAATCGTGCTTGACGATGATGTCTTGCTCGAAAATTTTAGGTTTTGCGGGCATTTTTCGAGTAAATTTTATAAAATTTAGCGCTCGCGGATTTTGGCTCGGCGTTTCGTTTTGCGTGGCGTTTTTGTCAAATTTACTAGCTAAATTTGCGTCCGAATCCAGCTCACCCTCCGCGTCAAATTCAAACAAACTCCGCTCTTTGGCGGTTTTTGCTTGTTTAGGTTTAGCCTCGTTCCTTTCATCAAGATGCGGTTTAATCTCGCCGTCAAATTTTTGCTCGTCCGCAAAACCGGCATCCGAGTCAAATTCGCCGTTAAACAGCGCCGCATAGCTCTCGTCGCCGTATCTCGCGTCCTCCACGGCGTTAAATTCGCCGAGAAATCTCGACGCGATTTTCTCCTCGTTTGCCGCGTAGCATATCACCGCTTTTTTCGCGCCGCCGATTAGGCTCTCGTAGTAAAATCTCTGCAAATTTTCGCGGTCTACGTAGCCGATGAGCCCCGCTTTTTGGCGCACGCGCGAGCTTAAAAACATCTCGTTTACGCTACGCTTTGGCACCAAATCGTCGTTAAAATCAAGCACTATTACGCCCTCAAATTTAAGTCCGCGACTCTCCAAAACGCCCATGACGCCGATCTTGCCGCCGCCTACGTGATCAAGCCTAAGCCTGGCTAGCTTTATCAAAAATATCTCGCAAATTTGACGCAGCGTAAAGCTAAAATACCTAGCCAAACTCTGCGCGTAAAATAGCTCCTCGCGAGCTTTTTGCGCGGCGGCCGGGTCGCTCTCAAGCGCCAAAATCTCCTCCATAAGCGCCCTAAAATCCTCAAACGAGCAAGGCGCTTCAAAACCGTTTTTGAATTTAGCAAATAGCTCGGAGCAGACGCCAAATTCGCGCAGATTAAACTCGAATTCGTTAAAACTCGCGTAGTTATCCTCGCTCAAATTTACGCGGATTTTGTCGTTTATCGCGGTTACTATGCACTTTAAAATTTGAAAAAATCGCGTTCGCGTGAAGCTCTCGCCCATCGCGAAGTTAAACATCTTGCCGCGGTCGTGCAGGCGCAAGATCTCGGCAAAGCTCTCATCGGGCAAGATAACGGCGATATTTTCGGGCTTGATGCCATCAGCCACAAACTCGCTAGCCTTTGCCATCGCGTAGGCCGCCTGCAGGCTTCTAGCGCTAAAGCTTCTTTTTAAAACGAGCGGATTTTTGCGTACGGCGCCCGTTTTTTTTAGCTCGCGCGAGCTCAAATTTAGCTCAAATTCGCCGTATAGGCTAAACTCGCTCGCATCTAGTCCTGAAATTTCAGCTAGTTTTAGGATCAGTTTTTTGTTAAATTTACTGGTTTGAAAGATGATTTTTAGCGTCGTTAGCTTTGCGATCTCGCCAAACAGCTCCCACTCAAATTCGCTCAAAAAGCCGTCTACTTCAAGATAAATCTCGCGAAATTCCCTCACAAATCCGCCGTTTAGCCGGTAAATTTCAGGCAGCGTGATGCCGTCGTATAGATTTTCGGCCGCGAGCAGCTCTTTATATCGCGCCAGCACCGCCTCGAGGATACCCAAATGCTCCTCGTAATCGGCGTAAATGTCGCTAAATTTCAGATCCGTCACGCTCTTTTTGCTGATGGCAAGCTCCTTAAAAAAGCTAAAAAGATAGTCGTTGTTTTTCAAAAAAGCAAAAAACTCGGACGGGATACGCAGCCGCTCGGAGGCCTCTCTCACGCTCGCGCAGGCTCGCTGCATCAGCACCAGCGCGTACGCCTCGTCCGCCTCAAAGCGCCCCGGCACCAGCACGGCTTTTTGCTCAAACTGCGCTATTGTCATGGCTTTTGGCACGAGTTCGTTTTGAAATTTTGCGTTAAATTCGCGAATCTTTCGCGAGTTGGTAAAGATATAAAGTTTGTCTAAATTTTGCATAGAGGCTCTTTGTTTTTTGGCGAAATGATAGCCCAGAGCGGCTGAAAATCAAAGAAAACTAGCGCGCTTCGAAGTTAAATTTATAAAAGCCGGTGTCGTTTGCGTCGGAAATTTTTAGCAAAATTTGCCATCTGCCCTTTTTTGGGAGCGTCACGGGCGCGGTTTTTAAAATTTGCCCGTCAAATTTGGCGTCTAAATTTTGATTTTGCTCGTTTGTGGCAGGTCTGGTTAGTAAAATCTCGTGCGTAAAATTTGAAGCCTGCAAGCCGTTTTTAGGCGTAACGGCGATATTAAAATATCCGTCTAATCCGTCAAATTCAGGATTGAAATTAAGATCGTATTTGGCATCAAATCTACGCTGGCTAGCCTCGATCTCGTTTATATTTTCATCGACGTTTTGGTAGCGCTCGAAGTAAAAACCGTCCATCTCTACGGGGTTTTTGACGGCCAGAATAATGGTCGCTACGCAGGAGGCGACTATCAAAATAAGCGAGCCGACGATAGCATGAGGCCAGTAGTTTTTAGCCATTTTTCCTCCTAAATTTTCTAATCGCGGCGGCGCAAATAACGACAGCGATAGAGCCGTAGATAAAAATCCTAAACGCATCAAGCGTGCGGCGGTTTTGGCTACCGACCGCGTTTTGCAGACTCACGCCCTTGCTCGCGGCGATCTGTTCGGCAAGATCCGCGTAGCCGTTTAGCA
>CAUSAR010000091.1:0-5805 GCA_963529735.1 uncultured Campylobacter sp.
TAGGTAAAATAGCCGAAATCATCGACATAGACGGAGTTAGAGTGAGATTTGAGGACGGTAGCTGGGCGCTAGTACGAGCCTCAAATACGACGCCTGTTATCGTTACGAGATTTGAGACCAAGGATCAAAATTTACTGGTGCGGCTTCAAGAAACATTTTTAAATTTGGTCGAAAATTTAAAGCAAAAGGCGTAAAAAAATGACAAACGTTATACTTTGCGGAGGTTCGGGCACGAGGCTTTGGCCGTTATCGCGAACACTGATGCCAAAGCAATTCATTAGGCTTTTTAACGGCAAATCGCTCTTTGACCTTACGCTTAGACGCAATGTGCATGCACAAAAAACGATCATCGTTTGCAACGAGGCGCACTATTTTTTGGCGCTTGACGAATGCGGTAGTAAAAAAATAGATAAATTTATTCTTGAGCCATTTGGTAAAAACACCGCCGCGGCGATTACGTTTGCGGCGCTTTGCTGCGATGGGGACGAAATTTTGCTCATTACACCGAGCGATCATTTAATTGAGGATGAGACTGAATACAAAAAGGCTCTTTTGATCGCGCAAAGCTATGCAAACCAGGGCTTTTTGGTGACGTTTGGCATAAAACCTAACGAACCAAACACGGGCTACGGCTACATCAAGGCCGATAAAAACGGCGACGTAGAGCGATTTATCGAAAAGCCAAATTTTGAAACCGCGACGAAATTTATAAAAGAGGGCGGGTATTATTTTAACAGCGGTATGTTTTGCTTTAAGGCGGGCGTCTTTTTAAGCGAGATGAAAAAGTACGCGCCAAGTATCATAAAGGACGTGACGGCGGCGATAGAAGGCTCGGCAAATGAGCCTTGTTTACTAAAAATAAGTCCGAATTTTATGGATAAGATCGAGGATATCAGTATCGACTACGCCCTAATGCAAAAAAGCCTAAATATCAAAATGGTGCCGCTGGATGCGGGCTGGAGTGACATGGGCAGCTTTGACGAGCTGAGTAAAAAGATAAAAAACGAGGGCGAGTCGCTACAAATCGGTGCGAGCGAAAATTTCATCCTAACTAAAAAACCGACCGCACTAGTAGACGTGCAAAATTTGCTCGTAGTAGACACCAAAGACGCGCTTTTGATCGCCAAAAAAGGTAGCTCGCAAAAGGTAAAAGAGGTTTATAAGCACTTTTCAAATTCATTGCCTGAAATTTGCGAAACGCACACGAGCGTATATCGTCCGTGGGGTAGCTATGAGGTGCTGGGTGAGGGTAGCGGCTACAAGATGAAAAAGATCGTGGTTAAGCCCGGCAAAAGGTTGAGTCTGCAAAAGCACTTTAAGCGAAACGAGCACTGGGTCGTCGTCGAGGGCGAGGCGCTAGTAACGATAGACGGCAACGAAGCACCACTAAAACAAAACGAGTCGATATATATAAAAAGCGGGCAGATTCACCGACTGGAAAATACGGCAAACTCCGATCTCATCGTCATAGAAGTACAAACGGGCGAGTATCTGGGCGAGGACGATATAGTTCGTATCAGCGACGACTACGATAGAAAGTAGCGGCGGCGCGGATGAAAAAAGCTCTGGTTTGCGACTGGCTAGAAACCTATGCCGGAGCTGAGCGTTGCGTGCAGAGTTTTACGGATATTTGGGACGATTTTGAGATTTTTAGCCTTGTTGATTACCTTAAATTTGACGATAGGCAAAAGATTTTAAAAGGTAAATTCGCTCGAACCAGTTTTATTCAAAATTTACCGTTTGCAAAGAGCAAATTTAGGAGCTATCTGCCACTTTTTCCGCTAGCGATAGAGCAGTTTGATCTGAGCGAATTTGACGTCGTGCTGTCTAGTTCGCACGCCGTAGCAAAGGGCGCTCTGACGCACTCAAATCAGCTTCATATAAGCTACATACACACTCCGATGCGCTACGCTTGGGATATGTATTTTGACTATTTGCGTCAAAATGGGCTAGAGCGCGGGCTAAAAGCGGCGCTAGCTAGATATTTTTTACATAAAATTCGCCTTTGGGATATCGGCGCGGCAAACAGAGCCGACATTTACGTCGCAAATTCAAATTTTATTGCGCGCCGCATACGTAAAATTTACGGCAAAGACGCCGCCGTGATCTACCCGCCTGTAGATACTGCAAATTTTAAATTAAACGAAAATAAAGAGGATTTTTACGTCACGGTTTCAAGGATGGTGCCTTATAAAAAGATCGATTTAATCGTGCGCGCCTTTAACGAAAGCGGCAAAAAGCTAGTCGTAGTGGGTGACGGCGAGCAGATGAATGAAATCAAAAATATCGCTAAAAGCAATGTTGAAATTTTAGGTTTTCAAAGCGCACGTGAGACTGCGGAGCTGATGAGTAAGGCAAAAGCCTTCGTCTTTGCTGCCGTGGAGGATTTTGGTATAGCGCCCGTGGAAGCTCAGGCCTGCGGTACGCCAGTCATCTGTCTGGGTAAGGGCGGCGCGAAAGAGAGCGTGATAGACGGCGTCACGGGCGTTTATTTTAGCGAGCAAAGCGAAGATAGCCTAAACGAAGCGGTTGTAAAATTTGAAAAAATAAGAGACAAATTTGATCCGCAAGCGATCAGGCAAAATGCGCTAAAATTTTCAAAAGAGCGCTTTGAGCGAGAGATAAAGGGGCTCGTGGAGAGTAGTTATGAGAGATTTTTAGAGGGCGAGCTATGAGTCTGCGCTCTAAAATTTTGCTAAAAGCTGTTATCGATTACGTCGTCGTTGTCGCTACTGCGCCGATTTGGCTTGCGGTTGTCGCCGTTATAGCAGCGGTTATAAAGATAAACGAGCCCGGCGAGAGCATTTTTTTCAAACAAAAGCGAATAGGGCGCTTCGGCAAGCCGTTTAGCTGCTATAAATTTAGATCGATGCATAAAAGTTGGCGTAAAATTTTGGACGAGTATCTTGCACAAAATCCCGCAGAGGCCGAGCATTTTGCCAAATTTCACAAATACGAATTTGACCCGCGCATAACAAAAGTCGGCGGATTTATCAGGCGTACTTCGCTTGATGAGTTACCTCAGCTTTTTAACGTCCTTAGGCTTGAGATGAGTTTGGTCGGACCGCGTCCGTATATGTTTTACGAAAAAAGGCAAATCGGCAAAAACTTAGGTAAGATAACAAGGGTCAGGCCGGGGCTTACCGGACTTTGGCAGGTGAGCGGCAGGAATGAAATTTCCTTTGACGAGCGTGTGAAAATGGAGTGTGCATACGTCGATAATCTTTCGATTTTTAGGGATTTTTTGATACTTTTTCGTACGATTTTCGTGGTTTTAAAATAAATTTTACTCGTAGTATTTTTCGTACCTTTTGGTTGATTTTAAGCTTGCTTTCTAAATCTTATTTTGTTTATCTTTTGTTCAATAAGATAGAAATTTATAAATCCAAATATAATCGAACCAGTAGTTACAAAAGCCAAATTTACATTTCCCAGTAAAAGCTCGCTGAGCCAAATAAAAAGAAAATGGCTGATAAAAATAGCGTATGAAAGCGAGCCTGCGATATCGTTAAATTTAAGCTTAAATTTAAACTTCTCATGCGCTAGAACGATGGCTGCGCCGATCAAGTACCCAAGCATCGTCTCTGCGCCAAAAGCGCTAAATTTGTGCGAGTAAAAAAGATAGCCCGCCAGCGCCGCTACCGCTGCGTAAAAAACGGCGAGCTTGCCAAGCTCTTTTTGATAGATCAAAAATCCCGTGTAAAACATAAAAAATACGCCGCAAACAAGCCTGTATCCGTAAATGTCGGCGTTTATAAAGCCTAAATTTGCCGCTGCGTAAACTCCTAGAGAACCAAGGGTTAGAGCGTAGCCTAGGCGTCTAAATTTGATCGCGAGTACGAGCAGGGCATACGCCTGAAGCTCCGCTCCTAGCGACCAAGCCGGCGGTATAAGGAAATTTAGCCCAACGGGCGCATCTATGACGGAAACGTCGAGCCAAAAAAAGTAGTTTAACGGCACGATGAGGGCATTTAGAAGTAAATTTTTTACGCTAAAATTTGGATGCAAATAAGACGTCACGTAAAAAAACAGTACCGTCAGCGCAAATGCAAAGAAAAATGCGGGATAAATGCGCAAAAATCTATCTTTTATAAAGTAGCTTATTTGCGCGTTTTGCGGCGCGATTTTGATAAAAACCTTTGATGTTACTAGCCCTGCTAGGATATAAAAAATCACGACGGCAAAGACGCCGATGTTTTTGCCCGCTAGCTCGATACCAACGTGCGAGAGCAGCACGAAATACGCTAAAATAAACCTAATATAACCAAACATTTTGTTCCTAATTTTTGTTTTTTACGGCATTTTTACGGCTGCGCCTAGCGGGATTTTGCGGAGCGATTTATTTTTTCGTAAATTTCTGCCGCTTTCGTTTCTCTGGCTACGGCCGTTGCAAACTGCTAAAAATGATGCCTTTTGCCAAGCTTTATTGCGCAAGGCGATTGTCGCCTTTTTTAGCCGGCTAGCTACGTGTAAAATTTACCGCCAGTATCTGCATCTTTGCCCAAGTATGCGTAAAATTTAAACGCCGAGTCTGCGCTTATGCGTTTATTTCGGTTTTGATTTTACCGTAAATTTGAGCGTTTTGGGCTTTTGTGCCGGATTTAAATTTTGAAGTAATTTAAAGTAGCGGCAAATTTAAAAATCTCCGCTTTCGCCGAATTTAACGCTAGAGCCTAAAATTTTGCAAACGAGGTCTAAAATTTCTAAATTTACCTCGCTCGCGTATTCGTCGATAACCTTAAAAACTTCTTGTCTGACGTCCAAAACGCCGTCCGCATGAGCCTTTGCGTAGGTTTCCTCGGCGATTTTAGCTAGCGTAAATGTATCGATATCTCTTTGTCTCATCGCTGTTTTTAGCGTTTTTGAGAGCTTCCATTTTAGATTTTCCATATTTTTTTCCTTTTGCGTTTTTGCGGTGCGGGTTTTGGCGCACAAATTTTACATCCACTCCAAAACCTGCGTGATATCGCCCGCGACGAAACATTTTAGCCCTTGCGCATCAAGCGGTTTGCTTGGCACGATCGCGTTTTTAAATTTCTGCGTTTTTGCCTCTTTTAGGCGCTGATCGAGGTTAAATATCTCGCGAATCTCGCCGTTTAGGCTAAGCTCGCCCATAAATACGCTCTCTTTGCTGATCGGACGGTTTTTAAAGCTGGAAATGATCGCCGCGACCACGGCTAGATCGGCCGCCGTTTCGCCGATCTTGACGCCTCCGCTTACGTTTATAAAGACGTCGTAGTGTCCTAGCGGAATCTCTAGTTTGCGCTCAAGCAACGCTAGCAGCATATCTAGGCGGTTTTTGTCAAAGCCCGTGGAGCTGCGCTTAGGATACGCGCTCTCGCACACGAGCGCCTGGATCTCGACGCTAAGCGCGCGAGAGCCCTCCATTGTTATAGTGATTGCCGAGCCGCTAGTAGCCTTGCCTCGCGTGAAAAATTTGCCCGCGACGTCATTGGCGCTGATGAGTCCGTTTTCGCTCATCTCGAAAATCCCCACTTCGCTAGTCGAGCCGAAGCGGTTTTTAAAACCCCGCAGCATACGTAGCTCGCGGCTGGAGTCCCCCTCAAAATAAAGCACCACGTCCACCATATGCTCCAAAATGCGAGGCCCTGCGATCGAGCCGTCTTTCGTGATATGGCCGATGATAAAGACGCAGATGTTTTCGTTTTTGGCTAAGCGCATGAGCTCGAAGGTGATCTCGCGCACCTGCGATACGGAGCCGGGTGCCGAGGAGATTTTTTCGCTGTAGAGCGTCTGAATCGAGTCGATGACGAGGATTTTATACTCGTTTTTGCGCACTTCGGC
>CAUSAR010000092.1:0-5706 GCA_963529735.1 uncultured Campylobacter sp.
GATAAAAATGATAAAGGAAGGCGATGACTAGCAAGGGCGAATTTGCGGCGGGACGAGGACTTTATTACTCGCTATTTTCGCGTTTTTTCGTTTTTAGTCTAAGTGGCGATAGATTTACCGGCCTAAATGCGATGCTAGGCCTTGTCGCAGCGCACGCTCTAAACGAAGAATCAGCCGCTGCGATAATGCGCATTCAGGCAAAATTCGACGAGAAAAATCCTAAAAATTTAGCGGATGAATTCGATGAAATTTTCCACGCTCCGCCAAGTCCGCTTAGAAACTCGCTGTCGTACTACGACGAGGGTTACGAGGTCGGGCACGCCTGCGCGAAAGTGCGTAAAATTTTAGCCCGCACAGACCTTAGACGCGACGAGTCTAAATTTAAAGAAAACGAAGACAACGTAGGCTTCGTGTTTGCTCTGATGAGCGAATTTATCGCGCGCGAGGGCGAGCTGGAGCTATACGGCGAGCTTGAGGAACAGCTTTTTAAAGAGATCATAAATCCAAACATCGACGAATTTATAAATGACCTTTTTAATCACGAAAGTAGTGAAATTTACAAGGACGTAGCGGTGCTACTGCAAGGATTTATCGAGTTCGAGCGCGTAGTTTTAAGCGCGCCGCGTCCTATAAATCACGGCGAAAACAAAAAGACTTTGGACGGAGTTTCAAGATCCGAAGCCATAAGAAGACAAAAAAATAGAGTGAGAAAGATAAAAGCCATGGAGGAAGAAAATGCAAAAAAATAGGCGAGAATTTCTAAAAAAAGCCGGCATCGCTGGCGCGGTAGCGGCTACGGCCGGAGTCGCTACAGAAACGGCGTCAAACCTAAAATACGGTAAAAGCAAAAAGACCGAGGTGCTTTATAAAAGAAGCAAAAACTGGGATCTATACTACGAACAAGCAAAATAATAAAATTTAAGAAAGGATGAATATGTCTGAGGCAAATTTGCGTCTTATGTCCAACTCAAACGCAGTCGGGCGAAGATCGTTTTTAAAAATGGCCGCGCTAGCGGGCGTTGCGGGCAGCATGAGCGGACTGCGTGCCAGCGGCGTAACTAGAAGCGCGACCAAAGAAGAGATGGCAAATCCGTTTCCAAACTCTAAAATCGTAAAAACCATTTGCTCGGTTTGCTCTGTGGGATGCGGAGTGCTAGCCGAGGTAGAAAATGGCGTTTGGGTACGCCAAGAAGTGGCACAAGACCACCCGGTAAGCGCAGGCGGCCACTGCTGTAAGGGCAGCGACGTCATCGATATGGTTCGCTCTCACTGCCGCGTGAAATACCCGATGAAAAAAGTCGGCGGCAAATGGAAACGCATCAGCTACAAAGACGCGCTTGACGAGATCGGCGCAAAACTAAAAGCTTACCGCGAAAAAAACCCGGAGCAAGTTATGTTTCTGGGCTCGGCAAAAGATAGCAACGAGCAGAGCTACTACATCAGTAAATTCTCTGCGATGTTTGGGACGAACAACTTAGATCACCAAGCAAGAATTTGACATAGCGCAACAGTCGCCGGTGTGGCGAATACGTGGGGTTATGGAGCTATGACTAATCACCTTGGAGATATCCAAAACGCGAAGTCTATCTTTATAATCGGCGCAAATCCGGCTGTAAATCACCCGGTAGGATTTAGGCATTTTCTAAAAGCGAAAGAAAATAACGGCGCAAAGCTGATCGTTGTCGATCCAAGATACACGAGAACTGCAGCTAAGGCTGATTATTTCGCTCAAATTCGCCCGGGCACGGACATACCTTTCATGTACGGCATGATGAATCTCATCTTTGAAAACGGCTGGGAAGATAAGAAATTTATAGATGATCGCACGTACGGCATCGACGAGATCCGCAAAGAGGCCGCAAAATGGACGCCTGAAGTGGTAGAAGACGTAACTGGGGTACCGGCTGCGACGCTAAAAGAGATAACCGAAGTTTTTGCTAAAAATCGCCCGGGATCAGTTGTTTGGGCGATGGGTCTAACTCAGCACACCATAGGCAGCTCAAACACTCGTATCGCTCCAATCCTGCAACTAATACTAGGAAATATGGGCGTAAGCGGCGGTGGCTGCAACATCTTGCGCGGTCACGATAATGTTCAAGGCGCTAGCGACATGGCAAACGCGCCAGATAGCTTGCCTGGATACTACGCCAAAAACGAAGCTACGTGGAAATACTTTGCCAAAATGTGGAAAGTGGACTACGGGTGGCTACAAGGAAATTTCGTAAAACCAGAGTGGATGTTTAAGCCAGGGTTTACTCTAGCTCGCTGGTGGGCTGGCGTACTTGACGGCAAAAACGGCAACGACCCAATTGAAAACGCAGGCGATAGCCTAAAAGCACTTGTGGTTATCGGTAACGGCATCACTTCAACAGCGCAACAAGTAAAAGTACAAGAGGGCCTTGACGGGCTTGAGCTTTTGGTACTGCTTGATCCTTTCGTAAATGACGCTGGCGTGATAACTAATAAAAAAGACGACGTATATCTACTACCTGCGGCGACGCAGTTTGAGGGTAGCGGCACGGTCGTGGCTACAAACCGCAGCGGCCAGTGGAGAAGCCAGGTTGTAGAGCCTTTGTTTGAGAGTATGCCCGATCACGAAATTTTATTTGAGCTGGCAAAGAGAATAGGCTTTTACGACGAGCTAACTCGCACAATCAGAAACTCCGAGGGCAAGATCGAGTGGCCAGAAGCCGCTACTCGCGAGATCGCTAGCATCGTAAAAAGCATCGGCCTAACTGGCTGGACGCCGGAGCGTCTAAAACGCCATCAGGCTAACTGGGATAAATTTGACGAAAAAACTCTAATGGGCAAAGAGGGCACCGAGGTGGCTGGCGAATACTACGGCTTGCCGTGGCCTTGCTGGACGGAAAAGCACCCTGGTAGTCCAAATTTATACGATATAAACAGACCGGTAATGCAAGGCGGCATGGGCTTTAGAAACCGCTTTGGCTTAGAGCATAACGGCGTAAATCAGCTAGCTGGCGACGGTAGCGCGCCTGTAGGCGGCGCTCAAAGCGGCGGATATCCGGAGATCAAAAAAGATAACATCGAAAAGATACTGGGCATCACGCTAACAGATGAAGAGCGCGAAAAAATGGGCGCTACGTGGGCGACGGACGCTAGCAACATAATCGCCGAAAAATGCATGGAAAAGGGCATCGCTCCGTATGGCAACGCGCGCGCTAGAGCGGTAGTTTGGACCTTTGTCGATCAGATACCGCAGCACAGAGAGCCTATCCACTCTCAGCGCCAAGACCTTGCGCAGAAGTATCCGAGCTTTGAGGATAAGCCGAATCACTACCGCGTATTTACGAAGTATAAGAGCTTGCAGCTAAGTAAGGACTTCTCAAAAGAATTCCCTATAAATTTAGTCACAGCTCGTCTTGTAAATTTCAGCGGTGCTGGTATGGAGACGCGTGCTAGTATGTATCTAAGCCGCATCACGCCTGAGATGTTTGCGGATATTCACCCGGATCTTGCGGCTAAATACGGCATTAAAAATTGGGATTTCGTATGGATTCATTCGCCGGAAGGCACGAAAATCAAAGTACGCGCGAGAATCGTACCGTCGGTTAAACCTGATATGATTTTCTTGCCGTTTCACTTTGCCGGATACATGCAGGGCGTCGATATGACGGGTAATTTCCCGGAAGGCACGAGGCCTTATGCGGTAGGCGAGAGCGCAAATACCGTCACCAACTACGGCTACGATATAGTCACTCAAATCCCAGAAACAAAAGGCGGTCTATGCCGCATAGAAAAGGCGTAAAATGAGCGAATTTAATGACAACAATAGACTTAAATTTTACTGCGACGACGATAGATGCATCGACTGTAACGGCTGCGCGGTGGCTTGCGACGAGGCTCACGAGTTGCCTCTTGGTATCCGTCGCCGCCGTGTCATCACGCTAAACGAGGGCATACCCGGCGAGGAAATATCAACCTCGATAGCTTGCATGCACTGTGAGGACGCGCCGTGCTCGCTGGTTTGCCCGGTCGATTGCTTTTATATCAGAGCCGACGGCGTCGTGCTGCATGACAAAGAGATCTGCATCGGCTGCGGATACTGCTTATACGCGTGTCCGTTCGGCGCGCCTCAGTTTCCGCGCGAGGGAGTGTTTGGCGCCAAAGGTTCGATGGATAAGTGCACGATGTGCGCAGGCGGTCCGCTACCGACAAATAGCGAAGCCGAGCGCGAAGAGTACGGCCAGGATAGAATTTCCGAAGGCAAAGTGCCGGTTTGTGCGGCGATGTGCTCGACAAAGGCGCTGCTAGTAGGCGAATCGGCTATGATAGAAAAAATCTACGGCGATAGAGTCAAGGCTCGCGGCTACGGCTTTAAAGACCTAAAACAAACTCCGACCTGGAAGCTCGCCTACTATGCTGGCGATAGGCTTAAGATAAAATCTTAAAATTTAGCTCGCTCTCGCCGAGATTGCGGGGGCGAGTAATCTCATCAAATTTGACGCGGTTTGGCTGCGTCAAATTTAACTCGCGCTTCTTTAGCTTCATTAAATTTACATAGATAGTTCGTCAAATTTGAATGCGGATAAATTTAAAATAAATTAAGTAGAAAGGGCGGCCTCCCGCCCTAAATTTACGCTCTAACAGGCGACAAATAAGGATTTGCCGAGTGCATCGACATCTCGTTTTGCTCTCTAAATTTGATAAATTCCTCTTCGCTTAGACGCCTGATATTTGCTATCGTCATCTTTAGCGGTGTGATGCCTGAGAGCGGATCGGGATCGCCGGCGTTTGCTAGCTCGTTACCGTCGGCCTCGCTGTAGTGGAATGTCGTAAATATCGTGCCTTCTTTTAGATCCGGATTGACGCGAAGCTTGGCCGCGATCTGGCCGCGTTTGTTTTGTACGAGCGCGTAGCAGCCTTCCTCTAGCTCTCTCTCGCGAGCGATATCCGGGCTCACCTCTATGAGTGCGCCCTCTACGCCAGCACCGTACTCTAGGGCAGGGCACTCTCTTGTCATCGTACCCGTGTGGTAGTGATAGACCTTGCGCCCTGTCGTAAATAGGCACGGATAGACCTCGTCTGGCACCTCGCTAAGTGCGCCGCTACCGACCGGATAGCCGTCCGGGATATTCATCTTGGCTCTAAATTCGGCCTCGGCTTTTGCGCGTTCGTTTTTGTCGTCTAAGTAAAGCACCGGCGCAAAGCGGAATTTACCGCCAGGCAGCATGGACTTGTGATCTGCGTAAAGCACTGGCGTACCAGGATGCTCCTCGTCGGGGCACGGCCAGCTGATACCGCCTAGCTTGCCTAGTCTATAGTAGCTGATACCGCCGAAAAATTTAGGCATAAGCTCCCTTAGCTCGTTCCAAATTTGCTCAGGGCTCGCAAAATCAAACCCCTCTAGCCCCATGCGGTTTGCGATGTTGCAAACGACCTTCCAGTCGGGCTCTACGCCGTTAACCGGCTCGCTAGCCTTGCGCGTGCGTTGGACGCGGCGAGAGGTGTTGATAAAGGTTCCGTCCTTTTCGCCCCAGCCCGCGGCAGGCAGCACCACATCGGCCTTATGCGCGCTCTCGGTAAAGAAAAGATCCTGCACGATAAAGCAGTCTAGATGGTGCACGGCGTGGACGAAGTGCTCGGTCCACGGGTCGCTCATCACCGGATTTTCGCCGTAGACGTAGAGTACTTTTAGCTCGCCGCTATCCATTTTATCTGGCGCTTGCGTTAGCTTAAAGCCTG
>CAUSAR010000093.1:0-5387 GCA_963529735.1 uncultured Campylobacter sp.
AGATTTAGGGCTTTTGCGACGCTTCTAGCGCGCGCGACGCCGCCGATATCTGGGCTAGCGATGATAGGATTTTTGAGATTTTTGTTTTTGATATGGTCGTTAAAGATGATCGAGCCGTAGAGGTTATCGACCGGGATGTCGAAAAAGCCCTGAATTTGGCCCGCATGAAGGTCGATCGTGACGACGCGGTCGATGCCCGCCGTTTGCATCATGTTTGCCACGAGCTTTGCCGTGATAGGCACGCGAGGAGCGGCCTTGCGGTCTTGGCGCGCGTAGCCAAAATACGGCACCACTGCCGTTATCGAGCTAGCCGAGCTGCGCTTAAGCGCGTCTGTTAGGATCAAAAGCTCCATCAAATTTACGTTTGCCGGCGCGCAGGTAGGCTGGACGATGAAAATATCCTTGCCGCGTACGCTCTCGCCGATCTGCACGCTGATCTCACCGTCGCTAAAGCGCTTGATCGTAGCTTCGCTAAGCGGAAGCGATAAATAATGCGAAATTTTCTTTGAAAACGCCGGATTTGCGGTACCCGAAAAGATTTTGTAACCTCTCATAACGATTAACCTTTATAAAATTTTTATCTAATTTTACCGAACTAAAACTTAAATTCGTAGATTTTCGCGGATGAATTTTCTCTTTCGTCGGCTCAAATTTCGGTTTTTAACGCGCTAGTTTGGGCTGCCTGCAAACTAATATTTTTAAAAATTATACGGCGCTGACTACTTTAATAGAGCTATTTTTGAGGCAAATTTTACCTCTAGCTTTAAAATATCGCGAATTTATCTCGCGTTAAATTTGACTAAATTCAGATTTTAGCATTTTCACGGTGCGGGTCTCGGCCAGTAAAATTTGCAAATTTGACCGCGAGATAATAAAAGCAGCTGCGAGCGCAGCAAAAACGCTCGCAAGACGCCGCTAGTCTATCTTTAAAACGCTTAAAAACGCTTCCTGCGGCAAATTTACCTTGCCGATAGCTTTCATGCGCTTTTTGCCCTCTTTTTGCTTCTCAAGTAGCTTACGCTTACGCGTGATGTCGCCGCCGTAGCACTTGGCGGTTACGTTTTTGCCCATAGATTTTACCGTTTCGCGCGCGATGACTTTGTTGCCGATGCTGGCTTGAATAGCCACCTCAAAGAGCTGGCGCGGCACGATATCTTTCATCGCTTTGACGAAGTCGCGCCCCTTGGACTGAGCTTTGCTTTCCGGCACGATGATAGAGAGCGCGTCCACGGTCTCGCCCGCGACCTTGATATCAAGCTTCACTAGATCGCCTACGCGGTAGTCGCTAGGCTCGTAGTCAAAGCTCGCGTAGCCTTTGGTGCTCGATTTTAGCTTGTCGTAAAAGTCCATCACGATCTCGTTCATCGGGATGTCGTACTCGAGCAGCACGCGCTCGGGCGTGATGTAGTCCATCTTGGTCTGCACGGCGCGGCGGTTGTTTAGTAGCGTGATGATGTTGCCCAAAAACTCGCTCGGGGTGATGATCGTGGCTTTGACGTAGGGCTCTTTGACGTGCTCGATTTTATTAACCGGCGGGAGCTGGCTCGGGTTTTGGATACGTAAAATTTGACCGTCGGTTTGTACGACTTCGTAAGTTACGGTCGGAGCCGTGGCGATGAGGTCGAGGTCAAATTCGCGCTCCAAACGCTCCTTGATAACCTCCATATGCAGTAGTCCTAAAAATCCGACGCGAAAGCCAAATCCAAGCGCGACCGAGGTTTCGGGCTCATAGCTGATCGAGCTGTCGTTTAGCTTGAGTTTATCCAAAGCGTCGCGCAGATCCTCAAATTTATCCGTTTCGATCGGATAAAGTCCCGCAAACACGAACGGCTTAGCCCGCTCAAAGCCGCCGACGGGCTCTTTTACGGGATTACGAGCTAGCGTGATGGTATCGCCTACCTGCACGTCGCTGACGTTTTTTAGCCCCAGTACCACGATGCCGACCTCGCCCGCGCCCAAATTTGCCGTTTTTATCGGCGCGATCGGGTTTGGATACATGAGGTCTAGCACGATGTGTTTTTTGCCCGTGCCCATGACTAGGATTTCGTCGTTTTTCTTTAGCTCGCCGTCATAGACGCGCACGAGCGCCAAAGCGCCCAGATAGTTGTCAAACCAGCTGTCGTAGATGAGCGTTTTTAGCGGTTTTTCCGCCTCGCCGCCAGGGGCCGGAATGCGCGTGATGATAGCTTCTAGCAGCTCTTTGATGCCGATGCCCGTTTTTGCGCTAACCTCAATCGCTCCGCTACAATCAAGCCCTATAACGTGCTCGATCTCGTTTTTTACGCGGGCTGGATCGGCTGCGGGGAGGTCGATTTTATTGATGACGGGGATGATTTCGAGGTTGTTTTCTAGCGCGATATAGACGTTTGCGATGGTTTGCGCCTCTACGCCTTGGCTGGCATCCACCACAAGTAGCGCGCCCTCGCAGCTAGCTAGCGAGCGGCTCACCTCGTAGCTAAAATCCACGTGGCCCGGAGTGTCGATCAAATTTAGGACGAAATTTTCGCCGCCGAGCGCGTAGTTTAGGCGCACGGACTGAGCCTTGATCGTGATGCCGCGCTCTTTTTCGATGTCCATCGTGTCCATGATTTGCGAGCTCATCTCGCGGTCGCTAACGGCTCCGCACTCCTGAATGAGACGGTCTGCGAGAGTGGATTTGCCGTGGTCGATATGAGCGATGATGCTAAAATTTCTGATGTTTTTCATGACGTCCCTAGTTAAATTTTGGGCGATTGTATAAAAATTTTCGTTAAAGTAGAGTAAATTTAGCTTTCGTTAAACGGGTGGCGGCTTGCGACGGGGGATTTGGAGTAAATTTGACGCGGATTCGGTTCGTAAAATTTAACGTAAATTTTGAAGTCTTTCGCGCACGGCGCAAATAACGACGCAAAGCGAATACAAAAAATAAACATACACCGCTAGCGGAGCAAAAGCGACGAATCCCGAGGCGTAAACTAGAGTGCTTAGCCTGTATGTCGCGTTTGCGAGTGCGGGTATATGATATGTCCAAAGCTCAGGCTTTTCAAAAGGGGTATCGACGGCGTTGAAATACAAAGCCAAATTTAGCGCTAGCAGTAGCAAAAATATATAATCCTTTTTCATAAAAGGAAAAGCTATGCAAACCAAGGCTACCGCGAAATTTAGCGCGATCAGAAAACCTGTATAGCTGCCGTCCCCAAGGGCGCAATGCAGGGCGAAAATCACGACTAGTATATATTTTTTCATCTAAATTCGCCCCTTTTATAAAAATGAGTCGATTTAAATTTTAGCAAAAATTTATTCGTTTCGGGCTACGGATTTGATTTGATATGCTAGATCGTAAAATTTCGCCTCAAATTTGCCTAAATTTTAATGACTATGCCCTAAATGCCCGCCTGCGTCGTTTGATCTTACTTCGCAGATTAGCTCGTCCGCGCATTCGTTGTCGCTGCTCTCAACCTGCAGCGTCGTGTGTGTGATGCCTAGATGCTCCATTTCGTGCGATATTTCAGCTATGATCCGCTCCGCTTCGCGCACGCTCAGCTCGCCGCTGACCACCACGTGAGCCGTGAGCGCGTTTGCGCCGCTAGTGATGCTCCAGACATGCAGGTCGTGCACCGAAAGCACGCCGTCCACGCCCCTGATCTGCGCAACGAGCCCGTCCAGGCTCACGCCTTTTGGCGAGCCTTCCATCAGGATGTTTAGGCTCTCTTTTAGCACGCCCCAGCCGCTTTTTACGATGAGCACGGCCACGAGTAGGCTAGCTGCCGCGTCCGCCCAGCCCCAGCCAAAGCACATCATCAGCACAGCCGCCGCGATCGCGCCCACTGAGCCCGCAGCGTCGCCCAGCACGTGCAGGTAGGCGCCTCGCATATTGACGTTTTCTCTCACGTCGCCGCCGCGCAGCATGTAAAAGGCCACGACGATGTTTATGGCAAGACCCAGCGTGCTGATGGCGAGCATGCCCGCGGTGGCTACTTCGGGCGGATTTTGCAGGCGCCGCGCCGCCTCGATGAGGATAAAAACGGCGATGACGATGAGCGTGACGGCGTTTATCGTCGCGGCTAAAATTTCGATCCGCCTGTAGCCGAAGGTCTTTTGTAGATTGCCTTTGCGTTCGCCGAATTTAAACGCAAATAGAGAAAGCCCGAGCGCCGCGGCGTCTGATAGCATATGTCCGGCGTCGGAGAGTAGGGCGAGTGAATTTGTGAGAAATCCGCCCGCGACCTCGACTAGCATAAAAGCGGAGATTATAAGGAAGGAATTTCTCAAAACGACCTTGTTTGACGCGTGCGAATGCGCGCAGTGGGCGTGATTTTCATGCATTTTGACCTCGCTTTTGGGCAAATTTTAGTTAAATTATATCTTAAAAAAGCGCTTAAATTTTATCTATATCGCCTTCTAGTCCAGCATCTACGCGCTTGCCGATGTCTTTTAGTTTGCTAAACTCCTCTATCAGCCTCGGCGCGTCATCAAGGCTGGTCGCAAGCCTTCTAAATGCGCTATTTTGCATAAAATTCCTTCGGTTAAAATCGCGCGGATTTTAGCTGATTTTAAAACTCGCGTCAAATTTTGGAATTTTTGTTGTAACTCTTGATATTACAACAAAATTTTATTATACTTCGCTCATCGGTTGTAAGTTATAGTATTACAACAAAAAATTTCTAAGGAGAAAAAGATGTCAAACTACAAGATCGTTTCAACGAAAAATGAGCCGAGAGTCGAGCTGAAAGATGCTTTAAATTTAAGCGGCTGCGAGCTTTCTATCAATGAGCTTCCGGCAAACGCGAGCGTGCCGTTCGTGCATTCGCACAAGCAAAACGAGGAGCTTTATCTGGTGCTAAAAGGCGGCGGTACGCTTTTTATTGATGGCGAGGAGACGGCGGTCAGCGAGGGCGACGCGATCCGCATCGATCCAGGCGGCAAAAGGTGCTTCAAGGCGGGCGCGCAAGGGATGAAGTTTATCTGTATCCAGACCAAACGCGGCAGCCTGGAGCAATACACGATGGATGATGGCGTGATAAACGAGGACGTAAAGCCAAGCTGGCTGTAAATTTCGCAAGGCGGGCGCGACAAAATGCGAGCGTAAATTTTAAACTGCTGTCTCGCCTGCGGGATACTACGACGCAAACGGCGCTCGCACCGGCAAATACGTCCTTGGCAACGATCACGTCATACTAAACTCGCAAAACGAGAGTTACATCAGCTACGCCGATCTTGCGATCGCGATCATCGACGAGCTAAAAAATAGAAATTTCGTGCAAAAACGCTTTACCGCCGTCGGCGAGAGGGCGTGAGCTTAAAATTTTGCGTAATTTAGCTAAAATAACGCCGCACGAAACTAACGTGCGGTTTTTAAATTTAAACCAAGGTCGGTTATGCAAATAGGACAAAAATTTTCCATCGCT
>CAUSAR010000094.1:0-5296 GCA_963529735.1 uncultured Campylobacter sp.
ATTACGAGAAGCTGAAAAAGTAGTTTTATGCGGGCGATACGGCGATAAATTCGTCTCAAATCCGCCCGAATATTTTTTATAGATTTACAGCGCCGAAGCGAAGCGGCTTTATTAAATTTGACGAAAGTAAAAATAACTCGCCTCGTTAAATTTGATCACCCTGCTCGCCTCGCTCGCGGTCTAAAAACGCCGCGAATTTACAACAGCACGCCACTAAGCCGCGCCTTAAGTTAAATTTTACTTATCCTCAAGTACCTTTTCGCGCCACTTCGAGCTTGATTTTTTATCCATCGCCATATCTTTGGACATCTCTACAGCGGCTTCAAAGTTTTTCTGTACGCCCTCGCTGCTGTTTTTGTATTTCACAGCGTTAGTGCCCTTTATGCCTAGACTCTGCGCCTCGCTAACGGCGTCGATGTTCGCGCCCAAAAATATAAACTCCCAGTCGTATTTTTCCTGCTTGTCGCTTATCATCTTTTTGATCTGCGCCTTTGAGTACTCCTTGCTCGAGTTCTCCTGCCCGTCGGTGATGATTACAAAAAGCACGGCTCTGTTTTTAGCGTAGATATCCTCGACTTTTGAGATTTTATTTATCGTATCGCCCACAGCGTCTAGTAGCGCAGTATTGCCGCCCGCGACATAGTCCTTACTCGTTAGCTTCTCGACCTTTTTGATATCGGCTCTATCGTGTAGAGTCTTAAAATTCGTATCAAAAAGCACCGTCGTCACCTTTGCGTCTACGCCCGCTTCTTTTTGCTTGTCGATCATCGAGTTAAAGCCGCCGATAGTATCGCTTTCAAGCCCGCTCATCGAGCCTGATTTATCGAGGATTAGCACCATCTCAAGCTGCTTTGGCTCAGATTTTTGCAGCGCTTCCTCGCTTTTGGCAAATGCAAACGCCCCGATAATCATCAACAAAAATACGATTTTTTTCATATTTTCTCCTTTGAAAAATTTGGTTTGATTATAGCAAAACTTAACGGCTCGTCGGTAAATGCGGGATAGTTTAAATTTGGGTCGCCCTAAACCCAGTCAAATTTACTTCAAAATTTACGGCCGAATTTAAAGGTCAAATTTTAAAATTTAAGGCCCGAATTCGAGCCTTAAATTTGCCAAGCGGGGTCAAACCGCTCAAATTTTACTTTGTCGCAGTGATTTTTACGTAGCTGTTTAGCGCACCTATATACGCTCTAGCGCTCGCCGTCATCGTGTCGATATCAAGTCCGTGACCGATGATGGTCTTGCCGTCAAATTCGACCTTGACGACGACGTTTGCCAGCGCATCCTTGCCCTGCGAAACGGCACTAACCTTGTAATCCTTGAGCACGCCGTGAATGCCGCTTAGACGGTCGATGACCTTAAATATCGCGTCCACCGTACCGTTGCCTAGCGCCGCGTCGCTCTTGATCTCGTCGGCGTGACGAAGCGTGATCGCCGCGCTGCTTAGGCCTTTGTTGCAGCTGCTTTGCGTAAGCGTCAAGAACTCGAAAGTCTCAGGGATCTTGATGATCTCGCTCGTAACTAACGCGCGCAAATCATCGTCAAATATCTCTTTTTTCTTATCCGCTAGCGCCTTAAATTTCTCAAACGCCTCGTTTAGCGCGCTATCTTCTAGCTCAAAACCAAGGCTTATTAGCTTATCTTTAAAGGCGTGGCGACCCGAGTGCTTGCCTAGTATCAGCGAGTTTTTGTCCAGCCCGATACTCTCGGCGCTGATGATTTCATAGGTTTCTTTATGTTTTAACACGCCATCTTGGTGGATGCCGCTTTCGTGAGCGAAGGCGTTTTTGCCGACGATGGCTTTATTTGGCTGCGGCTCGATACCGATGATACCCGCTAGCAGGCGCGAGCTAGGATAAATTTCTTTATAAACTATGTCCGTATAAAGCGGCGCGAATACGTCGCTGCGCGTCTTTATCGCCATCACGATCTCTTCAAGCGCGGCATTTCCCGCACGCTCGCCGATACCGTTTAGCGTACACTCAACCTGCCTTGCGCCCGCTTTTATCGCGGCTAGCGAGTTTGCCGTAGCTAGGCCTAGGTCGTTGTGATTATGCACGGAGACGACTGCGCGACCGTTTATAAATTTAACCATTTCTCCTATGCGAGCGGTAATCTCCTCGGGATATAGATACCCCACGGTGTCGGGGATGTTGATCGTTTTTGCTCCAGCGTTTATAGCGGCGTCGCAAATTTCTTTTAAAAAGCTCATCTCGCTCCTGCACGCGTCCTCGCAGCTAAACTCAACGTCCTCGCAGAATGTCTTAGCGTATTCCACGGCTCGCACGGCGCGCCTAATCACTTCATCTGGAGACATTTTTAGCTTAAACTCCATATGGATCGGGCTTGTAGCGATAAATGTATGGATACGTCTGTTTTTAGCAGGCGAGATAGCCTCTCCGGCAGCCTTTATGTCGCCGTCCACGGCGCGGGCGAGCGAACAGATAGAGGCGTTTGAGGCTTGCTTGGCGATCTGATGTATCGCGTCAAAATCACCCCTACTAGCCGCAGCAAAACCAACCTCCATGACGTCCACGTTTAGGCGCTCTAGCTGGCGTGCGATGCGGATTTTCTCCTCGGTATTCATCGAGGCGCCAGGGCTTTGCTCACCGTCTCGTAAAGTCGTATCAAATATTATAATTTTATCATTGTTCATTTTTTATCCTTCTTTTGGAGTTTTTAGTTTGTATGGTATAAATTTGATTATTAGGGTGTGAAAAGAGTCGCTGCTTAGCGCAGCAGCAGAAGTAGAGAGAAAAATGCGTTAAATTTGACGTTGCCGTTCATTCGCTCTCCTTTTGGATTTTTTTGTTTTTAAATCTCATAAAAACATAGCGGATTATACCGTAAGAAACATAAACACTCATTAAAGTCGTAACCGCTTCGATGGGGCAAACATAAATAGCCGAAAACGCAACCGTAAGTCCGACTAAGATGCGCAAAAAGTCAGCCCTTTTGAGATCTACTTTTTTAAAGCTCGGGTAACGGATGTTGCTTACCATCAAAATAGAGAGCAAAATTTGCAAAAATAGTAAAAACCACTCGGCGCTCCTGGTGAAGTCGTATTCCAAGCTCAGCCCAACCCAAAACGCCGACACGATGGCCGCCGTTGGTATCGGAAGGCCGATAAAAACAGACGGCTCATAGGTACCGGTCATTACGTTAAAGCGTGCAAGTCTAATAGCTCCAAAAACTACGAACAGTGCAGCGACGAGCGAACCCAAACGTCCAAAGCTATGTCCGACCGTAAAGTAAAAAAGCATCGCAGGAGCGACGCCAAAAGCTATAATATCGGCAAGGCTGTCAAACTCCACGCCGAATTTTGACGTGGTTTTAGTTAGCCTCGCTACTCGCCCATCAAGTCCATCCAAAAAAAGAGACAAAACGATGTAAATAATAGCCTTAAAAAAATAGCCGTTGGCCTCCTCGACCAAACCCGCGCTAGCCGCGAGGTAGCCGCGCACGGAGACGATGATACTAATGATACCCAAAAACGCCGAAGCCGCCGTGAATAAATTCGGCAAAATATACATTAACTGAAGTTTATGCTGATTGTCTTGCATCTTTTTCCTCGTAGCTAAAAAAACCTAAAATGCCCGCGCTTGCCACTTTTTCGCCAACGCTAACGCTTATTCTTGCATTTGCAGGTAGTATCAAAACCACCTCGCCGCTACCTAAAAAGCCAAATCTCCTGCCCGTCTTTAGACGGCTAAAATTTTCAAATGAAATACCCTTACTAAGAGGTCCGGCGATGACGCGGATCGCAAATTTATTATCTAAATTTTTACATACGAACAAGGCTCGCTCGTTTAAATTTTTAGAAGCTTCCATAGCGTTGCACAAAAACAGGCCGTGCCTCTGCCTGACTTCCAAAAGCTCCATATCGCAAGGAGCCCTGAGCGCACCTGCGTCAAACACGCCCTTACGGATAGTTATGGCTACACACTGAGTATCAAAATAGTAAATTTTATCTATGCTTTTTATCTTGCCGTCGATCGGGCTAAGCACGGCGTAAGCATCGTCGCTACCCAAAGCTCGCTCTGGGTTTCTAAACCAAAATACGCAAAGCGCAAAAAGCGCGAAAAATAAAATTTGACATACGCCCAAAATCAGCGCAAGCAAAAACAAAAGCCCTAAAGCAAAAACGTATTTGTAGCCCTGTTTTGCGATTAGCCCGATGTTTTGCATATCTTTACGCTTGTTCCTCTTTGTTTTCTTCTAAATTTACGAGCCTGCTAGGCATCCCGCGCTCTTTTTCGTAGCTTGCGATAATCTCTCTAACCTTCGCGCCCTCGATAGTTTCCTCCTCGTAAAGCGCCTCGACCATCTTTTCTATCGCGTCGCCGTAGGTTCGCAGCGTCTCAAGCACGTGTTTATAGCGCTCATCTAGCGTTGTTTTGATAAATTCGTCCACTTTTTCCGCCGTCTTGTCGCTGTAATCCCTGTCGGCCTGACCGCCAGCCAGGAACGTACTGCGACGCTTTTCAAGCACCATAAGTCCCGCGATATCGCTCATACCGTATATCGAGATCATCGAGCGAAGTATATCGGTCGCGCGCTCTAGGTCGTTGCCAGCGCCGGTCGAAATCTCTTTTATAAAGACCTCCTCAGCTGCGCGTCCAGCTAGAAGTACGTCCACTTCAGCCATAAGCTCGTGGCGCTGCATCATAAATTTATTCTCTTCAGGCGTATGAAGCGTGTATCCCAGCGCCGCAAGTCCGCGCGGTATGATCGATACCTTGGTGACTCTGTTTGCACCCTTGGTGGTCTCTGCTATAAGCGCATGTCCGCTCTCGTGATATGCTACGATACGCTTTTCTTTCGGATTTATACGGCGAGATTTTTTCTCAAGACCAGCGATCGCTCGCTCGACGGCCTCCAGCAAGTCAGCCTGCTCGACTTTGCCTTTTTCTTTTCTGCCTGCTAGCAGGGCGGCTTCATTTATGATGTTTGCCAGATCAGCTCCCGCAAGACCTGCCGTCATACGTGCAATATCCTCGATACTAACGCTATGATCAAGCTTTATGTCTTTTATGTGTACGCGTAAAATTTCGATCCTACCTTTAAAATCAGGCTTATCGACAAGCACCTGTCTGTCAAATCTGCCCGGCCTTAAAAGCGCTGCGTCAAGCACCTCTGGACGGTTCGTCGCAGCAAGCACGATAACCGGCGATGCATCCGAACTAAAGCCGTCCATCTCGGCTAAAAGCTGGTTTAGCGTTTGCTCGCGCTCGTCGTTTCCGCCGATCATTCCGCTAGCTGCGCGGCTTTTGCCGATAGCGTCGATCTCGTCTAT
>CAUSAR010000095.1:0-5266 GCA_963529735.1 uncultured Campylobacter sp.
AGCCTTAGAAAAATAATTCTTAAGGTAAAATTTATATATTTTTTACAAGCGAAGCAAAAATCATATTTTTTGCATGGAGATATTTCTAAATTTTACGCACCGAGACCCGTATCTTTAAAATGCTAAATTTGGGTTGCGAATTGGATTTATTTGTGTGGAGTTTTAAATGTTAGCATTTTCAAGGTGCGGGTCTCGACGACTCAAATTTATAAACTTGAACGTAGAAAGTTAAGGCGAAGTATCGTGAGATGATTTTTGGGGTTGTGCAGATAAAATTTAGCGTAGGCTAGACATGTAGTCTGCCAAGCTAAATTTTATCAAACTCCGCAAAAAGCGCTCGCGAGACGAGCCGCTATTTAAAAGCGACAAACGTCGCAAAATTCGCCCACCTAAATATACACTCCACGTTTTTAAACCCCGCGCTAAGCGCCAAATTTCTATTTTCCGCTTCGGTGTAAGGGATCAGCACGTTTTCTAGCGCCTCGCGTTTTTGCGCGATCTCGTAGCGCGAGTAGCCCTGCTCAAGCTTGTATTTTTCGTAGATTTCGATCATGTTTTTACTCAGCGTCTTATCCTCAAAAATGAGCTTCTCGCTAAAAACGAATACGCCGCCGTCATTTAGCGCGCGGTAAATTTTAGCTACGAAATCCTGGCGCCTGGGCGGGCGGATAAACTGCAGCGTATAGTTCATCAAAACAGCATCCTGCGCGTCAAATTCGCACTCTAAAATGTCCGCTAGCTCAAGCTCGATCCTAGCGCCGTACGCCTCTATCTTTGCACGGGCGTTTTGCAGCATGGCAGGCGCGTTATCCACGCCTTTTAGCGCGAGATCGCTTCTTTTGCGCCAAAGAGCTAGTAGCGTCGAGGCGGTCGAGCAGCCAAGGTCTACCGCGCTTGCGCCTTGCGGTAAAATTTGCGCTAAAAAATCGGCGATCAGCTTTTGAGAAGCCGCATAATACGGCACCGAGCGCCCGATCATATCGTCAAACACCGACGCCACGCTCGCGTCAAATTCAAACTGCTTTTTTATCGGCTCTTTAAAGATTTCGTCCTTCACGCTTTGCTCCTTTGAGGCGTAGCGTCGCCAACGACGTAGAGATCGCACACGCCGACGAACTCCATCGCCTGTTTGATGTCGGTCCCGATTTGCTCTTTTAGCCCCTCTAGGCTTTCAAATTTTCGGTTATCGCGCAGTCGCTTGATAAAGCAAACCGCGACGTCGCGGGCGCCCTCGATATTTTCGTTTAGCACGTGCGTCTCGACGCTAAAGTTGCCGTCCGTGCTCACGCGGTTGCCGATAAACGTGACCGAGCCGTAGGTCTTGTAGCCGATGCGAGTCCTCGTCGCATAGACGCCCTCGCGCGGCAAAAGGTAGTTTTTTATGTCCAAATTTAGCGTAGGGACTAGCTCGCGCGACCCGATGCCCTGCCCCTTTATCACGCGACCTTCGACCGAGTATTCGCGCCCTAGCAGGCGGTTTGCCTTATATATCTCGCCTTGCTTGATATACTCGCGTATAGCCGAGCTGTGCACGCCCATGCCCTCGAAGCAAAACTCGTCTACTACCACCACCTCGCCGTCAAAAATGCGCGCTAAATCATACTTGTCCCACGCTCTACCGCGACCGAACCTAAAATCAAATCCGACGACGATTTTTTGCAGATTTTTAAAATCACGTTTCAAAAGCGCGATAAACTCCTCGCCGCCAAGCCCTTTTATGCTCTCAAAATCATACAAAAAACACGGATAGCTCGAGTATTCGGCGCGCTTTAGGCCGGGCGTAATGTTGGCCTTATTTTTATCAATCACGACCAACCCGCCGTAAACGCCAAGGCGCTTTAAAAGCTCCTTGTGGCCGCGATGCACGCCGTCAAAGTGTCCGATCGCCACGGCCGTGATATTATCTTTTGTTAAAAGCGTAGAAAAATTCGGCATTTCCTTCCTTTCCTTTTACCTCGCATTCGAGCGTTTGGCGCATTATCCAGCCCAAATTTGCCGCCGCAAGCTCAAATTTAGCCCTCGCCTCGCGCACGGCTTTTGCGTCCGTTACGACGCCTTTTTTGTTTCGTTTAGCGCTCCTGCCAACCTCAAACTGTGGCTTAAAAAGTAGGATAATGTCGCAGTTTCCACCCGCTAGCGCGTCGATGGAGGGCAAAATTTCTTTAAGCGAGATAAAACTCACGTCGCAGGTGATGAGATCAAATTTTGGCGCGACGTTTCTGGGGGTGCTGGAGTCAGGCTCGGCACTTTGGATTTTCGGCGCTAAATTTACGCAGACCCAATTTAGCTCGCCCGTCTTATCGCCGGCCTGCCTTAAATTTGAGGACGCAAGAGCGGATCCGCTTGGCTCGCCCAAAAATCCGTCCCGCTCGGCAAAATTTGATTTGCCGGGATTAAAATTTGGCTCGATTTGGGTTTTTAAATTTTGCTTTGAGCCGTCAAATTTACCGTCTGAGACCTGGCTTTGACACCCTGTCGCAAACTCGCGTACGTCGGTATTTTCAGCAACCTTCACGCGCGAATCGGCTCGCAGGCTTTTATCCAGCTGCGAGCTGCCCACATCTAGCGCCGTAACGCTTTTTACGCCGTTTTGTAGCAAAATTTGCACGAAACCGCCCGCGCTCGATCCAACGTCTAGGGCGTTTTTGCCCCGCACATCAAGCGGATAAGCCGCCAAAAAGCTTTTTAGCTTTAGCGCACCGCGTCCGACGTAGATCTTGCCGACGAGCTCGATTTTTGCGCCATTAGAGTTTAAATTTTGCTCGCCGTTACAAGCTTTTTCACCCGCAGTTTGGGCTACGTCCGTCAAATTTGCTTCGCAAAAATTTTTAGTTTTCGCTACCGCACTCTTTTTGGCGTCGTCTTTTTTACTAACCTTTAAATTTAGCCCATCCGTGCCGTCAAATTTATCAAATTCGCCCACCTCAAAGCTGGGCTTAGAGCAAATTTTGCCGTTTAGCAAAATTTTGCCGCTCTTTATGAGCTCGGCGGCTTTGTTTCGGCTGATATTTAGGCGACTTGCGACAAATAGATCAAATCTCAATCATCCGCCTTAGTTCGTCCTCGGTTATCGCATTGACGCCTAGCTCGCGCGCTTTCTCCAGCTTGCTGCCCGCCTCCTCGCCGTAAAGGACGAAGTCCGTTTTCTTACTCACCGAACCGCTTACTTTTGCGCCGTTTGCTTCCAAAATAGCCTTAAATTCATCCCTGCTCTTACTAAGCGTGCCCGTTATCACAAACGTTTTGCCGCTTATCGCGCTTTGCTTAGCCTCGTAAATTTGCGCAACAGGGCTAACGAAACGCAAAATTTCATCCAAATTTTGCCTATTTACCTGCATAAACTCGGCATAGCTCTCCGCCATCGCCTCGCCGAAGCCTTCGATCGCGGCGACCTCGCCGAAGCTTAGCTCGCGCCAGTTTTGCGGATAAATTTGCGCTATCTTTTTAGCCGCAACCTCGCCGATGTGCTCGATGCCTAGGCTTGCTATAAAGCTGTGTAGAGCGGGCGTGCGGCTAGCCTCGATGGCGCCGAGTAAATTTGCGATCTTTTTATCCTTAAAGCCCTCTAGCCTCGCCAAATCCTGCGCCGTAAGCTCGTAAATGTCGGCGATTTTGGCGACCAAGCCCGCTTCAAAAAGCTGATTTACGATCGCTTCGCCCAGACCGTCGATATTTAGGCACTTTTTGCTCGCAAAATGTATGAGTGAATTTATCACGCGAGCCTTGCACTCGAGGTTTTGACACTTGACGAAAACGCCCTCGTCTAGCAGCATCGACCCGCATACAGGACACTCGCGCGGTCTCTCTATCGGCGTTTGCGAACCGTCTCTGCGCTGCTTAAACACGCCCGTGATCTTTGGTATCACGTCGCCTGAGCGGATAATGCTGATAAAATCGCCCTTTTGCACGCCTAGGCGCTCGATCTCGTCGAAGTTATGCAACGTGGCGGACTTTACGATCGCGCCGTCGATATTTACGGGCTCCAGCACGCCCACCGGAGTCACGACGCCGCTGCGCCCGACCTGAAACGAGACGTCAAGCAGCCGCGTGGTCTTTTCGATCGCGGGAAATTTATACGCGACCATAAATTTAGGAAATTTCTCCGTGTAGCCAAGCCCCTCGCTAGCCGCGATACTCTGCACGCGCACGACTAGCCCGTCCATCATAAAAGGCTTGCTATCTCGCTGGGCTACGAGTTGCTTATACGCCTCCTCGATCTGCCCAGCAGTGCGGCAAATTTTAAAAAACTCCTCTCGCTCAAAGCCCTGCAAATAGATAAAATCCATCATCTGCGAGTAAGTTTCAAGGCCCAAATTTTGCTCGCCGTAGCCCCAGGGCTTAAACCTTAGCCTGCGAGACGCCGTCACTGCGCTATCTAGCTGGCGCAAACTGCCGGCGGCCGCATTTCTAGGATTTGATAGCTGCGGCTCGCCCCTTTGCGTGCGGGCGAAATTTATCTCGTCAAAGTCGTTTTTAGCGATCACGACTTCGCCGCGGATCTCGATCCTACCGTTATAGGCGATTTGCAGCGGGATGTTTTTGATGACTTTTGCGTTGCTCGTGACGTCCTCACCCGTTATGCCGTCGCCGCGCGTGATGGCTTGCACGAGAGCGCCGTTTTCGTAGAGTAAATTTAAGCTCGCGCCGTCAAATTTAGGCTGAAGCGCAAACTCTAGCCCCTCCTTGTCGCCGCGCTTTAGCCACGCTAGCAGCTCATCAAAACTAAAAATATCCTCCATCGACCACATGCGCGCGCCGTGACGAGCTTTGATAAAGCCCTCGCTAACCTCGCCGCCGACGCGCTTTGTCGGGCTAAACATCGAGATATCGCCGGGATTTGCTCTCTCAAATTCCAGCACTTTATGATAAAGCTCGTCGTACTCCTCGTCGGTGGCTATGGGCGCATCGTCGGTGTAGTAGGCCTTCGCCCATGCGTTTAGCGTATCTACGGCCTCTAAATACTCTTTTTTATCCATTTTCCCTCGTTAAATTTACTTTGCTTACCACGCCGCGAGCTTTCTCATCGCGTTTTCCAGCCTAAATATCTGCGCATGCTCGGCCACGTCGTGCGTGCGGATGATCTGCGCGCCGTTTTTAAAGGCCTCCAGATGCAGATAGAGACTGCCCGGCAAGCGGTCTTTTATCTCGCTAGGGCTATAAAAATTTATGACTGATTTTCTGCTAGCGCCCGCCAAAATCGGCAAACCGAAGCGCAAAAAATGCTCTAAATTTTTTATCAAAATCATATTTTGCTCCGCCGTCTTGC
>CAUSAR010000096.1:0-5152 GCA_963529735.1 uncultured Campylobacter sp.
GCTAGGATCGCGTTTAAAATTTCTTTCATGCGCAAGATTTCCTTCGCCTGGATCTCTATATCCGTCGCCTGTCCGCGCGCACCGCCTAAAGGTTGATGGATCATGATACGCGAATTTGGTAACGCATAACGCTTACCTTGCGCCCCGCAGCTAAGCAAAAACGCGCCCATAGATGCTGCCTGACCTATACAGATCGTGCAGACATCGGGCTTGATGTAGTTCATCGTATCGTAAATGCTAAATCCACTCGTTATCACGCCGCCAGGACTGTTTATATATAGATAGATGTCCTTGTCTGGGTCTTCGGCCTCTAAAAACAGCATCTGAGCCACGATCGCAGAGGCCATGCCGTCCTCGATCTCGCCACTAAGCATTATTATGCGGTCTTTTAGCAGGCGCGAGTAGATGTCGTAGCTTCTCTCGCCCTTGCTCGTACGCTCGATGACGTAGGGGATGTAGTAGCTCATTACTCCGCCTTTTTCTCTTTCTTATCGCTCTTTAGCGCAAACATCTCGTTAAATAGCTTCTCCTCGATCATCGACATTTTGATCGCAGGTAAAATCCCTTGATTTTTGTAGTTTTCAAGGTGCTGTTTCGGATCTACGCCCGAGCGATACGCCTCAAAATACACCGCTTGGATCAGCTCTTGATCGCTTACTTTGATATCTCTGCGGCGCGCTAGCTCGTCTATTATAAACGTTAGCTTAACGCTTTTTACGGCGTCGTCGCGGTAGGTCTCGCGTTGTTTGGTTAGAGCGTCTTTGTCCTCTCTAAATTTAGCCATCTGCTCAGGCGTAAAGCTACTCCAAGCGCTGCGGAATTGCATATCCATCTCTTGCTCTACGATGTTTTTTGGCACATCGAAGTTAAATTTAGCCACGATCGCGTCGGCAAATTTAGGCTTTAGCTCCTCGTTTACGTTTTTAGCGTGCTTTTCGGCTTTGATCTGCTCTTTTAGTCTCTCTTCAAACAGCTCGACGCTTACCTTTTCCTCGCCCGGCATGATGCGTTTTAGCGTCTCTTCGTCGATCTCTTCAGGCACTTTTTTACCTTGGATTTCGTGTAGTTTTACTTTAAACGTCGCGTCTTTGCCCGCAAGGTGCGCAGCGCCGTACTCGGCAGGGAATTTAACCTTTACGTCGTGCTCTTCGCCGACTTTTAGCCCAATCATACCGTCCTCAAAGCCAGGTATAAACTGACCTGAGCCGATTTCTAGCAGGTAGTTTTCGGCTTTACCGCCCTCAAACGCCTCGCCGTCTACGAAGCCCTCGAAATCAAATTTAGCAAAATCTCCCTTTTCAAGTGCGGCTTTTTCTATTTTTTCTAGCGGAGCCATCATTTTTAAAATTTCATTTTTTCTCTCGTCGATCTCTTTTTTAGTTACGCGCGGAGTGCTGACGCTTTCTATCAACTCCTCGTAGCCGTCGATGTTTATAACGGGTTTAAATGAAAGCTCGATCTCAGCGTCTATCTCGTTCTCGCCTCTATCAAATTTAGTCACGATCGGCTCGCCGATAACCTCTTCAAATTTTCTATTTAGCTCTTTTAGTCCAGCATCTATCACGTCTTTTAGCGCGTCTTGCTCAGCATCGGCGGTTAGCTCTTTTTCATAACGTTTTAGAACTACGTTTACAGGCACTTTGCCCGCTCTAAATCCGTCTATTTTCATATTTTTCGCAGCTTTTTTAGCAGCGTTTTCGAGTTTGGATTTTACGTCCGCGCTCGGTATTTTCGCACTTAGCGAAGCATTTACGGCGTTGATCGCCTTGGTTTTGATTTGCATTAAATTCCTTTAAAAAATAAAAATTTCCTAGAGTGTAGCAAAATTTTCCTTATTCATAGTATAAATTTAAGCGCGCGAAAGGCGAATTTAAGTAAAATCGTTTATCAAATTTACACAGGCGAAATGAATCAGGAACGCAAATGCAAGAAAATTTAAAAAATGAGAATTTAAAAAAAGAAAAGTTTGAAAGCTGCGTCGAGCAGATGTTAAATTTAGTCGGCGAGGACCCACAAAGAGAGGGGTTAGTTAAAACTCCCGAGCGCGTTTTTAAGGCTTATGAGTTTTTAACGAGCGGCTACTCGCAAGACCCCAAAGTCGTACTAAACGACGCGCTATTTGACAGCTCAAATAATGAAATGGTGCTCGTGCGCGATATCGAATTTTACAGCCTTTGCGAGCATCATTTGTTGCCGTTTTTCGGGCGCGTGCACGTAGCCTACATCCCAAATCACAAGGTCGTGGGCCTTAGCAAAATCCCACGCATGGTAAATATCTTCGCTCGCCGCCTGCAGATCCAAGAGCAGCTCACCGAGCAAATCGCCGAAGCCGTGCAAGACGTCATCAAGCCAAAAGGCGTGGGCGTCGTCATCGAGGCGCGTCACATGTGCGTGGAGATGCGAGGCGTAGGTAAGATCAACTCAACCACTACTACGTCGGCTCTGCGAGGCTGCTTTTTAAAGAGCAGCGAGACTAGACGCGAGTTTTTCTCCCTTATAAATTCGCACAAAGAAGTGAGATTTTAGTGAATTTAGATAGCTTAAAATCAAAACTGGGGGCAAATTTATCTCTCTCTAGCGTCTTTGGCGTGATCGAGCGAATTTCTGCTACGACGATAGAGATCTCGGGTCTGCGCCCCAGCATCGGCGACATCGTGCAAATTTGCGCTAAAGACAAGAGCAAGAGCGGACTAGCGATGGTAACCGAGGTGCGGCAAAATACCGCGCTAATCTCGCCTTTTGGCTTTGTAGAAGGCTACAAGATCGGCGACTTCGTCTATCAGAGCGACCAAGGTATGAAAATCCCCGTGGGCGACGCTCTTTTGGGGCGCGTGGTGGATCCTTTTATGAATCCAAAAGACGGCAAAGGCGCGATCGCTACAACCGAGTACGCTCCGATCATGCAAGCTCCGATCGATGCGATGAAGCGCGGGCTGATAGACGAAATTTTTAGCGTCGGAGTTAAAAGTATCGACGGACTACTAACCTGCGGCAAAGGCCAGAAATTAGGCATTTTCGCGGGCTCTGGCGTGGGTAAAAGTACACTCATGGGCATGATCGTAAAAAACTCGCAAGCTCCGATCAAGGTTGTCGCCCTCATCGGCGAGCGCGGCCGCGAGGTGCCGGAGTTTATAGAGAAAAATTTGCACGGCGACCTAAGCGGCACCGTCGTCATCGTGGCCACCAGCGACGATAGCCCGCTGATGCGAAAATACGGCGCCTTTTGCGCGATGAGCGTGGCAGAATACTTTAAAAACCAAGGCAAAGACGTGCTTTTCATCATGGATAGCGTGACCAGGTTTGCCATGGCGCAGCGAGAGATTGGGCTGGCGCTAGGCGAGCCGCCGACGTCTAAGGGCTACCCGCCCTCCGTGCTCACCCTGCTACCTCAGCTGATGGAGCGCGCGGGCAAAGAGGAGGGCAAGGGCAGCATAACGGCCTTTTTCACGGTGCTTGTAGACGGCGACGACATGAGCGACCCGATAGCCGACCAGAGCCGCTCGATCCTAGACGGCCACATCGTGCTTAGCCGCGAGATGACGGACTTTGGTATCTACCCGCCTATAAACATATTAAACTCCGCCTCGCGCGTGATGAGCGACATCGCGACCAAAGAGCACAGAGCAAACGCCGCCAAGCTAAAGCGCCTCTACTCGCTTCTAAAAGAAAACGAAGTTCTGCTACGCATCGGCGCGTATCAAAAAGGCAGCGACAAAGAGCTTGACCTTGCCATCTCGAAAAAAGAATTTATAGATAACTTCCTAAAACAAGACGCCGAAGAGGGCTTTAGCTTCGAGCAGACGCAGGAGCTGTTAGGCGGGATAAACTAGTCAAATTTAGGCTTTTTGGGCAAATTTGGCGCACGATTTATCCTGCCGGTTCTTAAATTTGACGAGTTAAATTTAAGCCGAATATTTTTAACGCACGGCGCGTAAAGGGGAAAATTTGAGCAGAAACTACGACGAAAAACCGCTGGTTTTACAGGACGATTTTTACGTTATCGCACTTAGTTGCGTATTCTTGCTCGGCTTTAACCTTTTTATGACGTTTTTGATATTTTTTAGCGGTATGGTAGACTGGCAAAGCGGCTCATTTTGGGAAGTTTTCGCAGCGGAAGCAATGCGAACCCGCGGGTTTATTTGGATGTTTGCGTCCGTGATTCTTGCGAACGCTTTAGCCGCCGCCGACCTAATCAAAAAACTCAAAAATCCCTCGCTCGTTTACCTTTACGAGGATAAAATTTTCCAAACCAAAAGAGGAGTAACGATAAATTTGACGGATGTCCGCGAAATGCGAAAATCGCCCTATCAAATTTTAGGAGCGATACCGAAAAATCCGCTTTCCGCGATAGTGATCCCGTTTATGTTCGTCTTGGACGCATTTATTTTTTATGCGCTGATTTTTATCGCCAAATGCGTGCTCAGAGCCTTTGATAAAGACGTAAATTTAAGCTACTTTTGCAACCTTGCCGTATTTAGCGAGACGAGCGTTATAAATATTTATTTCATCTCAAAATCAGACTACGCCGCGGTGCGGGAGTATTTTGCGGCAAAACTAGACGCCGATATCGCGGACGCGCCTTGGACGGTTAAATTTTACGACACCAGAAACCTTCAACGGGTTTAAATTCGGCGGCGGCTTTCGTATTTGCCTTACATTAAATTTACCGAGCCAATATACGATTCATCCTAGATCGCCGCTAAATTTACATCTTAAAGACGCAGGTTTTTCGCGCCGAGATTTCACTGCCTTTGCCTCAAGCCTGCGGCGCGAGCCTTGATTTACTGCGTGCGGTTGCCGACTTTCTTGATTTCATTTCTGCAAATTTCATTGACCTGCTCACCCTCGCTATTTCGCAAGATAACCTCGTAGTCTATATACTCGTGTCCTTTATCAGGCCTATCCAAATCTCTAAATTTCGACAATATTATCTCAAAGGATTTTACGTCGTCCAGGGTAAATTTGTCGCTTATTTTGGCGTATTTGAAATTTTTACTAGGAAGCATATAAAAATCTCTAAATTTTTGTTTTAAATTTAGCGTGTAAATCGTCGTGGACGCAGCACCGTTATCGCAGCTATTGACTTTGCTCTCGTCAAAGGCGAGCGCGAGGCAAATTTCATCCCCGCAGACGACTTTCGTATCTTTAGCGA
>CAUSAR010000097.1:0-5113 GCA_963529735.1 uncultured Campylobacter sp.
ATCATCGGCGTTTGGATCGGATTTACCGCCGACGAGTGGCTGCGCGGACTCGTAAATACCTGGCGCTGGAGAAGCAGAAAATGGCAATCAAAACGCCTCGTGTAAAAACCGTTTGCGTAAAATGCGGCGAATTTGACGTCGCGCTAAATTTTAAAAAAGGCGTAAAAACCACTCGCCTAAAAGTTGCTAAAACCGGCGAGATCTCGATCTCGCTGCCCTTTTACGCCGCGCAAAAATATGCGCTAGAGTTCGTGCAAAAAAACTACGACTGGCTAAAATCGGCTCGCGAGAAAACGCTAGCAAATTTGCCGCGCAAGGACGAGTTTAGGCTGCTGGGCGAGGTTTACCGCATCAAATTTGAGCCAAATTTAAAGGGCGTAAATTTTAGACGCTTTGCAGGCGATTCGGAGATTTTTAACGGCTTAAATTTGAGCTCGGACGGGCTAGACCCGCACCTTTACGGCGCTAAATTTGACGGCAAATTTGACGCTAGCGAATTTAACCATCACCTTGATGAGCTTAAATTTAAAATCTCGGACGAGCGAAAATTTGACGGTGAAATTTACGCTCCAAATTTGGCGGCACTAGAAAACTACAAAAAAGCCTTTGCAAGGCGTGTTTACGGGCATTTTATAGCTAAATTTGCCCCAGCCGTAAACCGCAAGATAAACCGCGTCGTCGTGCGCAAAATGACCACGCGCTGGGGCAGCTGCAACTCGCGCAAAGGCTATATAAATTTAAGCCTAAATTTGATCGAAAAGGCCCCAGAGCTAGTCGAATACGTCGTGCTTCACGAGCTAGCTCACCTCATCTACCCCCACCACCAAAAAAGCTTTTATGGCTTTATCGCAGGGCTGATGCCTGATTTCAAAACGCGAGAACAACGGCTAAACAAAAAATAATTTTAAATATGCTAAAATAGAATATTTTTAATTTAAAGGGAGATAATGAAAAAACTTCTAATGCTAGCTGCCGCTGTTTTTGCTTTGGGCGGCGATTTTGAGGACGGCGTCAAAGCCTACGAGAGCTCTAATTTTGTAACGGCTCGCGAGAAATTTGCAGCAGCCTGCGACGCGAACAACGGACTAGCCTGCGCAAAACTGGGCGCGCTTTATCAGCTGGGCAAAGATATCCTGCCTGACACCAAAAAAGCGCTTGAGCTATACGAAAAAGGCTGCGAACTAGGCTCCAAAGAGGCCTGCTCGGGTGCTGGCGGCATATACGTATCAAGCGACAAAGAAAAGGCGCGCACACTGCTAAATAAAGGCTGCGAGCTTGGCGACGGCTTTTCATGCGCGACTGTGGGATCGTATCTGTTAGAGGAGAAAAAATTTAAAGAAGCCTACGCGCTTTTTGAAAAAGCATGCAAGATAGGCGATATCCTCGGATGCCAATTTGCAAGCGATCTAAAACGCTCAAAGAGACTTTGATTTTCCTTACTCGGGTTAAATTTGACGGTTAAATTTAACCCGATTTTATCTTTCTTATATCCACTAAATTTACAAAAACAAAGCTAGGCTAAATTTAAACGCAGACCCAGAAAGCGCAGGCTCTAAGCGCCTACGCCGACACTCTTTTCCGCTTTATTTTGTATCCATTGAAATGCAAACAGCGCCGCGTAAAGCGACACGCCGATCGCATAAGAAATATATTCGTTGGCAATAAACGGGATATATTTAGCGCACATATTTGGCACCAAGGTTAGCGGCACTACGCACAAAAGCAGCGCGCGCTCTAGCATGCTTACGCGTTTAACGAAATATCCCTGAAGCGCCGAAGAAAAGGCAAACATACCCACTAGCGCCGTACCGAAAATCAGCGCCATCTCGAGCGGATTTGTTATCCACACGATGCCTTTTGCGTCGTTTGGATTGGCGGCGTTTACGCTCTCTATCAAAAGCAGCTTGTTGTTAAACACGAACGAAAACGGCAAAATCGTCGTACGTAGGTCATAAAAAAAGCCCTGCACGCCCACGGTTACGGGATTTGCCTTGGCGATGCCGGCCGCAGCGTATGCCGCGATACCGACCGGAGGCGTGTCGTCGGCTAGTATACCAAAGTAAAAGACGAAAAGATGCACGGCGATGGCCGGTATGAGAAAGCCGTTTTTGTGTGCCAAAAACAAAATCACAGGCGCGACTAGCGAGCTAACTACGATGTAGTTTGCCGTCGTCGGCAAGCCCATGCCAAGTATGAGCGACATTATCGCAGTGAGAAAGAGGATGAGCACGATGTTGTTGCCGGCTAAATTTTCCACGACTTCAGATAGCACTTGACCAACGCCAGTTAATGAGATAGAGCCCACGATGATGCCTGCTAAGCCCGTAGCTATCGCGATCGTCGTCATGCTTTTAGCCGCCGTTACCATCGCCCAAAATATATCCGCAAAGCCGATGATAAAATCCTCTTTACCGACGTCCTCGCCGTGAGCCATTTTCTTAACCGGCTCTTGAAAAAGGATGATTAAAAACAGTACGCAAATGGCGTTAAAAGCCGCCGAGATCGGCGATTCTTTGGCGATTAAAAGCGTGTAAAGCAGCACCAAAATCGGGATAAGATAGTGAAGTCCGCTTACAAAGAGCTTAAATTTAGACACGCTCGCGTCTTGTTTGATACCTTTTAGCCCGAGCTTGCAGCTTTCTAAATGCACGATGAAAAACAGCGACAAATAGCAAACAAACGCCGGTATCACCGCCGCGATCATAACGTTCGTGTAACTAAGGCCCAAAAACTCGGCGATAATAAATGCCGCCGCGCCCATGATAGGCGGCATCAGCTGACCGTTTACGCCCGCAGCCACCTCGATGGCACCCGCCTTGGTGCTGGTTAGGCCCGCCTTTTTCATCAGCGGGATCGTAAAGGTGCCCACCGTTACGACGTTTGCCGTGGAGCTGCCGCTCACCATGCCGGTTAGTCCTGACGCGATAACCGAAGCTTTCGCCGGTCCGCCGCGAAATTTACCAAGCAGCGCAAAGGCTAAATTTATAAAATACTGCCCCGCTCCCGCGCGCTCTAAAAGCGAACCAAACAATACGAAAAGATAGATAAAACTCACGCTAACGCCAAGCGGCACGCCAAAAACGCCCTCAGTCGTAAGATACATGTGGCCGGCTAGTTTGTTTAGGCTAGCGCCCTGGTGCGCGATGATGTCGGGCATGTATTGACCGAAATAATCATACGCCAAAAATATCGCCGCGATGATAGGAAGCGCCGGGCCGATGATCCTGCGACCCGCCTCAAACAGCACGACCACGGCGACGCAGGCTACGGCTATATCAAAGCTCGTGTAGTCTCCGGGACGCTGCGCTAGCGCGTAAAACTCTATGAGCGGATAGAGCGCGGCTAGCGTACCCAAAACGCAAAGCGCGATGTCGTAAAACGGCAGGCTGGAGTGGGCTTTTTTGTGAATTTTAAGCGGGTAGAGCAAAAACAGCAAACAGATAGCAAAAGCAAGGTGCGCCGAGCGCGACATCGTCGTGTTCATCGGAAAATACGCGATATAAAGCTGAAAAACCGACCACGCAAAACAGATAATGCTCGTAAAATATATATAAAAGCTCGAGTTTATCTCGCGCGTCTTTACCTCGACGAACTCCTCCTTTTCCTGCGCCGACTCGGTATTTGTTCGTGTATCGTTTAAATTTTTATCCATATTTGCTCTTAACCTCTTAAATTTTCTTTTTATAAAATTTGGCGATTTCACCCGTAAAATCGGGCTTTATTTTTAAATTTGACCAGCTTTTGACCCTCAAATTTACCTACAAATTTAACCCAGCGCCGTAAAGATACGGGTTTTGCAAGCGGCAAGCAAAACTAGCCAAAAACTCGCGCATGAGCCAAATCTAAAATTTGACGCTTTATGCGACTAAAGCAAACTCGCCGCCGTCCAAAAACAAGCTAGCAAAGCGTCAAATTTTAAATCCTCAAAAACTAAAAATAAGCCCTAAATTTAACAAAAAAAAACAAACCGCGCAGGTCAAATTTAACCCGCACGGCTTAGCTGGTTTATTTTATTATGCCGGCTTTTTTAAACTCAGCCTCGGCAGCAGGGTGCAAAGGCGCAGAAAGCCCCTCTACGAGGCTCTCTTTAGTAACAGCAGCAAGTGCCGGATGCAAGCTCTTATACTCGTCGAAGTTATCCAAAATAGCCTTTACGACCGCAGCCACCGCAGTATCGCTCATGCTCTTATCCGTGACTAGGACGGCTTTAACGCCGATGCTGTTTACGTCGTGATCCACGCCCTCATAAGTGCCTTTTGGTATCGTACCTTTGGCAAAGTACGGCATCGCAGCCAGCATCTTATCGACTTGCTCGCCCTCGATGTTTACGATGTCGATAGGCAGCGAGTTTGCCGCGTCGGTTATGTTAGCCGTCGGATGGCCGACCATGTAAAAGTAGCCGTCAATTTTCTTATCTTTTAGCGCATGCGGGCACTCGCCGGCAGTTAGTACGCCGTGGTGTTTTAGCTTTTTCTCGTCAAAGCCGTAAGCCTTAAACACGCCAAGCGCGGTCATTTCGTTGCCGCTGCCCGGGTTACCGACGTTGATCGCTTTGCCCTCTAGGTCGTTTATAGAGCCTATACCGCTTGATTTTGAGACGACGAACGCGAGAAGCTCAGGATAGATCGAGACGACGGCGCGTAGGTTTTGATCGCCGTTACCTTCAAATTTGCCCACGCCGTTAAATTTATCATAAACCACGTCGCTTTGGACGAAACCGAAATTTAGCTCTTTTTTTAGCACGTTATTTACGTTATAGACCGAGCCGCCGGTTGATTGCACCGAGCATTTCATCTGCGGGTCTTTATTTACGAGGCGACATATCGCTCCGCCCACCGGATAATACGTGCCCGTCATCGCTCCCGTACCGATAGATACGAACTCCTTTGCGCCCAGCGCAGACGCAAAAAGCAAGCCGGCTAATGCCAAAGATGTAGTTTTCATTTAACTTCCTTTCAAAGAATTTTTCTGATTTTACTCTCAAAATCCGCTTTTTGCGTATAAATTTCGCTCTTTTTGCGAGCTTTTTCAAAAATTTGCGACTATTTTACACACTTTAGCCTTAGAAAAATAATTCTTAAGGTAAAATTTATATATTTTTTACAAGCGAAGC
>CAUSAR010000098.1:0-5062 GCA_963529735.1 uncultured Campylobacter sp.
AAGGCGAGCGCGAGGCAAATTTCATCCCCGCAGACGACTTTCGTATCTTTAGCGAGGCTATTTACGCGCACGGTTTGTCGCCATCCCTCGCCTTTAATCTCAAAGGTATTGCGAGCGAGCTTTTTGGCTATTTTGTCTCCGCCGTAGCCTCTTGCCTCAAGCTTATCAGGCCGAACAAGCCAGGGTTCGTTAGGATTTTTAGGAAAGCTTTCAAGCGGAATTTGAAGCCCTCTTATGGCGTTTAAATTTTCCTCGGTGCCTTGCGGAGCCGCAAAAGAGGTGCCCCTCATGGTGTGTAGATTAGGGAAACCGATAAATCGCCTCGTGGCCATATGCGCGGTTTGAGAAAATATTTTGGCTTCATTCTCAAAAAGCAAAATATCATAGATGCTGTAGCTATAATATTTAAGCTCTCTACTCACCCACCTTTCGTTCGGCGAGCGGTCGATCTCGTCGTATTTATAGTAGCGCCCCGGCATATCTTTTTGTAAAAAAAGGTCTTCTTTCCTCTCGTCTTTATATCTAAGCCAGACTCCGGTTTCATTTTCAACATATAAATGGTCAAATTTTATGCCTTTTGCAAATCTGCCTTTTCCAAGCCAAAATACAGGTCTTTTTTCTAGGGGCGGCAAAGCGGCGACGGGAGGTAAATTTTGCAGCTCTTTTTCAAATTTTTCATCGATATAATCGCACGTGCTAGTGGGCATACTAGGATCGCAACCCTCGGGCGTATCGGATGAAAAAAACGAGATTAGGGCTAAAAAACATACAAACAGCGTGAAAATTATGTAAGCGACGCCTACAAACCAGGCAATAATTCTTAAAATTCCTTTGAAGACTTTCATATCTAAATTTTATTCCATCTTGTCTGAAAAACCGCAAATTTTAACTTCAAATTTACCTTTTTGCCGCGTCAAATTTAGGTTTATTTCGCCGAATTTCACCCAAAATGCAAAAATTTTAATTTTTAAATTTTCTAAAACCTTAAGAAATCAAACTAAGTTTAGGATATATTTTATCTTTTTATCTCAAATTTGGCCGAAATGGCGATGTTTTGCTCATTTGATAAGGAATTTCAATATATAAACTCTATCAAAAACCGCTTAAATTTGAAAAAACTAAGCTAAAATTTTAATCAAAAATTTATAAAATTTGTTATATTATCGTCGCGAAAATAAAAGGGATAAAATATATCCTAATTGATAAAGGTCAAGCGTGAGAGTATATCTAGACAACAATGCCACGACGATGGTCGATCCCGAAGCTTTCGAGCTTATGAAGCCGTTTTTTTGCGAAAAATACGGCAATCCAAACTCGCTGCATAAATTCGGCTCCGAGACGCACCCTGCCCTTCGCCGCGCGATGGATCAGCTCTATGCGGGCATAAACGCGAGCGATAACGACGATATCGTGGTAACAAGCTGCGCCACCGAGAGTAACAACTGGGTGGCTAAAGGCGTATTTTTCGATCATATATTAAATAAAGAAAAGGATCATGTCGTAATCAGCGCCGTCGAGCACCCAGCGATCGCGGCGACTTTTGAGTCGCTCAAAAAATACGGCGTGCGCGTGAGCTACGTACCCGTAAATGAAAACGGTCTGCTCGATCCAAACGACCTAAGAAAGCTCATCGACGACAAAACCGCGCTCGTTAGCATCATGTGGGCAAATAACGAAACGGGCACCATTTTCCCGATCAAAGAGTGCGCAGCGATCGCTCACGAGCACGGCGCGCTGTTTCACACCGACGCGACGCAAACCGTGGGCAAGATCAAGATAAACGTGCGCGAGATGGGCATGGACTTTATGAGCTTTTCGGCGCATAAATTTCACGGACCAAAAGGCGTGGGCGGCCTGTATATCAAAGACTCGCAAAAGCTAACCAGCCTGCTTCACGGCGGCGAACACATGGGCGGCAGACGCAGCGGAACGCTCGATGTCGCGGGTATCGTCGGCATGGCGCAAGCGCTAGAAAATAGCAACAAACTAATCGAGTTTGAAAATTTGCACGTAAGACGCCTGCGCGATAAACTCGAGGATGCGCTGCTACAGCTACCCGACGTCTCGGTCGTGGGAGATCGCGCTCACAGACTACCAAACACCATCCTGGCTGCCATCAAAGGCGTCGAGGGCGAGGCGATGCTGTGGGATCTAAATCAGGCCGGCATCGCGGCGTCTACGGGCTCGGCGTGCGCCTCCGAGACTCTAGAGAGCAACCCGATAATGGAAGCCATCGGCGCTAGCAGCGATCTAGCGCACACGGCGCTAAGGCTGTCGCTGTCGAGATTTAACACTGAAGAAGAGATTGACTACGCGATAGAGCATATCAAAAAGGCGGTGGTGAGGTTGCGAGCTATTTCAAGCACGTACGCCTACAACCCTAACGGCAAGTAGCGGCTCGTCTTTTGAGCGCCTTTGAATGAGTTTGAAATTTTCGCCCTGTGGCAGACTATATGTCTAGCCTTGGGACGAAAATTTCCGCACAACATTCAAATTCATCTCAAAACAAGCGTAGCGTTTTTGCGAAGTAAAATGTTTCTACAAAATACTTCGCCTTAATGTTTTGCGGTCAAATTTGAAGTTAAATTTAATTGAAATTTGAGCCTAAAAAGTACAAATTTGAGTTAAATTTAAAAGGAAGCAGGCGGCAGTATCGCGAGATGGATTTGAATGGTGTGAAGCAAAAATGAGCAAGGCTAACCACGTAGGTTGCCGCAGCGATATTTTTGCAAACTCATTCAAAGACGCTCGCGAGACAACGCCTCTAAAAAGGAAATAAAATGGCAAAAAATAATTTAATCGGCGGCTCCATCTGGGACGAATACTCCCAAAACGTCCAAGACCGCATGAACAACCCCAAATTTATGGGCGAGATCACCGAGGATGAGGCAAAAGCAAGGGGCGGTAAGCTCATCGTGGCGGACTTTGGCGCAGAAAGCTGCGGCGACGCGGTGAGGCTATACTGGCTCGTAGACGAGAAAACCGACCGCATCATGGACGCTAAATTTAAAAGCTTTGGCTGCGGCACGGCGGTGGCAAGCTCCGATACGATGGCTGAGCTTTGCGTCGGCAAGACCGTGGACGAAGCGGTCAAAATCACCAACATCGACGTGGAAAAAGCTATGCGCGACACGCCCGACGTCCCAGCCGTCCCGCCGCAAAAGATGCACTGTTCGGTCATGGCCTACGACGTCATCAAGGCTGCCGCAGCGCAGTACAAGGGCGTGGATCCGGAGCATTTCGAGGACGAGATCATCGTGTGCGAGTGCGCGCGCGTGAGCCTAGGCACGATCAAAGAGGTCATCCGTCTAAACGACCTACACACGGTCGAGGAGATCACGCAATACACCAAAGCAGGCGCCTTTTGCAAGTCCTGCGTACGCCCGGGCGGACACGAAAAGCGCGAGTATTATCTAGTGGATATCCTCGCAGACACCAGAGCCGAGATGGAGCAGGAGAAAAAACAAGCCGTCATCGACGCGCAGGTTTCAGGCAAATTTGACGACGTGAGCTTTGAGAGCATGACCGTCGTGGGCCAACTAAAAGCCATCGAGAGCGTCATCGACAGAGAGATCCGCCCGATGCTGATGATGGACGGCGGCGACATGGAGATCCTCGATCTACAAAAGGACGCCGAGGGCAAATTTGACGTCTATATCCGCTATATGGGCGCTTGTAGCGGCTGCGCTAGCGGTGCGACTGGCACGCTATACGCGATCGAAAACGTGCTCCAAGAAAACCTCAGCCCAAATATCCGCGTTTTGCCTATCTGATCTGTTTTAGACGCCAAATTTGACGCACATTAGGGCTCAAATTTGATTAAATTCGGGCGGTTAGTTTAGCCGCCCTGCTCTACTTTTGTAAATTTAATGCGACCTATAAAATGGTTTTGGCGTTACAGAATCATAAAATCCACCTTATGTAACAAACAAATTTAGCTGCTTTAGCTTTGCGTAAATTTGAGTACAGAATTTGACTACTAAAATTTACTCTTTTAGCTCCGCGTAAACACTCTGGTTGCGATAGATACAAGCCGCAATCACTATAATTAGTATCGGAGTTAGCAACAAAAATGCACCAAAAGCACCTATTGATCCATCGTTATGCTGGCTTTTAGTAACAGGAAGATAAAAAATCAAAGCAAAAGTAGCAAAATTCTCTACCGCAAAAATCGTATTGCTTTTTTCAGGATTTTTAATAAAAAGACTGCTGTATTTGCGTTTTAAAATTAAAAACAATAGCGTGCAAACAATGGCAGATAATACGACTAGATACAAATTATCCATGCCTAGATAGTTCAGGATTAAGCAATAAGCCAATGCCGTAAAAGTCGGAAAATTAAATCTAACCAAACGATGAAGCTGATATCTGTACTTTAAATTTTTAGGGATTTGTACTAAGGCTTTGCCGTATTCCAGCGCTTCGGCCTCCTCGTCGCTTTGAGCTAGCTCGTCTTGGCGATCTGCATCGTCAATTTTAGACTCAAATTTAGCCGCTTCGGCGATTTTATCTTTTTGAGTTTGCATTTTTCGCCTCCTTTTTTGTTATTTTATCCTAAATTAACCTTTTTGCCCCTCAAATTCCACCCTCAACCCACCTGCCCCTATTTCCAACTTACGAAATTAAATTTTTCTACTTCATTTATCAAAATACCTAAAATTCCGATAATCGTTAATGTAGAATATTTTAGTGACAAAGTTAGAATTTTGCATATTCGTTTTTAAGTTTTATAAAAGTTTAAGTTGTTAATATTCGCTCAGATTTTAATACGAAATCAAATTTAATCACAAAGGAAAACACAATGTTTAGCGCAAGAAATCAACTACAAGCTCAAATCACAGAGGTAAGAGAGGGAGCGGTAAACTCTCTAGTAGTAGCAAAACTACAAGGCGGAGAGACCGTAAAAGCAACCGTAACCGTAGATAGCCAAAAGGCTTTAGATCTAGTAGCGGGTAAAAAGGTAGTTTATCTATTTAAAGCTTCTTCTATCATAGTAGCTAAAGGCGATAACGGTCTAAAACTAAGCGCTACTAACCAACTAAAAGGTAAGGTAGTAAAAGTA
>CAUSAR010000099.1:0-4982 GCA_963529735.1 uncultured Campylobacter sp.
CGTGCGAGCCGTCGCAGTTTGAGCCAAAGCCCACGACCTCGGCGTAAATTTTAGCCCCGCGCTTTACGGCGCTCTCTTCGCTCTCCAGTAAAAGTATCCCGGCACCCTCGCCAAGCACTAGCCCGTCACGCTCCTCGTCAAAAGGAGTGGGCGAAATCTCGGGCGAGCCGTTTTTCACGCTAGTGGCGTAGAGCATGTCAAACACATATGCCTCGCTCGGACACAGCTCCTCTGCCCCGCCTGCTAGCATCATATCGATTTTGCCGCTTTTGATACTCTCGTAAGCGTATCCGATCGCATGCGAGCCGCTCGTACATGCCGAGGAGGTCGGGATGATACGCCCTTTTAGCGAGTAAAAAAGCGCGATATTCGCCGCCGTGGTGTGAGGCATCATCTTGATATAGGTGTTGGCGTTACACTCGTTTTCGCCGAGCTCTAGCAACTTTGCCATCGCTAGTATCGACTCGGTGCTACCCGTGGACGAACCGCATGCGACGCCTAGTCTGCCTTCTTGCACGATAGGATCGAGGCTCGCGGCGTCTAAATTTTCGCCCCGCATGAGCCCCGCGTCTCTTAGCGCCAGCCCCGCCGCCTCGACGCTATACATCGAGACAGTGCCCAGGCTTCTTAGCTGCTTACGGTCCCACGAGCTAGGGCACTCATAGCCCTCTATGGGTGCAGCCAGGCGGGTATTTAGATCGGCGTATCTATCCCACTGAGGCATGTATCTCACGGCGTTTCGGCCGAGTTCAAATTTAGCCCTTATCTCCTCCCAGCTCTTACCAAAGGCGCTCACCATGCCCATACCGGTTATAAAAACTCGCATCAGCAAAGCCCTCCGTTTACGCCGATAACCTGCCTCGTTATGTAGGCTGCGCCCTCGCTTAGTAAAAACTCCACTAAAGGCGCGACCTCGTCTGCTTTGCCCGCTCTTTTGGCTGGGATAGCCTTTAATATCTCCTCGATCGGCAAGCCGCCGTCCGTCATATCGGTCTCGATGAGTCCGGGTGCGATGCAGTTTACGGTGATATTTCGCGATGCTAGCTCGACTGCAAGAGACTTTGCTGCGCCGATGAGGCCTGCCTTGCTAGCTGCGTAGTTGCTTTGGCCGCGGTTGCCGATGACGCCCGAAACCGAGCTCATGACGACGATACGAGCCGGCTTTTTAGCGCGTATCATAGGCATGAGAGCAGGCTTTAGGACGTTATAAAAGCTGTTTAAATTCGTATCAATAACGCCAAACCAATCCTCGTCCTCAATGCCGACGAAGGTGTTATCGCGCGTGATGCCGGCGTTTATCACGACTGCGTAATAAGCTCCGTTAGCCTCTATATCGGCCTCGATCACCGCCCGTGCCGCCTGCGTATCTGCAACGTCAAATTTTAAAGCGCTCAAATTTAACTCGTTTTGCAAATTTAAAAGCCGCTCGCTCGCGCTTTTGCCGTGCAGCACGACCTCGTATCCCGCCGCCGCCAGCCGCCTAGCTACCGCTTCGCCGATGCCGCGACTTGAGCCAGTTATTAGCACTCTTTTACTCATCTAGTATCCTTTTTACGTATTCCTCGTCCGGGCTTAGCACGTTTAGCGTCGCGCGCGCCCCAAGCTCACCGTTTACGTAAAGCTCGCAGTCGTAAACGCCAAAACCGCTTGCGTCTTGTATCGAGCAGGCCGCCTCGATGAGGACCTCGTCTCCTACCATTAAAAACGGCTTAAATATCTCAAATTTTCTACTGCCCAGCAAAAAACCCAGGCCAAATTTCATACCCTTTAGCTCACGCATCTTTGAGTCGTAGATACCCAGCGACTGCGCCATCATCTCGACGGTTTTGTGCGTGGCAAATTTGCCCTCCGCGAGAAATTTATTATCCTCTTTTATCACGCTTTTGGTTTTTATGCGTCCATCTTCAAATTTAAGCACCTCGTCGATAAAAACGATAGCCGTACCGTGTGGGAGATAATCCCCAAGGCTCATTTCGCTCTCCCAAACACAATGGCCGCGTTGTCTCCACCAAATGCAAAAGACAGCGACATGGCCGAATTTACGACCGCTCTTTGGCCGAATTTTACCAAATTTATCTCCTCTATCTCATCGTCGTAAACGCCGTCGTAAACATGCGGCGGCAGCGCAGTTTCGCCTCTAGCACAAAGCATGGCGCAAAGCGCGCTCTCGATGGCTCCTGCGGCTCCTAATGTGTGGCCGATCAGAGGCTTAACGGAGCTAGTAAAAACGCTCGGCATAAGCGAATGCACGATCTTTGCCTCGATCTTATCGTTTGCCTGCGTGCCGGTACCGTGTAAATTTATATAATCCACGCTGCTTAAATTTGCCGCCTGCAGCGCCTTTTGCACGCACTTTGTTTGCATCTGAGCGCTAAAATCAGGCTGCGTCATATGAAACGCGTCGCAGTTTGAGTGCTCGCCTGCGATAACTACGCTTGAGATTTCATCTCTGCTCGCCACAAAAAAGGCCGCGCCTTCGCCGATATTTATGCCGTCGCGGTTTTTAGAAAACGGATTGGTCTCGCGCGCGCTTAGGATACCCAGGCTATCAAAGCCGTTAATCGTGAGCGTGTTTAAGCTATCCACACCGCCGCAGATCACGGCGTCACAGATGCCCGACTCCAGCAGCCTTTTTGCCGTTATGATCGCCTTAACGCCAGACGTACAGGCGGTAGAGACGGAAAACACAACCGAGCTAAGCCCATAAAAATCGGCGATAAATTCGGACGGATTGGCTAGAGAGTTGCGACTGACGCCGAATTTTGAGGCATCAAAAAATCCCGTCGCGGCAAAATCTTTAAACGTTTCGTAGTTTTCCTCCACGCCGCTAGTAGTCGTACCTACCACTACGCCGACTCGGTTTTTGCCGTATTTTTTGATGGCGTCTAGCACCTCTTTATCTATCTGCAAAAGCGCGCTTAAAACTAGAGCATTCGTGCGCGTTTGCAGGTGTTTTGGCGTATTTTGGCTAAATTTAGCCAGCTGCGTGCCGACCTTGCCCAGGATAAAGCTTTTATCAGCCCTAAAACCTTCACAGACGCTCAAAAATCTCTTTTCGCCGCACAAATTTGCAAAATTTTCCTCCGCGTCGGCTCCGGCTGCGCTAATGATGGCGGGCTTGCTAACGTATATCAAGAGCTCTTACCTTAAAATTTTCGCTATTTGCCGTTATGACGGCCTCTTTTTGATTTGATTTTACTATACTTAGCACTTTGATAAAGAGCTCGTTATAGGCGCTATTTGGCGGCAAAAAGCCGATAGCTTCAAATTCGCCGCTCGGCTTTAAAACCCGCCTAGCTAGCGGAGTACCCATAGAGTTTATCATCGTAAAATAAAAATCCTCTTTTTCATGCGAAATATAGAGCAAATTTGAGCCGCTTTGTGAAATCACTTCAAACTCGCGTTTATCGAAATTTACGATCTGCGGAACGTCAAATTTTGCCTTCGCCGCGCATCCGCTAAGCACAAACGCCGCCATAAAAACAGATAAAAAATTTAAAACTTTTTTAAATTCCACCCTTTGGTCGCCTTATTAAATTTTGTTTGTTTTAGAATAATGCACAGATTATATCTTTTTAACCTTTAAAAACAACGCAGGGTGCAAAATTTGGCATATAAGATATTTTTTAATAAAATTTCTCGGACTTTGATAAAAAATTTTTGCAACGAGATTTTGGTTTTAAAAATACAACAATGTAAATTTGGTAATCGTATTTTAAAAATTTACGTATTTCAATAGCACGCATAGCTCCGTGTGCGGGGAATAAAATTTGGCATTGCCAGTTGCAGCACTATATTGTAATTTTCAAAATAACACTATCAAAATATAATGTTTTACCGCCATTAATAACAGCAGCTGGTTTTTACGCTGCTCGCAATACCGGCAGGCGTTTTTATTGTTTTTTGGCTAACATTTACCAATGGCGATTAATGCCAGATATAACACTTTAATTTGCATTTATAGTGATTTAATCGGTTGTGGAGGGCGTATATATAATCAGAAAGAAGCATTACGTAAATCCTTTCAGATTATTTATCAAAAAGGATTTACGCAGTTTAATTTATGGGCTCAAATTTGAACCGCGATAACAGATTTATTCTGATTTTTTCTTTGTAGATTTTTTAGCTTCAACTTCCTTGCCTACATTTTCTTCAACCTTCTGCTTTGAAACTTTTGTCTTAGTCTTAGCCTCATCAACATCTTTTTCTATTTTATCTTCGCCTAATTTTACTTTATTTTTTACACTTTTAGAAGCCTTTTCTTCTATGTCCGTTTTAGATTTATCCGTATCTTTTTCAGGCGTAGCTATTTTTTCTTCTGCATCTTTTGTTTTTTTAGCGACGTCTTTTTTACTCTGCTTTGTTTTATTGACCAAATCATTTTTGGCCTCTTTCGCCTTTTTAGATACTTTATCGTTTGAAGGCATTATGCTCGTACCGCTCGTAGAGATATCGCCTTTTAAATTTTCAAAAGTCTTATCGCCGATACCGTTTACGTTTTTAATATCCTCTATACTTTCAAATTTGTTTGTTTTTCTGTATTCAATAATAGCATCAGCCTTTGCCGCACCAATGCCGTTTAAGCTCATAAGCTCCTCTTTTGTAGCGGTATTTAAATTTATAGCGGCAAATACCATCGAAGCGCATGCCAACATTGATAACATAAATTTGTTCATAGTTTTTCCTTTTTAAAAAATTATTTCGCATTCTACCAAAAAATAATTATAAGATTATTAAAAAATATTATTAATATAAACCAGTGTTGCAAGTGTATTCAATCAAATCAACTTCTAAATGAAAATCTAAAAAAGCTTAATATTGGTGTAACTAAGGGCCACAAAAAACGTAGCTTGAGCAAAACACATTTTAATCTCACCATTTTCCCCTAAAAATACTTGGATAAAGTTTAATTGTAGCTTGAGAATATTTTAAGACCTAGGGTTACCACAAACACTCGCTTAAATCAATCCCAGACAATGCAA
>CAUSAR010000100.1:0-4871 GCA_963529735.1 uncultured Campylobacter sp.
TGCGCGTTTTGGTTTTCTGGCACGTGATACTCTCGCAATTTTTTGATTTTTGGTCGATTATCTCTAAAATTTCATTAAAAACTCTTGATTTTACGTCTTTTAAAACTAAATTTGCCTATCATTGCGCTAAAAATTTACTAGGATTTTCGTGTTTATCAAGGGTTTTTTTTCAAACAGTATCGGCATTATGGTTTCGCGAGTTTTAGGGCTTGTGCGCGACTTGCTTACCGCTTCTACTTTGGGGGCTGGCATTTACAGCGATATATTTTTTATCGCGTTTAAGATACCCAATTTACTGCGCCGCATATTTGGCGAAGGGGCTTTTGCCAACGCTTTTTTACCAAATTTTACGAAATCAAACAAAAAATCGCTCTTTAGCGCCGAGATTTTTCTTAAATTTCTAGCCTTTATCGGCGTTCTCACGCTTTTGGTAAATTTATTCGCTCCGTTTTTTACCTCCGTTATCGCCACGGGCCTAGCGGAGAGCGGCATAAACGAAGCCGTCCCGCTCGTAAAAATCAACTTCTACTACCTAGCGCTCATCTTTGCCGTTACTTTTTTGGCCTCGCTTTTGCAGTATCGCGGGCATTTTGCGACGACGGCGTTTTCGACCGCTCTGCTAAATTTAGCCATGATCGGCTCGCTACTTTTAGCTCGCGGACAGGAGCCTAAAGTCGCGGCTTATTATTTGAGTTTTGGCGTCGTGGTCGGCGGCATTTTGCAGCTTATCGCGCACCTTGTCGCGCTTAAATTTAACGGCATTTCAAAGCTCTTTTTTGGCGGCTTAGTTAAATTTGCCCGCGGCAAAAGGGCCGATACGAAAGGCTTTTTTAGCAACTTTTTCCACGGTCTAGTCGGATCATCCGCGATGCAGCTAAGCTCATTTATGGATACGTGGTTAGCGTCGTTTTTGGCGGCGGGATCGATCAGCTATCTTTTCTACGCTAACCGCATTTTTCAGCTGCCTTTAGCGATATTTGCGATCGCGCTCTCAACCGCGCTTTTTCCTAAAATCACGCGCCAAATCAAGGCCGGTAACGAAGCCGAAGCTCTAAAATGGATGCGAAAAAGCTTTGAAATTTTATATTTTCTGCTCTTTGCGGCGGCCATCGGCGGCATCGTTTTAGCCCAGCCCATCATCATGCTGCTTTTTGAGCGCGGAAGCTTCACACAGGCCGATACGGCGGCGACCGCGAGCGTTTTGGCAGCCTATATGATCGGACTTTTGCCCTTTGGGCTTGCCAAACTTTTTTCGCTTTGGCTTTATGCGCATTTACAGCAAAAGCTAGCCTCCAAAATCGCCGTTATAACGCTCGTTTTTAACCTCGTTTTGGCTGTTATTTTGATGCAAATTTATGGCGCGTTCGGACTAGCGCTTGCTAGCTCGCTGGGCGGGTTTTTGACGCTAGCTTTAAACGTCAAATTTTTTGGGATAAGGAAATTTTTAGCTATAATCGAGCCTAAAAAAATAACGCTTTTAAGCGCGGTTCTGGTTTTAGAGGCAGTGATTTTGATATTTTTAAGGAAATTTTTAGATGCAAATTTTTGATAGCGTAAAAAGAAAAAAAGTGAAATTCGAGCCCGTAAAAAGCGACTTCGTGCGCATTTACGTCTGCGGGCCGACGGTTTATGACGATGCGCATTTAGGACACGCTAAAAGCGCGATTAGCTTTGATTTGCTTAGACGCACGTTAAGCGAGCTTGGTTACAAGGTCAAATTCGTGCGAAACTACACCGATATCGACGATAAAATTTTAAAGAAAATGAGCGAGAGCGGCGAGAGTCTAGAAGCGATCACGGATAGATATATCGCAAGCTACGAGCGTGATATGAGCGCGCTTAACGTACTTGAGCCCGATGTCAAGCCAAAAGCGACGCAGACGCTAAAAGAGATGATAGAGTACATCGAAATTTTGCTAAAAAACGGCTTTGCTTACGAGATCGCAAACGACGGCATCTACTTTGACACCGCAAAAGACGCGGAGTATCTGAGTCTTAGCGGTAAATTTGACACCGAAGCAAACGTCGCTCGCGTGGCTAGTAATGACGAAAAAAAGGACGAAAAAGACTTCGTGCTGTGGAAATTTGACGAGAAATGGTACGAAAGTCCGTTTGGCCGCGGAAGGCCCGGCTGGCACACTGAGTGCGTCGCGATGATAAAAAAGCACCTATCTGGCGGCGAAAAATTTGAGATCGATATCCATGCGGGCGGGCTTGATCTGCTATTTCCTCACCACGAAAACGAGGCCGCGCAGTGCCGCTGCGCCGAGCGCAAGAGCCTGGCTAAATACTGGCTGCACAACGGCTTTATCCAAGTAAATAACGAAAAAATGAGCAAGAGCCTAGGAAATAGCTTTTTCGTTAAAGACGCGCTAGAGCGAAATTTAGGCGAGGCGGTGAGATTTTATCTGATTTCTAGCCACTACAGAGCGAATTTTAACTTTAGCGAAGATGATCTAAACGCGGCAAAAAAGCGGCTAGATAAAATTTACCGCCTAAAAAAACGGGTTCTTGGCGCAGCGGCAAATTTGAGCGCGAACGAGAAATTTAAGAGCGAATTTATGTCCGCGATGGGAGACGATCTAAACACCTCAAAAGCCCTTGCGAGCGTAGACGAGTTTGTCCGCAGCGCAAACGACGAGCTAGACGCAAACCCGAAAGATAAAGCCAAAAAAGGCGAAATCGCGGCAAATTTGGAGCTAATAGCGCGGGTGCTCGGCATCTTGCAGGTGGACGTATTTGAGTATTTTCAGTTTGGCGTGAGTGACGAAAAGCGAGCCTATATCGAGGATCTGATAAATCAAAGAAATGAAGCCAAAAAAGCCAAAAACTACGAGTTATCCGATAAAATCCGCGATATGCTAGCCGCAAACGGCATCAGCCTCATGGATACTCCAAACGGCTGCATGTGGGAAAAGATATGAAGCAGATGAGCCTAAAAGAGGTCTTGCGGCGGTTTGCGCCATATTTTAGGGATTATATTTCGTATTTTATCATCGCGATCGCCGGCATGCTGATGGCTAGCGGCGGCACTGCCGCGTCTGCGTGGGTGATCGAGCCCGTGCTAAATAAAATTTTCATCGAAAAAAACAAAGACCTGCTTTATCTTTTGCCTTATGCCATCATCGCGATTTACTTTTTAAAGGGGCTTGGCACGTTTTTGCAGGCCTATTTTACGGCATATATCGGGCAGGATATCGTGAGAAGGTTTCGCGAGAAGCTGCTAAAAAACCTGCTAAATTTGGATATGAAGTTTTTTAACGACTACCGCACGGGCGAGCTAATAAGCCGAAATATCAACGACATCGACCGCATCAGAAGCATCGTTAGTTCCATGATCCCGGAGCTCATCCGCGAGGCTATCACGATCGTCGGGTTGCTTTGTGTAGTGCTTTATCAGAGCTTGCAGCTTGCGTTTTTTGCGCTAGTTATCATGCCTGCAGCCGTCTATCCGCTCTCAAGACTCGCAAAAAAGATGAAAAAAATCTCCCGCGCCTCGCAGGAAAAGACCTCCGACATCAGCTCGAAGCTAAGCGAAATTTTTACCAATATCGAAATCATCAAAGCAAACAACGCGCAGGAGTTTGAGCACGCTAAATTTACCGACGAAAACGCTAAATTTTTCAAGCTAAATTTAAAAAGCGTAAAAGTAAACGAGATGGTAAGCCCGATGATGGAAATTTTCGGCTCCGTGGGCGTCGCGGCAGTCGTCATCATCGGCGGCAAAGAGGTCATAGACGGAAATTTGACGATGGGAAGCTTCTTTTCGTTTCTAACCGCGCTTTTCATGCTTTATACGCCCATTAAACGCATTTCAGGCCTTTACAACAAGATGCAAGACGCCGTGGTCGCGGCAGAGCGAACCTTTGAGCTACTTGATAAAGAGCCTCAAATTTTAAGCGGTGACAAGCCCGTACCGAGTGAAATAAATTTGATAAATTTTAAAGACGTCAGGCTAAACTACGACGACAAAGAGGTGCTAAAAGGCGTAAATCTAAGCGCCAGCAAATCCCAAACCGTAGCGCTCGTGGGCAGTAGCGGCGGCGGAAAAAGCTCGATCGTAAATTTGCTTATGAGATTTTACGACGCAAACGGCGGAGCGATCGAGATAAACGGCGAAAATATCAAAAATTTCGATCTGGGTTCGCTGCGGCAAAATATCGGCCTAGTGACCCAGCGCGTCTATATCTTTAACGACACGGTCGCAAACAACGTCGCCTACGGCCGCGAATACGACGAAGCCAAGGTCGAACTCGCGCTAAAAACGGCAAATGCGTATGATTTCGTGTCAAATTTGCCCCAGGGCGCGCAGACTATTTTAAATGAATTTGGCACCAATCTCTCAGGCGGCCAGCGCCAGCGTATCGCCATCGCCCGCGCGCTCTACGACGACCCGCAGATTTTGATATTTGACGAGGCCACAAGCGCCCTGGATAACGAAAGCGAGCAGCAGATAACCAAAGCCATCGCAAATTTACAAAAAGAAAAGATAATATTTATCATCGCGCACCGCCTAAGCACGGTGCAAAATGCCGATAAAATCGCCGTTATCAGCGGCGGAAAAGTGGTCGGTTTTGATACCGACGAGGCGCTTAGCAAGAGCTGCGAAATTTACGCGAAACTAAAAGGCGAAGCCCTTGTTTAAGCCTAAATTCGATAAAATCGCTCAAAATTTAAGGATAAAATTTGAATTACGAAACACTAAAATCCATATTTTTTAAATTTGACCCCGAAACCGCTCATAAAATCGTCGAAAAAACGCTAAGTATCTCAGACTGCGTATTTCCGGGGCTTTATAGCATCGTCGCCAAAAACTGCGTCGTCACGGACGCGGCTCTTTCGCAAAATTTGCTAGGAACTAGCTTTTTAAA
>CAUSAR010000101.1:0-4776 GCA_963529735.1 uncultured Campylobacter sp.
GCGTCGTCACGGACGCGGCTCTTTCGCAAAATTTGCTAGGAACTAGCTTTTTAAATCCGGTTGGAATCGCCGGCGGCTTTGATAAAAACGCCACAATGCTGCGTCCGCTGGCAGCGCTCGGGTTTGGGCACGTGGAGTTTGGCACCGTGACGCCAAAGCCGCAAGAGGGCAACGCAAAACCGCGCCTTTTTCGCCTCATCGAAGAAGAGAGCATACAAAACGCGATGGGCTTTAACAACGAAGGCGCAGACGCCCTGAGTGCGCGCGTCGGCAAGCTTTATCCATTTGCGATACCGCTTTTTGCCAACATCGGCAAAAACAAAATCACGCCAAACGAAGAAGCGATCAAAGACTATGAAATTTTAGTCGCTAAATTTAACGAAATTTGCGACTGCTTCGTCATCAACGTCTCCTCGCCAAACACCCCAAACCTACGCGAACTGCAAGAAGATAGCTTTATAAAAGACCTCTTTGCGCGCCTTACGCCGATCGCAAAAAAGCCGATAATCTTTAAAATCGCGCCCGATATGGACGACGACAAAGCCGTGCAGATCTGCAAAACGGCCGTAGAAAGCGGCGCAAAAGGCGTAATCGTAAATAATACGAGCGTGGATTATTCGCTATCAAAGTCGCCAAATTTGCAAAATTTCGGCGGGCTAAGCGGCAAGGTCATCGCCAAACGCTCTCGCGAGCTTTTTAGCGCGGTGGCTAGCGAGCTTTACGGCAAGACGGTTTTGATCGCAAGTGGCGGCATAGATAGCGCCGAGGAGGCGTACGCGCGCATAAAATCGGGCGCAAATTTGGTTCAAATTTACACATCCTTTATATTCAAGGGCCCAAACATCGCAAAACAGATAAACGAAGGTATTTTAAAGCTTTTAAAAGAGGATAATTTCGCCTCGATTAGCGAAGCGGTGGGCTGCGATATAAAAAACAAAATTTAAGGAAATTTATGCTTATAAAATACTCCAAAACAAAGCTCAAAAACGGCTTTGAGATATATCACATCCCCGCTAGCAAGGGCTCTAGCGTCATCAGCGTGGACGTGTTTTACCGCGTGGGCTCGCGAAACGAAACCATGGGCAAAAGCGGCATCGCGCACATGCTAGAACATCTAAATTTTAAATCCACGAAAAATATGAAAGCGGGTGAATTTGACGAGATTGTAAAGGGGTTTGGCGGCGTAAACAACGCTAGCACGGGCTTTGATTATACGCATTATTTCGTCAAATGCTCAAAAGGCAACCTAGACGAGGCGCTTAGGCTCTACGCCGATATAATGGAAAATTTGAGCCTAAAAGATAAAGAATTCCAACCTGAGCGCGACGTCGTGACCGAGGAGCGCAGATGGCGCACGGACAACTCTCCGATCGGTTTTTTGTACTTTACGCTCTTTAACGTCGCTTTTAGCTATCACCCGTATCACTGGACTCCGATCGGCTTTATCGGCGACATCAGAAACTGGACGATAGAGGACATAAAAGAATTTCACGAGACGTACTATCAGCCGCAAAACGCGATCCTGCTAATCAGCGGCGACATCGATAAAAAAAGCGCGTTTGAGCTAGGCAAAAAGCACTTTAAAAACATAAAAAACAAAAAACCGCTACCAAAACTCCACTGCATCGAGCCAGAGCAAAACGGCGCAAAAAGGGCTGAAATTTACAAGGATAGCGAAGTAGAGATGCTAGCGCTTGCCTTTAAGATCCCGCCGTTTAATCACGAGGATCAGCCGCGTCTGGGCGCGCTAGCCGAGTATCTAGGCAGCGGACAAAGCTCTGTTTTGCAGCGCGTGTTGATAGATGAAAAATGCCTCGTAAACAGCGTAGACGTCTATAATATGAGCAACATCGACGAGAGCTTGCTCATCGTACTAGCCGTTTGTAATCCTGGCGTCAAGGCCGAGGCTGTAGAGGAAGAGATCTGGCGTGTGCTAGAAAACGCAAAAACGCAAAAAATAGACGAGGACGAGATAACCAAGATAAAAAATAGCCTAAAAAGCGATCTCATTTACTCGTTAGATAGCGCGTCAAAGGTAGCAAATTTATACGGCAGTTATCTCGTTAGAGGCGACATAAAGCCGCTTCTTGAGCTACCTGAAAAAACAGCCGCGCTAAAACCGGCCGATCTAAACGAAATCTGCAAAAAATACGCGAGAAAAGAAAAATCCACGACGATCATCCTAAGAAAGGAAAAAAAGTGAATAAAAAAGCAATAACGGGCGCTATGACGGCGCTGATTACGCCTTTTAAAGACGGTAAACTAGACGAAATCGGTTATGAAAAATTAATCAAAAGACAAATCGCAAACGGCATCGACGCAGTCGTACCCGTAGGCACCACAGGCGAGAGCGCGACGCTAACGCACGACGAGCATAGAATCTGCATCGAAATCGCCGTAAATACCTGCAAAAACACGGGCGTAAAAGTACTCGCGGGTGCCGGCAGTAACGCCACTCACGAGGCGGTAGGTTTAGCAAAATTTGCTCAAGATCACGGCGCCGACGGTATCCTATCGGTAGCGCCATACTACAACAAACCGACGCAAGAAGGCCTATACCGCCACTACAAAGCGATCGCTTCAAGCGTCGAAATCCCAGTGCTGCTCTATAACGTCCCTGGCCGCGTAGGCGTCGATATCCAGCCGTGCACGGTTTTTAGGCTGTTTAAAGAGTGCGAGAACGTCTACGGCGTAAAAGAGGCCACAGGTAGCATCGAGCGCTGCGTCGATCTACTCGCGCACGAGCCAGGTCTATCCGTCATCAGCGGCGAGGACGCGATAAACTATCCGATCCTCTCAAACGGCGGCAAGGGCGTGATCTCGGTTACGGCAAATTTGCTCCCCGACGAGATCTCAAATTTGACTCACTTTGCGCTAAAGGGCGAATTTGCGCGCGCAAAAGCCATAAACGACGATCTGTATGCGGTCAATAAAATAATGTTTTGCGAGAGCAATCCGATCCCGGTCAAGGCCGCTATGTACATCGCCGGGCTCATATCAAGCCTCGAGTACCGCTTGCCGCTTTGCGAGCCGAGCGCCGAAAATCTCAAAAAAATTGAACAGACTATAAAACAATATAACATAAAAGGATTTTAATGAACTGCGAAAACGAATTTAAAGGCAAAACTCTAGTAATCAGCGGCGGAACGCGCGGTATCGGACGCGCCATCGTGGAGGAATTCGCCGCAAATGGCGTAAATATTGCCTTTACATATAACTCAAACGAAGAGCTAGCCAAGACCCAAGCCGCCGAGCTCGAGGCGACGTATGGCATAAAAGCCAGAGCCTACGCACTAAATATACTTGAGCCCGAGACCTACAAAGATCTATTTTTAGAGATCGACGCAGACTTCGACCGCATCGATTTTTTCATCTCAAACGCTATCATCTCGGGTCGTCCGGTCGCAGGCGGATATACGAAATTTATGAAACTTCGCCCTCGCGGTATCAATAACATTTTCACAGCAACCGTAAACGCATTCGTAGTTGGCGCACAAGAAGCGGCAAAACGCATGGAAAAAACGGGCGGTGGCAGCATCATCTCGCTTTCATCAACGGGTAATCTCGTCTACATCGAAAACTACGCAGGCCACGGCACCGCAAAAGCTGCGGTAGAAGCTATGGCACGCTATGCGGCAACCGAGCTTGGCGAAAAAAATATCCGCGTAAATGTCGTTAGCGGCGGTCCTATCGAGACGGACGCGCTTAGGGCTTTTACAAACTACGAGGAAGTGCGCGACAAAACAGCCGAGCTAAGCCCGCTAAACCGCATGGGGCAGCCAACCGACATAGCAGGTGCATGTTTGTTTCTGTGCAGCTCAAAAGCTAGCTGGGTGACGGGCCACACCTTCATCATCGACGGTGGTACAACATTTAAATGAAAAAAGCGAATTTAGCCTGCGCTCATTTGCCGGTTGCTCGTGTTCTGGGCAAATTTGGTAGCATAAATTTAACGCGCTTACAGGCTAAATTTGATGAAAATTTAAAATTTGAAAGCAAATTTTGCGGCGCGGACAGCTCTTTTAAATCTAATCCAAATTTGCCAAATTTGCTCAAATTTGACAAAGCTGCGAGCAAATTTGAGCAAAGCGCAAATAAGAAACAGGCAAAACCGAGCCAAAACAAGGCTAGCTATTTTTCCGCCTATTCCCGTGCTACGCCGTCAAAATTTAAACCCCGAAATCAAAAAGAAAGAACAGATAAATGAGCCTAAATTTACCAAACGCCCTAGCCTTCCTGCGCGTATTTCTCGCACCCCTGATGTTTTGGCTGCTACTTAGCGTAAATTCCTTCTCAGGCGTGCACGTTAGCTGGATGAACTACTTTGCCGCGCTTGTATTCGTGATCGCTAGCGTAACGGACTTTTTTGACGGATTTATCGCGCGCGCATGGGATCAAAAAACCAAACTAGGAGCCGTCATCGACCCACTTGCGGATAAAATGCTAACGCTTGGTGCATTTTTAGGACTCATGATGATAGACCGCGCGAGCCCGTGGGCCGTGTATCTCATCCTCGTTCGCGAGTTTTTTATCACGGGATTTCGCGTCGTGATGGCGGGCGAAGGCGTAGAGGTCGCCGCGTCGATGGCGGGCAAAGTCAAAACCGTCTGCCAAATGGTAGCGATCGGCTTTTTAACCATGCAGTGGCCTTTTGGCGAGTTTTTGCTCTGGCTTAGCGTCGCGCTGACGCTGTATTCGGGCTTTGAGTACGTAAACGCTTATGTAAGGCACATTAAAAATCAAACCAAAAAGGCGTAAATTTGAGAACCGGAAACG
>CAUSAR010000102.1:0-4767 GCA_963529735.1 uncultured Campylobacter sp.
CCGCGAGCTGGAAAATCGCTGCAAGCAAACGCCTACGCAGTGGTTTAATTTTTTTGATTTTTGGAGATGAGATGATATCAAAATCAGTCGCGCTAAAGGCGCAGTTTTACGACGTGGACAGTATGAACGTCGTGTGGCACGGCAACTACGTGAAGTATTTCGAGACGGCTAGGTGCGCGCTGCTAGAGGAGATAGGCTACGACTACGAGGCGATGAGAGCGGACGGTTACGCATATCCGATCGTAAAAATCGAAGCAAAATATATTAAGCCCGTGTTTTTCGGCGATGAGATCGAGGTAGAGGCGACTCTAAAGGAGTGCGAGTGCTTTCTAAAGATCGGCTACATCGTAAAAAGCGCCAAAAGCGGCGAGACGCTGTGCACGGGTACGAGCTCGCAGGCGGCCGTGGATATGCGCGCGATGCAGACGTGCTTTGAGATCCCGCAAGAGTTACAAAATGCAATAAAAAGGTATATAAATGAAAAAAATAGCGATAATTTTTAGTTTGGCGGCGAGCCTGATGGGGCTTGATTTTAACGAGATAAAATCTCAAATCAAAACGCAAAATATCAGCGGCGAGTTTGCTCAGACGAAGTTTTTGAGCGGATTTAACGTGGAGTTTAAAAGCTACGGCAAATTTGAACTCAGTCAAAGCGAACTGCTCTACGATACGCTAAGCCCGATCGCGGTGAGCATCGTCATAAACGAGCGCGGGATCTTTCAAAAAAGCGGCAATCAGCTCATAAAAATCGATCAAAATTTTGATAAAAAGCTCTTTTTATCCATCATAAAGCTCGATAAGGCCGAGCTTGAGAAGGAATTTATCTTTAAAATCTCAGGCGACAAAAGCAACTGGAAAATCGAGCTGACGCCCAAAAATCTGCTGCTAAAGCAAATCTTTACGCGTATTTTGGTCGGAGGCGATAAATTCGTCAAAAAGATCGTACTAAACGAGGTTAGCGGCGATAAAACGGTAAATGATTTTTACAACGTAAAATGAAAAAATCCGCGCGTTTTTTTATCTTTTTAGCGGCGTTTTTAGCCGCGCTTGCTGTTTGTATTTTGAGCGCAAAAAAGATAAACGCGGATATTTTTTCTCTAGTAAATTTTGAAAACTCTACCGAGCAAACAGCGCTAAAATCGATGCTTGATAGCGCTTCTAGCGAGTTTTTGCTGGCTTCAGATTCGCCCGAGTTTTTAGAAAAAAGCGAAAATTTAGCCGCGCAAAGCGGGATTTTTGAAGAGTACCGCGCAAAGCAGGACGTAAATTTAACCTCCTATCTAACTCAGCTAAACGCCCTAAAAATCGCACTTTTAAACGAGCAAACCTATGAGCTTTTAGTAAAAGACAAAAATGCGTTTTTCAAACAAAGCGCGCAAAATTTATTTAATCAATTCGCCTTTAAGCCGCTTAACGCGAAGGACGATTTTTTCGCCTTAAGCTCGCACATGAGCCTAGAGAGCTCAAAAATCAGCCTAAATTTGTCAAATTTGATGCTAGAAGCCGCACATGAGGACGGGAAATTTTACCTCGTAAAAGCGCGCCTTAAGCCCGGCTACGAACCGCAAAATTTGATCAAATTTTATGAAAACGTACGCGAAATGGCGGCGAAGGACGCGGTGCAGGCTTACGCTAGCTGCGGCGCGCTATACGGAGCCTACGGGAAAAAGGGCGGCGACAAAGAAAGTGCCGTTATGAGCGCGGTTTCGCTTAGCCTTTGCACGATTTTTTTGCTGCTCGCGTTTAAAAATTTTCGCATTTTTTGCGTCGTTTTCGTCGCGATTTTCGGCTTTGCGTGCGGGCTTGCGGCTTCGCTTTTGATCTACGAGAGCCTTAGCGTCATGGTCGTGGTTATCGGCACGAGCTTGGTCGGGCTGATGTTTGATTTTGCGCTGCACTGGCTGGGTAAAAACCAAAACGCGCCCGTGGCAGCCGCAAGTGTGCGTCCGATGCTTAAAATTTTCTTGCTCGGGCTTTGCATCACGATGAGCGGATACGGAGTTTTTGCCTTTTCGTCGCTTGAGCTGCTGCGCCAAACCGCGATATTTTCGCTATTTACCCTGCTTGGGGCGTTTTTATTTACATATTTTTGCTTGCCTTTTATATTTGAGGGCGCGACGTTTTCGCAAAGTGCCTTGTTTTCAAGGTTTTTTGATAAATTTGCGGGACTTTGCGAGCGTGCGGCGGGAGTGATAAATTTAAAAATTTTACTCGCCGCATTTGCGCTTTGCGCGGGAATTTTGGCGCTAAATTTTAAAAGTCTAAGCGCGCCCGAGCAGATAAAAGACTACGCAAACTCGCCCGCAGAGCTACTGGAGCAGTCTAAAAAGATCAGCGAGATAACGGGTGCCGCGCCGCAAAACTCCGTCATCATGATAAAGGGCGGCGACGATTTGGTCAGCGATGAAAAGCGGCTGATGCGCGAGCTAAAGCAGGCAAATCTCGTCAAAGACTACGCATCGATTTCTAAATTTATCCTAAGCCGTGCCGAGCAAGAAAGTGTAAAAAATATCTTTAAAGAGGCCGCAAAAGACGAGGAGATCTTTAAAATTTACGCCCAGTTTGGCTTGCCTAGCGAGCTAGTAAAATCCGAGCTAGAAAAGATCGCAAACGCTCAAACTATCGGCGTTAGCGAGATTTTAGAATTTGACGCGGCAAAAAATTTGACGCGGTTTTTACCGAGCCCAAACAGCACCGCGGTGTATGCCGATGGGCTTGCAAGCGGCGCTAAAACGTATGAAATTTTAAAAGCAAACGGCGCTTTTAGCGTGGGTTTCGTCAGCGCGCTAAATCAAAATTTGACCGAGGCTAAGGCCTGGGCTGCAGCGCTAAAAGGCGGCGCGTTTTTGGTTGCGTTTGCGCTTTTGTGGGCGTTTTTTGGGGCGGCGCGCTCGCTTTTGGTTATGAGCGTCATCGCGCTTGGCGTGCTGGCCGTGCTTTGCGGTTTTGCGGCGCTTGGCGTCCATGTAAATATTTTTGCTATTTTCGGGCTTATCTTGGCGAGCGCGGTCGGGATAGATTATCTCATTTTTGCGCTAAACGACGACTTGTCGCGGCGAGAGCGCGTTTTTGGGATATTTGCCGCGTTTATCACGAGCTTTGTCTCGTTTTTCGCGCTTAGTTTTAGTCAGACGCCCGCGGTTGGCGTTTTTGGGCTTGCAGTTAGTCTTTGCGTCGCATTTTACGGGCTTGCCGCATGCGCGCTTGCGATGAAAAATTTGGATTAAATTTAGCAAAAAGCGGTATAATCGCGAGCTTATGCAGCGCGAATTTGACCCGCACGGGCGCGCTAAATTTAATAAAACGGAAAGAAAATGCTAAAAATAAACGGCAAAGACGAGAGCGAGTTTATCGGCAAAACGGTAGCGCAGCTACTCGCGGCGAAGGGGCTAAAGCCTGAGCGCATCGCAGTCGAGCTAAACGGCGAAATCTTGCCGAAAGATAAATTTGATACGGCGCTAAGAGACGGCGACTCGGCTGAGATAGTGCATTTTGTAGGCGGAGGTTGAGATGAAATTTGATGAAAATAACGATATTTTAGAGCTTGGCAGGCATAAATTTAGCTCGCGTTTTATCCTTGGATCGGGTAAATTTTCATTGCCTCTTTTGGAGGCTGCGGTGCACGAGGCGGGCGCGCAGATCGTGACGCTAGCGCTTCGGCGCGTGAACGAGGGTGGGCTGGAAAATATCTTAGACTTTATCCCAAAGGGAGTGACGCTACTGCCAAACACCTCAGGCGCCAGGAACGCCGATGAGTGCGTGCGTATCGCAAATCTCGCGCGCGAGGCTGGTTGCGGCGATCTCGTGAAGGTTGAGGTCATCAGAGACAGCAAATACCTGCTACCCGATAACTACGAGACGATAAAGGCGACCGAAAAGCTCGCAAACATGGGCTTTGTCGTGATGCCCTATATGTATCCAGACCTAAACGTAGCGCGCGATCTGGCCTCGGCGGGTGCTGCGTGCGTGATGCCGCTTGGCGCTCCGATCGGGACAAATAAAGGCCTTTGTACGCGCGAATTTATCAAAATCTTGCTCGCCGAGATAGACCTGCCCGTGATCGTGGATGCGGGCATCGGCACTCCCGCGCAGGCGTGCGAGGCGATGCAGATGGGCTGCGCAGCCGTGATGGCAAACACCGCTATCGCGACTGCGGGCGACGTAAAAACGATGGCGCGGGCATTTGCGCTGGCGATTCATGCGGGCAGGCTGGCGTATCTATCCGGGTTTGGAGGCATAAGCGAAAGCGCTCGGGCGTCAAGTCCGCTGACGGGATTTTTGGAGTAAATTCAGCTTTAAATTTGACGGCATGAAAAACGGCGTCAAATTTGATGCGGGCGAGGATAAAATTTACCTCGTTAAATCCTGCGAATTTTAAATTTGACGATTTCACGCGGCTTTAATTTAGCGCCGTAAAGGCGCGGGTCTAGGCGCGTAAAATTTACCGCCTCGCAATCCAAAACCGTCAAATTTAACGCCTGAAATTTAGACGAAAAAACGGAGAAATATTTGAAAAATCTAGACGTGATGGAGTATGCTGACGGTGCGCAGCGCATAGATGAAACGCTGATGCGGTGGGTATTAGCTGCGCGCGAGGACTACGACTACGCAAAATTTGACGCTAGCGACGTTAGGCGCGCTCTAAACGAGGAAAATCTAAGCATAGAGGGACTAAAAGCACTTCTAAGCCCGGCCGCTGGCGCATTTTTAGACGAGATGGCGGAGGCGGCGCGAGATAGGACGCGCAGGCAGTTTGGCAACTCGGTG
>CAUSAR010000103.1:0-4705 GCA_963529735.1 uncultured Campylobacter sp.
ACGAATTTCATTTTATTTCCTCTCTTAAAAAGCTAAATTTAGGCAGCCTCGCGCCCAAATTTACTTCGTTTTCGTTGCCGCTATGGATTTCTGCTATTTCCTTGCCTTTTTTGATTACGAGCTTTTTAAATTTGATAAATTTCTTGCCGTCGCGACCGAAAATTTGCGATATTTCACTCTCGCACTCATCTATCTGAGCGCCCAGTGGAGCTACGATCTCGTACTCGTTGCCTGGGAAAATTTTATATTTGCATTTAAAAAACTCGCCGTCTAAAGTCATGGCGTTTACCTGATGAGTGCCTTCTTCTAGGCTGCTAGCGTGATTTTGCGTATCAGCTTTTTCAAACGGGCGATTTACCAGGTAGCCGTCGGTGAAGCCGCGATTTTTTAGCGTATTTAGCTCGCCGGCGTAAATTTGCGCGTCAAATTTGCCCGCCATAGCGTCGTCAACAGCCATACGGTAGGCTCTAGTCGCACAGGCGGCGTAGTATTCGCTTTTCGTGCGGCCTTCGATTTTTAGGCTATCGACCGCGCCGCTTTCGATGATATCCTTGATGTGCGCGGATAAATTTAAGTCTTTAGAGTTCATTATATGCGTGCCACCCTCGTCCTCCTCGAGACGAAACAGCACCCCGCTCTCCTCGCTTTTAGCGTAGAGTTCGTATTTAAACCTGCAGTCGTTGGCGCAGCTGCCGCGGTTTGATTGGCGGCCGCTTTGCACTGCGCTAACCAAACAGCGCCCCGAATACGCAAAACACATCGAGCCGTGCACGAAAATTTCGATATCTAGCGTCGGGATTTGCTCTTTTATTTTTACGACGTCTTTTAGGCTCATTTCGCGTGCTACGACGATACGTTTTGCGCCCATTTCGTGGTAGATTTTAGCGTCAAGCGCATTCATGACGTTTGCCTGCGTCGAGAGATGGACCTCGATGTCCGGGGCTATCTCTTTTGCCAGGCTCATGACGCCAGGAGTCGCGATGATAAAGGCATCGGGCTTCATAGCCGATATCGTTTGCAGGTGGCGTTTTAGCGGCTCGATTTGCGAATTAAAAGGAAACGCGTTTACCGTCGCGTAAAATTTCTTGCCTTTGGCATGCGTGTACTCGATGGCTTCTTTAAAGCTTTCTAGGTTAAATTCGCGAGCTGAACGAGTGCGAAGCGAAAAGCTCGCCACCGATGCATAAACCGCGTCCGCGCCGTATTCTAGAGCTATTTTTAGCTTGGTTAAATTCCCTGCTGGGGATAAAAGCTCGGGCTTTAGCACTATTTTTTGCCCAAACTTTCTATCAGAGCTTCGATGTCGTCGTTGCTGACGAGATTTTCAGTGTGCGTATCGCCCGCGATATGTACGGCCGAGGCCACGCGCTTCTCGTCGTCGATCTTGCCCTCAAACAGACTGCTCATATACTTGCTAAGCGCGCGCATGACGTTGATAACGCGCTCGATCTTTTGTCGGTGGATGTCTTGATACTGCATCATATCCATCGCCATCATTATCTCATCTTCCGCCATTCTGACGTTATCTAGCGTCATTTCGGCGGAGCTTTTTAGGGCGTTATTTTTCTCTAGCGCCTCGGAAAAAGTCGCGATATTTGGGAATTTTTCATGTAGTTTGGTAAAAATTTCGATATTAGCCTCTATACCGCTGATAATCTCGCTAAGCCCGCTCTCCGCGTCCATAGAGAAGTTATTGATCGCATCAAGCTTATCAAACATCTGCGTGGCTTTTTCCTCGCTGTCCTTTGTGACGTCGTCTAGCTGATGAACCATCTTGTGATCATCCGTCGGCGGAGGCGGAGGCCACGATATGTTTGAAGATGCTCTATAGTCGCCGTCAAATTTAACATCATCATCTTTGCGCTCCGCTACTTCTTTGTCGGCAGCATTTAGGTCTAAATTTTCATCTCCGCTAGCTTGCGCGTCGCTCTCGCCTGCAGCGACGACGTCATCCAGATCGCCCGCCATCAAGGCGTCAAGTTCTTCTTGCGTCATAAAAACTCCTATTTAAATTTGGGCTGATTATATAGAAAATTAACGAAATATAAGTTTAAAAACCCAAACTTTATCCTTAAATTTATCAAATTTTAGGTAGCATTTGCAAAATATTTAAGGATAAAAATGAGAGTCGATCTGCACAACCACACGCCGCTTTGTAAGCACGCCGTAGATGAGCCCAGGCAGTACGTTTTAAGCGCGATAAATTCAAACTGCGAGTATTTTGGCTTTAGCGATCACGCGCCGATGAAATTTGACGAAGCGTACCGTATGGAGTTTTCGCAGATGGACGCTTATGAGAGCGAGATTTTGCGCCTCAGAGACGAATTTGACGGACAGATAAAAATCCTGCTCGGCTACGAAGTCGATTTTTTAGAGGGCTTTATGGACGAGCGGGTTTTAGGGCGTAAGGTTGATTACCTCATCGGTTCGGTGCATTTTTTGGGCGGCTGGGGCTTTGATAATCCCGAGTTTATCGGCGAATATAAAAAACGCGACATGGATCAAATTTGGCGGGATTATTTTTACTGCGTAGAAAAGATGGCAAAGTCGGGCAAATTTGACATAGTCGGGCATTTGGATTTGCTAAAGGTATTTAAATTTATGCCAAAAACCGACGTTAGACTCCTCGCCAAAGATGCCATCGATGCGATAAAAAAGGCAAATTTGACGGTCGAGATAAATGCAGCCGGTTTTAGAAAACCCGTCGGCGAGCAGTATCCCAGCGTAAATTTACTAGAAATGATCGCCGAAAAAGACATACCTATCACGTTTGGCTCGGACGCGCACGCAAAAGACCAAGTCGGTCTAAACGGCGAAAAATGCGAGCAACTCGCTAGAAATTTAGGTTTTAGCAAGTGCGCGATATTTAAAAACCGCGATAGAGAATTTGTAAAATTTTAGATCGGGTAGAAAAAATTATTTAAATTAATCTTAAAAGTAAAATTTTATGATAAAATTACGAAATCAATAAACACAGGAGCGAAAAATGGGAAAATTTGTAAAAAGCGTCGATCATTTTTTTGATTTTTGCAAAGAACACGAGGTCAAATTCGTGGATTTTAGATTTACCGATATGAACGGCGCTTGGCACAGCATATCTTATAACATAAAATTCGTAGAAAAAGATCATTTCGTAAACGGCATACCGATGGATGCGAGCTCACTAGGAGGGTGGCAACCGATCGAAAGAAGCGACATGCTGATGTGTCCTGAGGCGACTAGCGCCTTTTTAGATCCATTTACCGCCGACGTTACGGTCGTGGTTTTTGCCGATATTTACGACATTTACAAGGGTCAAATTTACGAAAAATGCCCACGCTCGATAGCTAAAAAAGCCATGGCCTACGTAAAAGAGAGCGGCATGGGCGACGTGGCGTATTTTGGGCCGGAAAATGAGTTTTTTATATTTGATAACGTAAAAATAGTAGATAGCCCAAACTGCGCGATGTTTGAAGTAGATAGCGAAGAAGGCGAGTGGAACGACGCTAGAGACTTTAAAGATAGCTACAACACCGGTCACCGCCCAAGAAGAAAAGGCGGCTATCTGATGACGCAACCGACCGATAGCATGGTCGATCTGCGCGCGGAAATGATGCAGGTTTTAGAGCAAGTTGGCCTCGAAGTCATGCTAGGGCACCACGAAGTCGCTCAAGGACAAGGCGAGCTGGGCGTTAAATTTGGCACCCTTCTCGAGGCAGCCGACAACGTGCAAATTTACAAATACGTCGTCAAAATGGTCGCTCACCTAAACGGAAAAACAGCGACCTTTATGCCAAAACCGCTCTACGGCGACAACGGTAGCGGCATGCACGTGCATCAGTCGGTGTGGAAAGATGGCAAAAATTTATTCTACGGCGAGGGAAAATACGCAAATTTAAGCGATTTTGCACGCTGGTATATCGGCGGGATCCTAAAACACGCAAGGAGCGTAGCGGCGTTTACAAACCCTAGCACAAACAGCTACAAACGCCTAATCCCTGGCTTTGAAGCTCCGTCAATCCTAACATACTCTAGCCAAAACCGCTCCGCCTCGATCCGTATCCCATACGGCTCTGGAGAAAAATCGGTCCGCGCCGAAATGCGCTTCCCCGACGGTACGGCAAACCCGTATTTGGCCTTTTCAGCGATGTTGATGGCGGGACTTGATGGCGTAAAACACAAGATGGAACCGGTCGGCCCGATGGACGAAAATTTATTTAAACTCACGCTTGACGAGATCCGCGAGCGCGGTATCGAGCAGCTCCCTCATACGTTAAGAGGTAGCCTAGAGGCGCTAATTCGCGACAACGAATACCTGCGCCCGATCATGACTCCGACGTTTATAAACGCGTATCAGCATTATAAATTTGAAAGCCAAGTATGGCCGTATGAAGCGCGCCCTACTCCGTATGAGTTTAAGACTTGCTTTTCTTGCTAAATTTAAGGGGCTATAAAATCCCTTTTTAGTTTTTCAGTCAAATTTGACCTTTTTAAATTTGGGTCAAATTTGACTTTTCTAGCGATTTTGACGAATGCAAAATTTGTCAAAATAAATCAAATTTGAGGCTAAATTTGAAAAACAGCGGCTTTTTGTCTTGACAAATCAGCCTTTTTTATATATAATCACGTTTCGTTTTTTGAAAAATTGTCTTGTTAGCTCAGTCGGTAGAGCATTTCACTTTTAATGAAGGGGTCGCTGGTTCGAGTCCAGCACAGGACACCATTT
>CAUSAR010000104.1:0-4692 GCA_963529735.1 uncultured Campylobacter sp.
CCTTGACCTTTTTTGTGTGCCATATCTTATCTCCTTAAGCTGCGATACTTACGACTTTTACGCGTGTGAACTGTCTTCTAAAACCGCGTTTTAGTTTTGAGTCTTTGCGTCTGCGTTTTTTGTAAATAACGACTTTTTTATCCTTGCCCTCGTTTACGACTTCAAGAACGACTTTCGCACCCTTTACGAATGGCGCGCCTACCTTTACTTCACCGTCGTTTACGCACAAAACGTCCGTAATCTCGACTGATGATTTTGCTTCAGCACTGAAATGGTCAAGCTTAAGATATTCGCCTTCGCTGACGCGATACTGCTTGCCGCCGTGCTTAAATATAGCGTATTTTGACATACTCTACCTTTCTAAATTTGGTAAGACCAAAAAGCGCTTTTGGATTTCAAAAGACTTGGGGAGCTTTGTTGGTTGTAAGAGACGGATAATACCCAAAAATTTATAAATTTAAGTTGAATGAGGCGGAAATTTATCCGCCTTTTTGTTTAGTTTAGTAGTCGAGTTCCGGTTTTGGGGTCTTTTCGGTAGATGCAGGGAATGACGGGTATTCGACTTTAGGCATTTTGCCCGTTAATGAATTTAAAAACGTCACTATATCGGTAGCTTCTTTATCGTTTATCTCGATACCTAGCTGTACGCTACCCATCATCTTGACGGCATCTTTTAGAGACAAAACCGCGCCGTTGTGAAAATATGGAGCCGTTAGCTCGATATTGCGCAGCGTAGGAGCTTTTACTAGGCCGTTTGCATCGCCTTTAAAGTCGTCCAAATTTGCAAATTCGTATTTACCCGCAATCTCAAACGGCTGTAAAGTACCGCCCAAATTTATGCCGTTATGGCATGTGGCGCAGCCTTTGTCGATGAAGGTTTTTAGGCCTTTTTTCTCAGCGCCGTTTAATGCAGCTTCGTCGCCTTCTAAAAATTTATCAAATCTAGACGGAGTTACGAGCGTTCTTTCAAAGATACCTATCGCCGTCGTTACTAGCTCAAAGCTCACATCGCTATTAAACGCGGCCTTAAACTCGCTTACATAGGCAGGGATAGATTTTAGTCTCTGCTCAACTAGCTCTGGGGTAGAAGCCATCTCCAGCATCGCTGTCATCGGGTCGGCAGCCTGAGCGGCTAGGTGAGCGGCACGTCCATCCCAAAACTGCACCGAGTTAAATACCGAGTTGTAAACAGTCGGAGCATTTACGTGATGAGGGTTTGGAGTCCATTTATGGCCGGTAGATGCAGGTACGCCGTCTGCTCCGCCTAGACCCAAGTTGTGACAGGTGTTGCAGCTAATGATGCCAGATTTTGATAATCTCGGATCAAAATAAAGCCTCTTGCCAAGCTCATATGCAGCCATAGTGGTTGGGTATTTCTCAGCATCCGGAGAAGCTTCGTTTATCGCCTTGGTTAGCGCCTTTGGATCGCTAGGGATAGCGACTAGACCTGCATCTAGGGCGTCTTGGATCAAATTTTGAGCGTTTAGCGCAGTTGCTAGCACCGCCGAACCTAGTAAAACGGACTTAATTTTCATTAAATGCTCCTTTGAAAATAAAATTAGAATGTGATTGTAATGTTTTTTCGGTTAAATACAAATAAATTTTATTGTTTATTAGAAATTATTTTTAAGTATTTATAATTATTTAAGATAAAATATATTTTATTTATCTTTATTAGATAGTATAAATTATCAAATCCATTTATCCAAATTTGATGCAGTATTCCCATTTTTACGAATACGATTTAATTAAGCAAATTTGAGCAAAAACGCTCGGCAAGATAAATTTATAGCAAAAACAACAGTGCATACTAGGGAATAAAAAGACAAAATGCGCACAGGTACTGTAAATGCGGCATAAAGCCCGCGCCCGCCGAGGTCAATAAAAATAGAAACTCGCGCCCAGTATAAGGACATATCAACCCTGCGAGACAGCCCGTGCCACTGCTTTTAAACTACCCTCAATCAAATAATTGCGCGAGCGTACAAGCTCCTTTAAAAGCTCAATTTCATCGACATTTGCAAGCCTTTAAGTAAAGTTTCGGCGACTTTAAAAACCGACCCGCGCTCTTTTACCGTTTTTGATTCTTTAAAATTTCATCCGCTAAATTTTCGACCATCGTATCGTGATCTAGGAATCGTATTTGATCGCTCGGCGAAGGGCCGTCAAAAGGCTGATGAAGCACGGTTTTAGCCGACAAAGCGTTTAAAATTTGATTAAAAACTTCAAATTCTGGCGGAAAGCTAAAATATAATTTTGGCTGCGCCAGTTCGCCGCTTAAAAGCCTTTTTGCGTAAATTTCGCTGAAATTTTTAGCTTTCGGCAAGCTAATACGCTCAAAAATCTCAAAAGGCAAGAGATGATGCGCCAAGGCGTAAAGTCCGTGTGCAAAAAAACTAATCCTCTTTTCAAATTGCGGCGCGGCGGTTCTGGCAACTTTTACGCAAAAATTACTCAAACCCTCGCTCATCGCGGCCGCGTCTTTTTCGTGCAAGGCAAGGACGAATTTTACCGCTTCTCTTTCGTTTATCGGCTTTTTGGAGTCCGCAAATCTACGCGCTTTTTTCAGTGCGGCCTCAAGCGATTTTTTATCGTCCCATAGCAGCGCCGAAACCAGATCGCTCATCACGCACAAAAATCTATATCCGTTCGTGCTGGGCGGCATAGAGTGCGTCATTACGTTTTTTACGCCGTCCATGTCGCCGCACGCTAACGCAAGAAACGCATGTATCAGCCTCTCGCACTGATCGTATCCGCCCTCGCAGCCCGGCAGTAGTTCGTTTCTGGCGTACTGAAAAACAAGATCGTTTAGAGCCTCCACATCGCCGCTTTCTATACATTTTTCGAGCCAAATTTCATAAGGAATTTGCGGTATCGAAAAAGCCATCAGTTTTATCAGCTCACACAAAAACTCGTGCTCGCTCAAATTTTTCTTTTTTAGCTTGGATAAAACTTCGCCGCACTCGTCCAAAAGCAGCTCGGTTTCGCTCTTTTGCGGTTTTTTAGATTGTGAAAATTTGCGGGAATTCTCCTGCGAGTCTTGTAAAAATGTTTTCATCTACATACTTCCTATTTTTATTTATTTTATCAAAAACTTCTTGCGCCTGCGGCAAATGCGCGCCGTATCTGGCTAGATAGAGCCAGTCTAGCCCTTCACACGGCGTTTTAGCAAGCGCCTTGCCGCCTTTAGCCTTGGCCGAATACTCCAAAACAAAAGGCAAAGCCGAGTGCGCCGCGTCCTCTTTATATAAAATCCCCGTCATCGCGTAAAATTTAGCGCGGTACTCTTTGCAAGAAAGCAAACTCGCCAAAAAGCCGTTCTCGACGCCGCCTGCTAAAAACGCGGTAGTTAGAGCCACGTTACCTTGCACGTCTAGGCTTTTAAATTTGACAGTGCATTTTAGAGCGGGTATCGCGCGCGTCGTGCCTAGCTCGCGCAGTGCGACGGCAGCCCAAAGGAGATCAAATTTATCCTGCGAGCTTTGTAAAACATCTATCAAATTTGACTCGTCATATATGATTTTACGGCTTTTAAAGTGATCCGCAGCAGCCTCGTTGCGCGCCCTCATCTGCCCGAACCACTCGCTTACGTGATCGTCAAGCTTTTGCATTTTTATCCTTTAAATTTAGGCAATTGTAGCGTAAAATTTAACCTCGTTTTAGATATAATCGCCCAAATTTAAGCAAATTCAGGATAGAGATGGCAGGCGAAGACCAAGAAAAAACCGAAGAACCCACCTCCAAAAAAATCGAAGACGCGCGCAAGGACGGCAACGTCCCCAAAAGCCAAGACCTCGCCGGCTTCGTCACGCTCGCGGTCGCGATTTTTGTCGTTGTGGCGCTTCTTGGCTTCATCGGCGATCAGTTTTTCACGCTGTATAACTACTATCAGAGTCTAATCGGCCAGGAATTTACGCGCAAACTACTCTTTAGCGTCGCGATCACGACGATATTTCGCACGCTGCTCATCATCCTACCTATCGCCGTTTGCATCGCGATCGCGGGCGTCGTCGCCAACCTCATGCAGTTTGGATTTATATTTACCACAAAGCCTTTGGAGCCAAATTTAAACAAAATCAATCCGATAAAAGGTCTCAAAAATCTCTTTTCGCTCAAAAAGCTGATAGACGGCATCAAAATGGTGCTCAAAGTCACGGCGGTTTTTACGGTCGGATTTATGATGTTTTTAAGCTTTATCAAAGAACTGCCACATACACTGTTTTTCTCGATGGCGGCGCAGCTAGCGTGGCTAAAAGAAAAGATGCTGATTTTGGCTGCCGTGATGCTAATCGTGATGTTTATCATCGGGCTTCTTGACGTGCTGATCGTGCGTTTTCAGTATTTTCGCGACCTGCGCATGAGCAAGCAGGAGATCAAGGACGAATACAAACAGATGGAGGGCGACCCGCAGGTCAAAGGTCGCATCCGCCAGCTGCAAATGCGAGCCGCGCGCAACAGAATGATGCAAAATATCCCGCAAGCAGACGTCATCATCACAAACCCGACCCACTACGCCGTCGCCCTTCGCTACGACAAAACAAAGGAAAAAGCGCCCGTGATACTGGCTAAGGGCGTGGATTTTCTAGCGCTTCGCATCAAGCAAATCGGAGTGCAAAACAACGTCAAAATCGTCGAAAATCCGCCGCTAGCGCGCGAGCTATACAAGATGTGCGAGGTAAACGATATGATACC
>CAUSAR010000105.1:0-4418 GCA_963529735.1 uncultured Campylobacter sp.
TTGCGGCTCATAAATTTAAACTCGGCGCGCAAAATTTCTACCCGTGCGAAAGCGGTGCTCACACCGGCGAGATCGGCAAGGCGATGCTGGACGAGTTTGGCGTAAAAAGCGTGCTGATCGGGCACTCCGAACGGCGCGAGCTCGGAGAGAGCGAGGAGCTTTTACGCGCTAAATTTGACTTCGCCGCAAAGGCGGGCTGGCAGATCGTCTACTGCATCGGTGAAAATTTGAGCGTAAACGAAGCTGGCAGCACGAAAGAGTTTTTGGCGGAACAGCTAAAAAATATCGAGCTTAGCTACGAGCGGCTACTGATCGCCTATGAGCCAATCTGGGCGATAGGCACGGGCAGGAGTGCGAGCGTGGAGCAGATCGAGGGGATATTAAATTTCATCCGCGAGCGGATGAGTGCGCCGCTACTTTACGGAGGCAGTGTGAATGCCGCAAATATCGCTGATATCGCGAGTATAAAAAATTGCGACGGAGTGTTGGTAGGTACGGCGAGCTGGGACGCCTCGAAGTTTTTGGAGCTTATGCTCGTTGTCTCGTGAGCGTCTTTTAATGAGTTTGAAATTTTAAGTCTGCGACAGGCTGCGCTCCTAGTCTTGACTTAAAATTTCTACACAACATTAAAATCCATCTCACGATACTGCCGCTATTAAATTTGGCGTTTCGCGAGGTTTTACAAATTTTAATTTATAGAATTTTAAGTCAAATTCAAAGACGTTTAAAAAACAAGCAAAATAGAAAGGAGAAATAATGATTTTAAAAGGAAAAAAGGGTCTCATCGTCGGCGTCGCTAATGCCAAATCCATCGCTTACGGCATCGCCGAAGCTTGTCACGCGCAGGGTGCGCAGATGGCGTTTACATACCTGAATGACGCGCTGAAAAAACGCGTAGAGCCGATCGCTGAGGAGTTCGGCAGCAAATTCGTCTACGAACTTGATGTAAATAACCAAGCCCACCTAGACGGCCTTGCGGATCGCATTAAAGCGGATCTTGGCGAGATAGATTTCGTCGTGCATGCGGTAGCCTATGCGCCAAAAGAAGCGCTAGAGGGCGAGTTTGTAAACACCACAAAAGAGGCCTTTGATATAGCGATGGGCACGAGTGTGTATTCGCTACTGAGCCTTACGCGCGCGGTGCTTCCGGTGCTAAAAGAGGGCGGCTCGGTCCTTACTCTCACATATCTTGGCGGACCGAAATTCGTACCTCACTACAACGTCATGGGCGTCGCAAAAGCGGCTCTTGAAAGCTCCGTGCGCTACCTAGCACACGACCTTGGCGCTAGAAATATCCGCGTAAATGCGATCAGCGCGGGCCCGATCAAAACGCTTGCGGCAAGCGGCATAGGCGACTTTAGGATGATTTTACGCTACAACGAGGTAAACAGCCCGCTAAAACGCAACGTCACGACGCATGATGTCGGCAATAGCGCTATGTATTTGCTTAGCGACCTAGCTAGCGGCGTGACCGGCGAGGTGCACTACGTCGACTGCGGCTACAACATCATGGGTATGGGCGACGTAGCGACCGACGCCGAGGGCAACACGATCCTAGCTTGGGACGCAAAATAATCTACCGATATAAATTTGGCGGGGCGACTCGCCAAATTCTTCTTTTAAATTTCATCAAATTTAAGCAAAAAGACACGCAATGAGAGCTTTAGGTGAGCTTATAGACACAAATGAGCCGGGCTGGGCACTAATAGAAGAGTGGCCAAAAGAGGCCAAAAATGGTTATGAGATTTTACCGCGTGACGAGGGTAGGGCTCAAAGCGAGCTTTGGGACTTGGGGTAACTACTCGCTCGCCGATAGGCGCTTGTCTACAGCTGCGGCGGTATCGTGGTAGACGGCGGTGCCCTTCGTGGCAAAGCCGGCAATGTCTTTTACTGCGCACCAGACAGCAGTAAATTGGAAGATACACAGCTTAGCTACTCGCGTTTTTTACTGGGCGCTTTGCGGCGATATATCTAAATTTTACGAGCTTTACCGCTGGGATGGCTGGCGCGATGACGTGAGTAAATTTAGCCTTGATAGGGTGATGTTTACCTTGCCGCCGATACTTTGGCAAGATGCTAATGTAAAGCTAAAACAGATAAAAAAAGACGGCACTCATGTAGATGAGTACTTTACTTCTATTTTTAGCGGCGGCGAGTAAAATTTTCAAATTTTATGGAAGTAAAATAAAAGTTGCTGCGGCTCGCTAGTCTTACTGCGCGCCTGTCGGCTACTAAAATTTGCCGCTCAACTAAATAAATTTAAACAAATATCCTAAAATAACCGCAAATAATCTTTAAAGGATTTCTCATGCAAAGCTTGCTTTTTGCGCCGCTAAAAATCGGCGATCTGCAGATCAAAAACCGCATCGTGATGCCGCCGATGTGCATGTATAAGGCCAAAAACGAAAACGGCTGCCCTAGGTGCTTTCACCGCTTGCACTACGCCGCACGGGCGCTGGGAGGCGTCGGGCTCATCATCGTCGAGGCTACGGCCGTCGAGCCTAGAGGTAGGATCACAAGCCGCGTCTGGGGCTGTGGAACGACGAGCAGCTAGAGGCACACGCCAGGCTCGTCAAAGAGTGCGTCAAATACGGAGCCGTAATGGCCGTCCAGCTCGCGCATGCTGGTAGAAAAAGCGAGTGCGAGGGTCTGATCGCGCCTAGCGCGGTAAAATTTAGCGAGAGCTACAAAACGCCGTGTCAAATGAGCGCGGACGATATTGTTGCAGTCAAGCAAGCTTTCGTTCAGGCTGCGATCAGAGCCGAGCGTGCAGGATACGCCGCGACCGAGATCCACGCCGCGCACGGTTATCTCATTGGCGAATTTCTCTCGCCTGAGATCAATCTGCGAGACGACGAATACGGCGGGAGTTTTGAAAATCGCACGAGATTTTTAAAAGAAATTTTAACTGAAATAAAAGCCGCAGTACAAATCCCCGTCGGCGTACGCATAAGCGCAGATAGCTGGGTGAAGGGCGACTGGAGCCTAGAGGATAGCGTGCGGCTAGCAAAAGAGCTCGAAGCTTTGGGCGCGGCGTTTATCCACGTCTCGGCGGGCGGATTTTTTGAGCGTACGGATAGCGCGCCGGCGTTTACTCCGCTTTATCAGGCTGGCTACGCTAAGGCGGTAAAGCAGGCCGTTAGCATCCCGGTGATCGCGGTCGGGCTCATCACAAAGGCGTCCGAGGGTGAGGCGCTGCTACTAGGCGGCGTTTGCGACGCGGTGGCTTATGGCAGAGAGCTGCTGCGAAATCCAAATTTCGCGCAGGCTGCGATGAGTGAGTTAGGATGCCCTGAGCTGATAGAAAACTCGTACAAGAGGGCTTTTAAGTAAATTTACAAGATCGCTCGGTGTAAATTTGAACTATCCGTCGGATAAATTTGGCGTAAATTTGATCGGTCGCTTGGGCGTGTTGTTTGGTAAATTCGGACCACTGCTACGGCGTCAAATTTGATTTGATTGCGGCCGATTTTAGCGGTGCTAATTTATAAATATAGTGGCTTATTTTTTGATTTATTGTGTCAAATTTGTAGAATAAAATAGAAATTTAAGCCGCAAAACGGCTTAAATTTACGTGAGTTTGTAGCTAACCGGGATTTTTATGACGTAGTCGCGATCAAGCGTCGGAAAATCAGGCGCGGCGCGGTTTATGAGCTCGACCGCGGCCTCGTCTAGCGTCTCATAGCCTGAGCTTTTTATCACCTTTACGTCGCGAACGCTGCCGTCTTTTTTATACAAAAAGCTAACCTCTACGACGCCCTGATGGCGCATTTTTTGCGCGCGTTTAGGATATTTGTGGTGCTTTTGTATCGCCTTTTGGATTTTAGAAAATCTCTCGTCGCCGGCTGATGTCGCGAAGTTAAATTCTCCGACGGTTTCCGCTCCACTAGGCGGTAAATTTGATTTTACGTTCGAGCTTGGAGCGCCGCTTGGCTGTGTTGCCGCAGGCGGCGTAGGAGTAGGCGGCGACGGCTGTGCGGGCGGCGTTGCCTGTGCGACTTGCGGCTCCGGCTCCGGCGTTTTAACCGGTTTTGGCGTAGGTTTAGGCTTTGGTTTTTCAACCGGCTTTTCTATCGGTTTTGGTTTTTCCACAGGCTTTGGTTTTTCTATCGGCTTAGGCGGCTCGATCGGTTTTGGCGGCTCCGGCGGCGTGACGACAGGTTCTGGCGGAGGAGGCGCAGGCGGTGCCGGAGGCGGTGGGGCCGGTGGGGTAGGTGCCGGCGGGAGCGGAGCTGCTGGCGGCGTAAAGGTATTTAGCGCTATCTTAACGCTTTTTTCTTCCGGCATAGGTTTTATCTCTTCGTAAAATTTGATAAAAGATCCGATGAGGATAGAGTGCAACAGGATAGAAACGCCAAGCCCCGTAAAGCTGGCGCGTCTATTCAGTTGTTGTCGTGATAGCGAAGTTTTCATGATTT
>CAUSAR010000106.1:0-4236 GCA_963529735.1 uncultured Campylobacter sp.
CCTTTGGGTCGCGAAGCTCTTTGTTTGAGAGCGAGCTAAGCTTAAATTTGACGTATCTAGTAAGCCAAAATATAAACGAGTTTTCAAAACTATCTTTGCAATCAAGCGCGTATTTCAAGATATTTTCCTTAAATTTATAAAAATTTGAAAAGCATTATAACCAAACGCTTCTAAAAAATAAATTTTGAGGTAATCTGAAAAACACTTTTAATTAAAATATTAATATTATCATTTAAGTTAAGTTATGATAAAGTTACGAAACCATTTTGATTCAAAGGAGAAAAAATGCAATCAACGCTAGGTTCGCGTCGTAGCTTTATCGCTGCGGCGGGTGTTTTTATCGCGGCGACCGCGCTCAGGGCCGCTCCGAATAAATTTGAAAAAACCAAAGGTCCGCGCTACGGCATGGTCATCGACCTCACGCGCTGCGTCGGCTGCCAGTCGTGCACGATGAACTGCGCTATGGAAAACAACGTCCAAGCAGGCGCCTTTAGGACGATCGTTTCGGAGTACGAAGCTAGCGACAAAGACGGCAACCGCGCCGTTATCGCCTCGCTGCCGCGCCTTTGTAATCACTGCTAAAATCCAGCCTGTATCGACGTTTGTCCGACGGGCGCTAGCTACCAAAGAAGCAACGGCATCGTCAAAGTAAATAGCGCCGAGTGCATCGGCTGCGCTCTATGCGCCGAGGCCTGTCCGTATCACGCCAGATACCTTAGCCTACAAACCTACAAGGTTGATAAATGCACTTTTTGCGATCACAGACTGCGCGAGGGGCTGCTGCCTGCGTGCGTGGAGACCTGCGTGGGCGGTAGCCGCATAATAGGCGATCTAAACGACGAAAACTCAAATATCAGAAAATTTTTAGCCGCTCACGAGACGATGGTGCTAGATAGTCCAAAAAACACGCATCCGCAGGTTTTTTACTACGGCGTGAGCGAAATTTTGGCTAAGAACGACAAGGAACTGGCGGCTAAAAAAGGCTACAAACAAGCGATCAACTGGAGCGAAGAGATCGCGCTGTAAGGAGAAAATAATGCAAAGACGAGAATTTCTAAAAAACGCGGCGATGATCTCGGCCGTAAGCGCAACCGCTGCGGTAGCGGACGACGCGGGAAAAATAAAAGACGACTATAAACCGCAAGGTAGCTCGCTTCAGCCCGAATTTAGCGTAAAAGACGGCAAAATTTCGATGAACGACGGGCATAGCGTGGTATTTTCTATGTGTCACGGCTGCGTGGCAAAGTGCGGACTGCGGCTACACGTGGACGAAAAAGAAGACCGCGTACTAAGATGCACGGGCAACCCATATCACCCGCTATCAAACGTGCACTGGGCGAGCTTTGATACCCCGATAAACGACGCGTTGCTAGCCACCACGGCTAGCGGAGAGGACGAGAGGCGCGCTACGGTATGCGCTAGAGGCGCGGCGCTACCAGAGATGATAGCTTCGCCTATTAGGATTTTATCTCCGCTAAAGCGAGTAGGCAAAAGAGGCGAGGGCAAGTGGAAAAAGATCAGCTTCGAACAGCTCATCGAGGAGGTCGCCCGGGGCGGGGATCTTTTCGGCGAGGGGCACGTGGACGGGCTTAGGGCTATACTCTCAGACGAGCTCATCGACGAGGCAAATCCCGAATACAGCACCAAGCGCAACCAGCTTTTGAGCTTTTATCTCTACGACGGACGCTCAGATATCGTCGATCGCTTTATCAAAAAATCATTCGGCACTATAAATCACTACTCGCACGGCGGTATCTGCGGCGGCGGTTTTAGAGTCGGCGGCAAGATCGCGCACAACGCAAAAGGCTTTGCCCATACTAAGCCCGACTACGAAAACTCCAAATTTACCATCTACTGGGGCACTTCGCCGGTAAACGGCGGAAATCCGTTCCAAAAGCAAGCCAAAATGGTCGCCCACGCAAGAAGTACAAACGATGACTTCAGCTATGCGGTAGTAGATCCTACTCTAACAAACGCCGTCAAATTCGCCGCCTCCGATAAAGGCCGCTGGATCGGTATAGAACCCGGCACCGACACCGCGCTTGCTATGGCGATGATACGCTGGATCATCGAAAACGAAAAATACGCAGCAAACTACCTCATGCAGCCAAATTTAGAGCAAGCAAAGCTAGCAGGCGAGATACACTGGTGCAACGCCACCCACCTAGTCATCACGCAAAAAGGGCACGCAGACTACGGTAAATTTGCGCTTGTTGGCGACGAGTGGCAGGTCTGCTCTCAAAGCGGCAAAATCCAAAGCTACAAGATAAACGAACCCGCCAAGCTCTACTATAAAGGCAAAATTTTACTTAACGGCAAAAAAGTCGAGGTTAAAAGCTCGATGCAGCTACTAAAAGAATCAGCCTACAAACACAGCCTCAAAGAGTACTCTAAAATTTGCGGCGTAAGCATGGAGGATATCCTCTGGCTGTGCGAAAATTCACCAAAAACGGCAGGCAGGTCAGCACCAACGTCCACGGCGGCATGATGCACACGCAAGCAGCCATGAGCACGTACGCGATATTTTGCCTAAATACGCTAATGGGCACATACGGCTACAAGGGCGGCACCGTAAACGCAAGCGCGGGTACGCATGAGTTTTTAAAAGGTAGATACGATCTGGAGAGCTTCGAGGGCGCATACAAACCAAACGGACTAAATTTATCCCGCTCGGGCAAATATTACGAAACGAGCTCGGAGTTTAAACGCAAAGTAGCAGTCGGCGGCAGCGGCTATCCTGCGCAGCAGCCGTGGTATCCTATCTCGATGCCTCTGGTAAACGAAACGCTCACTAGCCATGCCGCGGGCTATCCGTACAAAGTAAAAGCATTTGTAAACTACATGACAAACGTCGTCTACGGGCAGGCAGGGCTCGAGATCGCGGTGCTTGACGCACTAAAAGATAGCAAAAATTTACCGCTTTTCATCGGTATCAACGCCTTTATGAACGAGACCAACGCCTACGCCGACTACATCGTGCCAGACGGAGTAAATCTCGAAAACTGGGCGCTTCCAAACTCGCTTTGGGGCACGATAGCTAAAACCTCGGTCGTGCGCTACCCGGCCGTCGCCGCTAAACAAGACCGCGCCGCAGACGGCACGCTAATCGACGTGGAGGCCTTTTATATCGCGGTGGCAAAGAGACTCGGACTAAAGGGATTTGGCAAGGGCGCCTTTAAGGACAAAGACGGAAAGCCGATGGATCTGGATACGAAAGAGCAGTATTACGCCGCGGCGCTGGCAAATTTGGCCTTTGACGGAGACGGCGTGAAGGACATCGACAAAGAGGATCTAAAGCTAAGTAAAATTTCAAAAACCATGAAAAAGCTAGAGCCGTTTTTAAAAGACGAGGAAAAAGCAAAAGTCGCGCACGTACTGGCAAAGGGCGGTAGGTTTGACAGCTACGAAAGCGCGTACAAGGGCGACAAAACCACGGTAAAAGTACCCGCCGCTACGCCTGCTGCGATCTACTACGAGCCACTTGGCGGACACAGACACTCTATCACGGGCGAGTATATGCCAGGCACTCCTAGCCTCGCTCTGCCTGTGGCTAGCGACGGCACTCCGCTGGAAAAGTTTTTCCCAAAATCAGAGTGGAAATACCTCGTAAGCTCACGCAAGTCAAACATCCAGCACTACTATACGATAGTTAGCCCAAAGCTGCGCGCCATACATCCGAAAAATTTCGTAAGAATCGCCGAGGATATCGCGAGCGAACAGGGTATCAAGACGGGCGATAAGGTCAAGATCACGACGCCGTACGGCTCGCAAACGGGCGAGGCCTTCGTAACAAACGGTGTCGCTAGCGGCGTCATCAGTCTCGAGCACGGTTTTGGACACGACGAGTTTGGCGCCAGGGTGCATTTTATCGACGGCAAACCGGCCTTTTGGCTAGAAAGCGCGGAAAAGGGCGTAAATCACAACAAGCTAGGCCTACTAGATCCGAAACGAAAGGGCAAATTTAGCCTAAACGACTGGCTAGTGGGCACCTGTGCTAGACAGGCGTTACCTGCAAATATCCGTAAAATCGGCTAAATTTAACGCGGCGGCCCTGGCTTAACTCGGTCGCCGTTAAATTTGACGTTTCGGCGATAAATTTAAAGTAGCGTAAATTTGTTGCGAACGGCGTCAAATTTGCAGTAATTTTAAGGTAGATCACGCAAATTTGAGGCAAATTTACCGATAAATATCTAAGCTCAAATTTAGCTCGTCGATGACGCTAAGCATCTGCCTGAC
>CAUSAR010000107.1:0-4181 GCA_963529735.1 uncultured Campylobacter sp.
TGAGTGAAATTGGAAGGGAAATTTGAAAAATGTAGGAGTAAATTTGGGTGGGTTACCTCAATCTTTTTAGTCGAGTTTTTGAAATTTTATATATTTTCGAGCTCGCGTTTTGGCTGAAATTTTGATCCACGACCTCATCTGCCGCCGCCCTCGCCCACTCTTCGTCGAAGTTTTGCCCGTTTAGATTTGCGCTGCTGGAGTAGAGCCAGTCAAATTTGCGCAGAAATTCCTCGTGAGCGCACTCTTTTACGACGCGCACGGCGGTGCTGTTCGGGTATAAAAAGGTCGTTTTCCTTGCGCGACGCACTAAATTTTTAATTTTAGCTGGCACGCGAGCGAGATTTTTTAGCTCGCTAAGCTTCGCCGTCGTTATGAGGCAGGGCTTGTCCGCGGCTCGGCGTTTGAGCGCGTTTATCTCGCGAAAATCCTTACTCAAAAACCCGGCCGTCGTATCGGTCTGCGCCAAATAGATCATCTCTCCTCCAAATTTACGCCTTTTTCCTATCTTTAGCCAGCAAAAATATGCACGAGATAATGAGCGCAAAGCCCGCAAAATCAAGAAACACGAACTCCGTCCCCAGCCAAAAATAGGCAAACGCCCCCGCGCTCACCGGCTCGATGCACGCGATCATGCTCGCCCTGCTTGCGCCTATTATCTTTAGCCCCGTCATATAAAAGCTAAACGCGCATATCGTGCCTAAAATCACCACCGCGACAAGCGCCGCAAAGCCGTCCGCGTCGCTCACACCGCCTAGCTGCCAAACCCGCGTGTAAAGCGCAAGCGCACCGCCGCCGATGACCATGCCCCAGCCTAAATTTAGCGCGACGGGGTATTTTTGATTTAGCTTCGTTGGGATGAGACTATAAATCACGACGCCAAGCGCGCTAATGAGGCACCAAACCAGCGCCTCCGCGCTGATAACCAGCGAGCCCAGATCTCCGTGAGTGGCGAGCAACACGACGCCCAGCACCGCGAAAATGAGCGCGATGAGCTCGACCTTTTTAGGCACGCGTCGTTCTAAAAAGCAAACGACGGCAAGGATGAGCGCGGGCGCGGAGTACTGGATCACGGTCGCGACGGCGGCGTTTGAGAGCTCGACACCGCAAAAGTACGAATACTGCGTCATCATAAGCCCAAAAAACGCGTAGATGAGCAGCTGCGGCAAAAGCGCGCGATCTTTTAGCGGTGCGAGGGCTAGGCGCGGCGAGCGAGCGACATAATACGCTACCATCGCAAGCCCGGCGAGGCCTAGGCGGTAGGGCACGAGCCAGTCGGCGCTGACGCCCTTTTGCGTGAACAGATACTGCCCGCAAACACTGCTAAATCCCCATAATACGCCGCCAAGAAGCGTGATAAAAACACCGAAAAATTCGCTCTGAGATCTCATTTGCCGCCTTAAATTTAAAGCCAAAGTATACAAGCTTATGCTTAAGCTGGGGTTAAATTTGGGCGAGAGCTGGCGGGGCGAAGCTAAATTTTGATTAAGCCGTGTTAAACGATGAAAACTATAAAATTTGAAAACAAAAGGGAGAAAATTTGAGCGAAACGACTTTTGCGGTTGTATTTTTCTGCGCTTGCGTGCTGTTTTTATCTGCGGTCGGATACTTTGCTTTCGGCGTTTTGGCGAAATTTTATGCCTTTATCAAATTTGCCGTCCGCCTTTGCTTGCAAGAGCCTAAATTTAGCCTCGCCATGTTCGCGCCCGCGTTCATTTTATCGCTTTATATCGCGCTGGTTTCGCAAAATTTGGTTTTTGATTTTACTTGGAGCGCCTCGGCAAATGTTTTCGGCGGGCCAGCTTCCGGGTTGCTTTTAGATGTGCTACTTTTTGCATTTTCGCTGATTGCAAGGCTAGAGGAGCGATATTTTTACGTTTTTTCGTTTCGTTTGGCGCTTTTGGAGCTGCTTTGCGGGCTTATCACGGCGATAATTTCGAGGGATATTTTTAGCATTTACGTCCCGTGCGCGCAGATTCTACTCGTATTTTGCGTATGTTTTGATTTTTTGTGCCTAAGCGCGGCGAAAGCAAATGCAAAGCTGCTAGAAGAGTTAAGCGCGAAAAAGGACTTAAGCGAGTCAGAAAAACTCGCCAAAGAGGCGCTAGAGCGGCTCACAAACTCGCCAAATAAAGAAGAAGCACTACTACAAGCAAATTTCATCAGAATAAAACTAAAGCAGATACGACGGTCGGCTTAAATTTATGGTTTTAACCGTTTAAATTTGGCTTTTCGCGCGTCAAATTTGAGCTAAATTTGGCTCATTTATCGAGGGGTATGGTCAAATTTAAACAACCCTTACCGAGTCGGCTAGCGTCGCCTAAATATCCGTCCAAAAAACGCAGCCGTTTGGCGAGCCCTAAGCAAAACAAACGCCAGCAGCTGCCTACAAATCTGCATAATAAGATATGCCGACATCATCACGCAAGCGTTCGCAAAGCCAAAGCCGATTATCTCATAACGCAAAAATAGACCTAATCTCGTCTGCATTATAAACTCCCACGCCGGCCGATAAGTGTGCCATATGCTATAACCCGAGAAAAAAACATCCAGTCCGCCGAAAATAAAAAAGCACACGATAAGCGCAAATAAAATAATGCCTTGTGAAAGCGCTTGGGCGTCACTTTTGTTTCCTTTGAGCCTACCGGTAGCTCCTTTTGCCACGCCGTAAAGTCCCGCAAACAGCAAACAAACGGGCATAAAAAAGCATAAATAGCTAAGATGAAACGCCGCTACATCGCCAAAGGCGGTTTTAGTCTGCGCTACGCTTATAGCAGGATAAAAATCCGCCATAAACGTCGTAAAGTCTCTAAAAACCGCGTGAGCGGACAAGATGTCTTCGGGCACGATAAATAGGCTAAGAGCTGCCAAAACATAAGCGATCAGGCTAACAAAAAAGGCGATTTCAATCTTCCTTGCGGCCAATCTTAATCTTGCTTTTAGTCTTATCATTTTCTTGCTTTATATTTTGATCGCAAACGGCGCAAGCGGAAATCTAAAGCATTTTAAATTCCGTGCGCGTTTCAGTGTGATTTTGCAGTTGGCATCTGAAGTAGCATTCAGCTAAATTTAGAACGTAAATTTTGCCCCTAAATTTAGCTGGATCTTCGAACGTCAAATTTGGCGGCTAAATTTGACGCGTAAATTTGACGATTTTAGTTTTTAGCCTCACTCGCCGCCCAGGTACTCCTGCAGGCTCTTAACCTCCAGCGCGCTACCGTCTTGCACGCTTTTTAGCGACTTGGCCGCCGCTAGAGCCGCCGACATCGTCGTGAAATACGGAATCTTAAATCGCATGATGTTTTGTCTGATTTTCTTGCCGTCCTCGCTGTTTGACTTGCTGTCGCTGGTGTTGATGACGAGCGCGATGTCGCCGTTTTTGAGCTTGTCCTCGACGTTTGGTCGACCTTCGCTGATCTTATAGACGAACTCGCTCTCTACGCCCGCGTCATTTAAAATTTTATACGTTCCGCCGGTGGCGATGATTTTAAAGCCGAGGCCTATTAGCTCGCGCGCCAAATTTGCGGCGTATTTTTTATCCGCATCGGCTAGCGTCAAAAAGACTAGACCGCTAGTAGGAAGCGAGTTGCTCGCAGCGATCTGGCTTTTGGCAAAGCTTTTGGCAAAGTTCTCGGATATACCCATGACCTCGCCCGTGCTTTTCATCTCAGGACCTAGGATCAAATCGGCGCCTGATAGCTTGTTAAACGGAAATACCGCTTCTTTTACGCAGACGTGGTTTTTCACGCGAGGCTTGAGTATGCCGCGCTCCTCGTAAACTGCGCCGTAGCTATCGTAAAATTTAAGCGCCTCGCGCAAATCGCCCTGCCACATAACGCGCGTGGCGACCTTGGCCATCGGTACGCCCGTCGCTTTGCTAACAAACGGCACGGTACGGCTGGCGCGCGGGTTTACCTCGATCATGAAAAGCTCGTTCTCGTAGATGGCAAACTGGATATTCATTAGCCCCACGACGCCCAAATTTAGCGCGATGTCGCGGGTTTGGTTTTCTACCTTTTCGATCATCTGCGCGGTCAAATTTAGCGGAGGCAGTATGCACGCGCTGTCGCCGCTGTGGATGCCCGCCTCCTCGATGTGCTGCATCACGGCGCCGATATAGACGTCCTTGCCGTCGCTGATCGCGTCTACGTCGAGCTCCACGGCGTCTTGTAAAAATTTATCGA
>CAUSAR010000108.1:0-4150 GCA_963529735.1 uncultured Campylobacter sp.
GGCGCGGATTTTAGCTATCTTTGCGCCCAGCTTGCTAAGCTAAATTTAGCTAGCGAATTTTACCTACGCAAGCGCAAAGTGCTAAAATGCGGTATCTCTGCAACCAAAATAGACGTCGTTTGCGCGGCAAATCCGAGCCAAATTCCGCTTGGCCTCTTAGGCACTAAATTTAGCCCGCGTCAAAATTTAAACGGCAAAATTCACGGCGCCGAATTTAGAGCGGATAAGCCCGCCCAAAACCATCCGCGTCCGCGAAATTTCACGCAAATTTTAGAGCTTATCGAGGGTTCTAGCCTAAGCGCTTTCGTAAAAAAAACGGCAAGCGAAATTTTTAGCGTTATCGCGCAGGCCGAGGCCAAAATCCACGGCACTAGCGCAGAGCAAGTACATTTCCACGAAGTGGGCGCCACAGACAGCATCGCGGACGTAGTGGGCGCGGCTATTTGCTTGGAGGCCTTGGGTGCGCCGCAAATTTTCGCTTCGCCTATCGAGCTTGGCGGCGGTTTTGCGCACTGCGCTCACGGCAGGCTGACCGTACCGGCGCCTGCGGTTTGCGAAATTTTAAAAGGCGCGCAAGTAAGCCTAGGGCGAGCGAATTTCGAGATGACTACGCCCACAGGAGCGGCGATTTTAAAGGCCTGCGCACTAAATTTAAGGGAGCAAGACCGCCGCGAGTCGCCGCGAAATTTTAAAATTTTAAGCACGGGCTACGGCGCTGGCGATAAAGACGTCGCAGATTTTGCCAACGCACTTCGCGTGATACTTTGCGAAACGAGCGAGGATTTAGGCTTAAAAGATGAGCCAAATTTGAGCGTGCAGATCGACTACGGCGAGCTTTGCGAGCGGATTTTAATCTCCACTAATATCGACGACATGGACGCCGAGAGCTTTGCCTTTGCGTGCGATATTTTGCGAGATAGCGGCGCGCTGGACGTATTTAGCAGGTCTATTTTTATGAAAAAGGGGCGCGCGGGCTTTGAGCTAAACGCGCTGTGCCGCAAGCAGGACGCCGCGCGGATAAAGGGGCTAATTTTCGCGCATACGACGGCGATCGGAGTTAGAGAGTGCGCCGTGAGGAAAACGGAGCTTGCGCACGAGTTTTGCGAGGTAGAGACTAAATACGGCAAAATAAGGCTTAAAATTTCGCACGGCCGAGTTTGCGGTTTTAACGCCGAACAAAATTTAACGGACGAAAATTTAGCCCGAAATTACCCCGAAATTTTAAAAATCAAGCCCGAATTCGAGGACTGCAAAAAAGCCGCGCAGAGATTTCAAACGACGATCCGCGAGGTTAGAAACGAGACTTTAAAAAAATATGACGAAACTAGAAATTCTAAAAAATGATATAAAAAAGCTAGGAAATTTAGCCATTGCTTTTAGCGGCGGCGTGGATAGCTCGCTACTGCTAAAGGTCGCTGCGGACGTGCTTGGCGAAAATGCGTTAGCACTCACGGTAAAATCGCCCTACATGTCGGGGCGCGAGATAAAAGAGGCGGTGGAATTTACCCGTACTTACGGCATCAGGCACGAAATTTTAGAGCTAGAAGCGCCCGAAGCGGTAAAAAATAATCCGCAAGATCGCTGCTACATCTGTAAAAAGGCGGTTTTTACGCGGCTAATCGAGCTGGCAAAGCATCTAGGCTTTACAAACGTCGCCGACGGTACGAACTTAGACGACCTTGGCGAATACCGCCCGGGGCTTAAAGCAAAAGACGAGCTTGGCGTGCTTTCGCCGCTTAAAGGCCTCAAAAAATCAGAGATTAGAGAGCTTAGCCGCGAGCTTGGACTGCCGACCGCGGATAAGCCCAGCTACGCGTGCCTTCTGACGCGTTTACCGCACGATAGGGAGTTTTCCGCGGAGGAAATTTCGCTCGTGGAGCGAGCCGAAAATCTGCTAATCTCGCACGGATTTTTAAATATTCGCGCGCGATTTGACGGCAAAGCCTTTAAGCTGCAAATGGGTGCGAGCGAGACTAGGCGCTTTTGCGCGGGAGATTTTAGCGCCGTCGTACGCGAGATCGCTTCGCTTGGCGAGTATGATATTTTGCTTGATTTAAAAGGGCTTCGCGGGGAGATTTTAAATGACGAGAGATGAGGCTTTAAATTTCATCCGTACCGTAAAATCGGGCGAAAAAAGCGAGCGCGAAGCGATAGAGTTTTTACGGGATTTTCCTTTTAGCGACGCGGGCTGCGCCAAGATCGACACTCAGCGTGCTTTGCGAAATGGTACTGGTGAGGTGATATATGGGGCAAATAAAACAGATGATGAAATTTTGCAAATTGCTAGTGCGATCGGCGAAAAAAATGAAAATATCCTAATCACAAGAACAAATGAGAATGTTTTTGAACGCATACGTGAGATCTTTCCGCAGGCAAATTTTAACGCTCGCGGCCGCGTCATCAGCGTCAAATTTAAAGAGTCCGCGCTCACGCAAAGCTACATCGCGATAGTATCTGCCGGCACCGCCGACGGCGCGGTCGTGGAGGAGGCGTACGAAACGGCGAGATTTTTAGGCAACGACGTGCGCAAATTTAGCGACGCGGGCGTGGCGGGACTGCATAGGCTGATCGCAAATTTAGAGCAGATACGCGGCGCAAAGGTCGTGATCGCGGTGGCGGGCATGGAGGGCGCGCTAGCTAGCGTGCTGGCAGGCCTCGTGAGCGTGCCGGTGATCGCGGTGCCCACCAGCGTGGGATACGGCGCGAGTTTCGGCGGGCTGGCGGCGCTGCTAGCGATGCTAAACAGCTGCGCAAACGGCGTGAGCGTCGTAAATATCGACAACGGCTTTGGCGCCGCGTATAACGCGAGCCTGATAAATCATCTGTGAATTTTACTAATTTTCAAGTATTTTTATCAATATATGGATATTTTCACACTTGTCATTAATTTTTTAACTCACTAATTTCTAAAAAATATAAAATTAGCTCAAATTATACACGCTTGTATATATAAATACTTGAAATATCTTAAAAAATAATCTAATGCTATTTGATAAAGTGATATAATCAAACAAATTTTATTTACCACAGGAGGAAATCATGAGTAAATTCAAATTTTTCACAACCGTGATATTGTCCGCGTTGTTAGCAGGATGCGCCAGCACACCTACAAAAACAAGTATGCTAACGCCATATGAAGCAGTATCAAAAGAAGAAAGCCTTAGAGAAATCCCGACTTCGGCTATTTTTATAGGCAACAGCTTTTTTTACTTTAATAACGGCATACATCGTTATGTTAATGACTTAGCCAAAAAATCAGGGATAAAATTTCGTTCCACCATGGTAACTATAAGTGGAGCCGGTCTTGACTGGCACGACGTAAATTCATACTTTAGACCAAATGCTATCGCTTCGTATTCAACTTCAAATGACGGCAAGAATACTCTTAAATTTCGTGATAAAAGTGAAAAACTATTTGAAGTTGCAATCATGCAAGATAACTCACAAGGCCCAGTACATCCGGGACTAAAACCTATCTTTGAAAAAGAGGTCGATAAAAACTGCAAAATAGTTTCAAAACATGGAGTAAAACCAATTCTTTTTATGTCTTGGGCTTACGAGGGCGAGCCATGGATGACAAAAGAGCTTGAAAACGGATATGTAAATGCCGCAGCAAGAAACAATGCCATCGTAATACCTGCCGCACTTGCATTTGAGAAAGTAACCAAAGAGCGCCCCGACATTAAACTACGCATAGGCGACAAACGACACCCAACAATTGAAGGTACTTATTTGGCCGCTTGCACGGTATATGCAACACTATTTAAGCGATCAGCTCAAGGCATCAAAAACAATGCCGGCCTAAATGAAGAAACTGCAACATATCTCCAAAAAGCCGCGTGGGAGGTAGTTAGCGATTTTTATGAGCTAAAATAAATTTCAACCCTAGCCGACCTGGCTAGGGTAGCTTTATTTTTTAAATTTTAATTATTCGTTTTATTTTAATATCCAATCATAAATGGTAAATTGCAATTTTAGATATATAAATATAATTTTTGACCTATACATTACTTAGAATTAAACTCGATATATTGAACTAAAATTAATATGCCAGGCATTGGAAATATGTACTCAAAATTTCACAAAGGAGAGGCAATGGATAAAGAAAAAGCCGTGCAAAAGATGACCGAGGTCATGGCGAAATTCGTCG
>CAUSAR010000109.1:0-4146 GCA_963529735.1 uncultured Campylobacter sp.
CAAATATCGCGCTAGCTATATGTTTTATGTTTTTGATACTATTTTTGGGCGATACGACGCAGCTTTTAAAGTCGTTTGTGCAAAACAGCGGCGACTACGTCTCGACGCTCATCTCAAACACATTTAATCTCTACGCCTACGAGAGACAAAATGAGAGCTGGCTTGGCGGTTGGACGCTGCTATACTGGGCTTGGTGGCTATCTTGGTCGCCGTTTGTGGGGCTGTTTATCGCCAAAATTTCAAAGGGTAGGACGATAAGAGAATTTGTGATCGGCGTACTTTTCGTGCCAACCGGCTTTACCTTTGCTTGGATGAGCTTTTTTGGTAACTCGGCGATCGCGCTTGTTCAGGGCGGATTTAGCGAGCTTGCTACGACCGTAAATTCCGACTCGGCTTCGGCGCTTTTTATGTTTTTAGAAAAATTTAGCTTTTCAAGCTTGCTAAGCACGATCGCAGTCTTTATGATCGTCATATTTTTCATCACTTCGGCCGACTCTGCGGCGATCGTGATGAACATGCTTTGCTCAAACGGCAAGGACGATACGCCGGTTTGGCAAAAGGTCTTTTGGGGCGTTACAGTGGGCGTCGTGGCGGCATTTTTGATGCTAGCCGGCGGCCTTGGCTCGCTTCAAGCGCTTACGATAACTACGGCGTTGCCGTTTGCCATAGTGCTACTTGGCGCCATTTACGGGCTATTTAAGGCGCTGCGCGTCGATGTGACCAAAAAAGAGACAAATAACTTTAACAACATGCCTCTTAGCGATCTTTCAAAGCCTTGGCAAGAGCGACTAAGCGCGATCATCACGCTACCTAGCAAAAAAGACGGCAGTAAATTTCTAAACGAAGTCGTGCTAAAAGCCTTTAACGAGCTAAAAGAGGAATTTGCCAAAAACGGACTTGAGGCAAATGTAACAAAAGCTGAAAATTTCGTAAATTTAAACGTCGGGCTTGGCGACGAGATGGACTTTAGATACGGCGTATATCTCACCAAAAGCCAGAGCCCGGACTACACTAGAGAGCTTGAAGGCGACGATCTTTACTACAGAGCCGAGGTATATCTAAAAGAGGGCGGTCAAGACTACGACGTGCTTGGTTGGAGCGAGGCCACGCTGATAAACGACGTCATCGAGCAATACCGCAAACATATGCAGTTCTTGCATGTAGTTAGAAAATAATAATTTGGCGTAAATTTGCATAAATTTACGCCTTTAAATTTATGCCAAGTAGCCTTTTTCTAATAATATTTACAAATTTTAATCCGGATTTGTTTTAAATTTCAAAGATGGTTCTAAAAACTTTAAATAAAATTTTTATATAATCTCTCTTTTTCACAAAGGTATACAGATGGATAGAAAATCGTGGAGTTCAAAGCTCACATACATTTTAGCCGTTGCAGGAGCTACGGTCGGTTTTGGCGCGACGTGGCGCTTCCCGTATCTAGTCGGGCAAAACGGCGGCGGCGCCTACGTACTCGTGTTTTGTATCGCGATGATCGTGATCGGTATACCGATGATTTTGGCTGAAAATGCGATCGGCAGACGCCTAAAATGCAACGCCGTGGATGCATTCGGCGGTAAAAATATAAATCCCGCGTGGAAAATCGTGGGCTGGATGGGGCTGCTTGGGGCATTTGGTATCATGGCTTATTATATGGTTATCGGCGGCTGGGTGCTAAACTACATCGCGCAGATCGCATTTGGCATGCTCGATCTCTCGCAGGTGCTTAGTTTTGAGGCTACGAGCGCGTTTTACGAGCAAAATATCGTGAGCGATCCGCTGGCTATCAGCTTTGCGACGCTTGTGTTCGTGCTCGTAAACTATGCGATCTTGGTGCAGGGCGCCGTCGGCGGTATCGAGCGCTCGGCGAAGTACCTCATGCCGCTGCTTTTCGTGCTCATGATCGTGATGATCGTAAAAAACTTGACCTTAGATGGCGTGGCGCAGGGGGTCAAATTTTACCTCACGCCCGATTTTTCAAAGATAAATTTAAAGCTTTTTGTCGAGGTTTTGGGGCAGGTATTTTTCGCGCTCTCGCTTGGTTTTGGCGTGATGATTACGCTTTCAAGCTTTGTTAAAAAGGATGAAGGCCTCGTAAAAATCTCGATCATCACGGGCATCCTAAACACTCTCATCGCCGTGCTTGCGGGCTTTATGATATTCCCGTCGCTCTTTAGCTACGGAGTCTCGCCCGATAGCGGCCCAAGCCTCGTGTTTAAGAGCTTGCCGATCGTTTTTTCGCATATGCCTTTTGGCGGATTTTTCGCAGTCGCGTTTTTTGCGCTGCTGATGATTGCCGCGCTCACGACCTCGCTGCCGATCTACGAGGTTATCATCACGACGCTTCAGGAGAAATTTAAAATCAGGCGCAAAAGCGCGATCTTGCTTGTACTCGGCACGATATTTATATTTGGAAATTTACCGTCCTTGATGGCTACAAACCTGCTTTCTGACGTTAAAATTTTCGGTAAAAATATCTTTGACGCATACGACGCTATCAGCGCTACGATATTTTTCGTGCTGACTTCGCTAGGATGCGCGATATTTGTCGGCTGGGTGCTAAAAGACGAAGCCAAGCGCGAGATAATGCAGGGCAGCGAAAAATACGCAAAACTCGTAAACATCTGGTTTTGGTATATCAAATTCGTCGTGCCGTTTATCATTTTGGTGCTTTTTATCAGCTCGTTTTACGATAATTTTTTAAAGTAAATTTGATGGCAAATCTCGTAAATTTAGCTAACGGCGATCGCCTAAATTTGCGCGTAGAGGGTCAAATTTTAATCAGCGAGAGCGTCAAAAACGGCAAAACGAGGCAGACGCAAAAGGAGTTTGCAAACGCGGACGAAGCGCAAAAAGCCTGCGTGAAAAAGGAGTGGGAGAGCCTAAAGAAGGGTTACGTCCTGCAAAACAGCGACGCGAAAGCGGGCGAGGCGAGTTTGCACGTCTATATCGGCGGCGGATATACGGGCGCGCTAGCCTTTGCTGGCGCGGGCGGTGAGTTTTTCGTCTACAAATGCGGCGGCTACAAAGAAGAGGACTCGGTAGATTTTCTAACTAGGCTGGGCTCAGACGGAGCGATAAGAGGCGATATCATCCTGCCAAAGCCGCTTGCGTGGCAGGCAGAACGTGCGGGCGAAATTTTGCTTTTGGATCTGGATCACTTTATCTTCAAATTTGACCCGGCAAGCGGCGAATTTAGCGATCTCTCTCAAGGGTTGAGCTTTAAAAATAGCAAAGAATTTACGAGCTTCGTTTGCACTGCGAAAGATACGGCAGCGTTTGCGATGTTTGGTCAAATTTTTACTTTGCGCGGCGGCGAGATTTCGCCACTTGCCGAGTACAAATCCGAAATGAAAAGTTACACGCCGATCTTGTGCGCCGCGCTCGACGCTGACGGCACGTGGCTAGCGCTTCATTGCAAGCAAAACGAGATTAAAATTTTAAGCACGCTAAGCGGCGAAATTTTAAACGAAATAAAAGGCGACTTCGGCATTTTTGATAAAATTTGCTTTTTAGCGGACGGCTCGCTACTGGGCAAAGAGCGCTACACTAGCAAGCTAGTTTGCCTCGATGCTACAAGCGGCGAGCGGTCGAAGCCCGCGTGGCTGCGAGGCGAATGCGCCGAAGCGGACGAGCTTTGCGTTAGCGCAGACGGTTTGAGGCTTACGCTAATTAGCTACGATAAGGCTCACATCATCGATCTAAAAAGCGGAAATTTGCGGCTTAGCTTTGAGCTCTCGCACGTCGTGAAGCGCTGCGAGGCGAAATTTGAGCGTATAAACGGCGAGGAATTTTTGGCCGTGCGCACCGACTACGGCTGCTTTAGCCTCTATAAAATTTAAGGGAAGATATGTTTTATTTTTTACTCGGTATTTACTTTTTTTACGTTGCGGTAAAGGCAATTTTGGCGATTTTGCAGATAGGCTTTATCCGCGCGGAGGCCAAAAAGCCCGCCGTCGTATTAGAGCAGAATGAATACGAAACCGCCGCCGCCGCAGCGATAAGCAATCAAAAATTTGAGATAGCAAGCCTGTTTTATCACACCGCGATATTTATGATGTGGGCGTGCTGGGGGCTTGGCGCGATATCGGGGTATGCCTACAAAACGGGAGATATAGGCGATAACGTCTTTATGGTTATGGTATTTTT
>CAUSAR010000110.1:0-3977 GCA_963529735.1 uncultured Campylobacter sp.
TATAAATTTAATAATCTCGTTTAAATTTCTCCCTTACTTTTAAATTTTATAAATAATAAGCTAAAATCGCCCCTTTAAATATATAATTTTTAGGATATTTTGTGGAAATAGACTACTACGAAATTTTAGAAATCAGCAAAAATAGCGACTCTGAAACCATAAAAAAAGCATTTAGAAAACTAGCGCTAAAGTACCACCCGGACCGCAATCAAGGCGACAAAGAGGCGGAAGAAAATTTTAAAAAGGTAAACGAAGCCTACCAGGTGCTAGGCGATGAGGAAAAGCGCGCGATATACGATAGATACGGCAAGGCCGGGCTTGAGGGCAGAGGCGGCTTTAGCTCTAGCGGATTTAGCGCGGATTTTGATTTGGGCGATATCTTTAACTCGTTTTTCGGCGGCGGATTTGGCCCCGGCGCAAGCAGCCGCAAAAGAAACAGCGACAAATATCCGCTCGATTTAGAGATAGCTCTTAGGATCAAATTTAACGAAGCGGTGTTCGGCGCCGAAAAAGAGATAGAATTTACGATCAAAAAACCGTGCCAAACCTGCAAAGGCAGCGGCTCGAAAGACGGTAAAACGCACGTATGTCCGCACTGCGAGGGTAGGGGCCGGATATCGCAGCAAAGGGGCTTTATGAGCTTCGTGCAGGAGTGTCCGTACTGTAACGGTACGGGCGAAACGGTCAAGGATAGATGTTCTGATTGCGGCGGTAGCGGCTACAAAGAAGAACGCCAAAGCGTCAAAGTAAATATCCCAGAGGGCATCGACGACGGCATGCGTATGCGCGTGAGCGAAAAGGGCAACGTCTCATCAACCGGCGCCAGAGGCGATCTATACGTGCATATCGAGGTTGAGGCAGACGAGCATTTCGTGCGTCACGAAAGCGACGTTTACATCGAGATTCCGGTATTTTTCACGCAGGCGGTTTTGGGCGAGACGATCACGATCCCGACGCTAAAAGGCACGACCGAGCTAAAACTACCGGTCGGCGCAAAAGACAAGCAGCAGTTCGTATTTGACGGGCTCGGCATAAAAAGCGTAAATAGCAAAAGGTACGGCAGGCTCGTAGCGCAAATCTCCGTAAAAACTCCAAAAGAGCTAACGGACGAGCAGATCTCTCTACTAAATCAGCTGCAAGAAAGCTTCGGTATCAAAGCCGGCAAGGCGAGCTACGACGAGGAAGAAGACGAGGGGATCTTGGACAAGATAAAAGGGTGGTTTAAAGGCGAGGAGGCCGATAGTAAAGGCAAGAAAAAAGGCAAAAAGGCGTAAATTCAGGTCAAATTTGCCTTTTGACGGGCGCAATCTTTCGTCAAATTTACCCAGTCGTTTGGGCTTAAATTTGCACTCGTTACAAAACGGCGCGTTAAATTTGATATCAAAAATGCAAGATGAATAAATTTATATTTATAGCTATTTTTACGGCGGTTTCTTTACATGCGGCGGGGTGCGATACGAGCGGACTACAAAAAGGTTGCGACGCAGGCGATTTTGAGAGCTGCGACAACTTGGGCCTTGCCTACATCGGCATCAAGCTTGAAGAGTGCGACCTGGACAAAAACTACAAAAAGGCATTCGCGCTGTTTAAAAAAGCTTGCGACGGGGAGTATGTGCGTGCGTGCGTAAATTTGGGCGTCGCCTACCGCAAAGGCGAGGGCGTCAAGGCCGACGCGCCAAAGGCTGCCAAGCTCTACAAAAAAGCCTGCGATAGCGGTTATCTGCTAGGTTGCGCAAATTTAGGCTCGCTTTACGAGCAGGGGCTCGGCGTCAAAAAAGACGAGCAAAAAGCGGGTGAAATATGGCGCAAATCCTGCGAGGCGAAAGACGGGATGTCGTGCTTTAATCTCGGTGCGCTTTACTACAACGCAATGCTTGGCGAAAAAGACGTAACTAGCGCAAAAAACTATCTGCAAAAAGCGTGCGCATACGGCTGGAAAGATGGTTGCGACGCGGCGGAAGCGATAGAAAAAGCTGCGAAACGATAAATTTGCCTAAATTTTAATGTTAGTCGAAAGCGGTGCAAAATTCAATTTGGATCGCAGATTATTTGTGCTCAAATTTGCTCGCGTTTTACGTCAAATTTGACGGGTTGATTTGCGAATAACTACGGCGAAATTTACCCAAAAGCGGCGAGTTAAATTTGCCCTTTCAAATTTAACGAAAACAAATACGTCAAATTTAGCTCAAATTTCAGGGCGGATTTTACAAAATAAGCCCCAAATTTCATCAAATTTCACTCTCTTTTAGCTGCTCGATTTTAGCCGCCACGCTCCTATTCGTTACCTTTTCGATCTCCTCGCTCGTTGCGGTCATTATCGCTTCAAAGCTACCGTAAAATTTAACGAGCTTTGCGATACTGCCCGCCGATACGCCCGCGTCTGCTAGCTTGCTAGCGCCCAGATCCTCCTTGCGCTTGGTTTTTTGATGAAAGGTGATTGCAAATCGGTGTGCCTCGTCTCGCAGCCGCTGGAAAAACTGTAGCCGTCTATCGCCCGTTGGCAGCGTAAATACGCCGCCCGGAGCGTAAATTTTATCCTTCGCGCCGCCTTTTGCGCGGTGGGCTTTGGCGTCTATTTTTTCTTTTGAGATGGCGAGTATATCGACGTTTGCGCCGCTGCTAGCGATGATATCCGAGGCGAGGTCTAGTAGCACCTGACCGCCGTCGATGAGCCACAGATCGGGCGGGCTTAGCTTGTCAAACCGCAAAGCGCGCTCTGTGAGCATCTGGCGCATCTGATCGTAGTCGTTTGCGTGGGAGAGGTGCATGTGGCGGTAGTGCTCTTTGGCGAAGTTGCCGTGCTCAAAGCGCACCATCGCTCCGACCGCGGCCGCGCCGAACATATGCGAGTTGTCAAAAGTCTCGATAACGTGCGGCGCGCAGGCTAGGCCGAAATACTCCTTTAACTCGTCTAAAAACGCGTCGTCGTGGGTTTTTAGGTATTTTTGGATAAAGACCTGCGCGTTTGTTAGCGCCATCTCGCAGATGCGCTTTTTCTCGCCGATTTTGGGCACGGAGATGCTAAATTTACGGCCGTGGCGAGCGGTTAAAATCTCCTCCACGAGGCTTGCGTCCTCAAAGGCTTCGAGCGCGTAAATTTTTGCGCTCACGACGGGCGCGCCCGCAGGAAAGCTCTCTAAAACTATTTGTTTGTATGCATCGTTTAGATCGCCTTGCGAGCTCATTTTGGCGTTCGTGATATTTTGATACACGCCGCTGATTTTACCGCCGTGCACGCTAAAACGCACCGCGCAAAGCAAATTTTGCTCCGCGCCCACGGCAAAAACCTCAAAATCCTCAAGCTTGGCTAGATCGACCTCGATTTTGACGTCTAGATCCTTGATCGCGTTGATCTTATCGCGCACGAGGGCGGCTTGCTCGTAGTTTTCGTTTTGGGCGTATTTGCTCATCAAATTTACGAGCTTTGGCAGCATAGAAAGCGGATTGTTTAGCGCCGCGATCGCGCCCTCTACGACCTTGGCGTAGTCTGCGGGCGAAATTTTGCTGATGAGAGGGGCTTCCGAGTAGCCGATCTGATAAGGCAGATATGCGCCCGTGGCCTTAAGCGCGCTTTTGCTTTGCACGAGCTTAAAGCTCAGCCTAAGCGCTTCTAAAAGCTCGCGCGCGCCGCGAAAATACGGGCCGAAATACTTGACGTTTTTGCCGCGGACGATCTTGCGCGTGATCTCAAAGCGCGGGAAATCCTCGTCTAAATTTACGTAGATGTATGGGTAGGTCTTGTCGTCGCGTAGCAAGATGTTGTATTTGGGGCGTAGTTGCTTGATGAAGGAGTTTTCCAGTATCAGCGCGTCGGCTTCGCTGGGAGTGACGATATACTCGAGGTGTACGGCCTCGCTGATCATCTTGTGGATGCGCGGGCTAACCTTGGGCGAGGGGGCGAGACTTGGCGTAAATGAAAAGTAGCTTTTGACGCGGTTTTTTAAAACTTTAGCCTTGCCGACGTAAAGAAGCTTGCC
>CAUSAR010000111.1:0-3959 GCA_963529735.1 uncultured Campylobacter sp.
CTAGATAATAACGGCTCGCAAATCGAGCTAGACTTCGGCACTCCTGTGGCTGCGGGTCAAATTTACTCAGGCGTCACTAGCACGTCTCAAGCCAAAAGCATCTCGGTCGCGCAAGACGGCGTACGCGAGGGTATTTTAAAGGATTATTACACCAACGATTCAGGAAACATCTTGGCGCAGTTTACAAACGGCCAAGTCCGCTCCGTCGGCAAAGTCGCTCTCTATCACTTCCAAAATGAGCAAGGCCTTGCAAAAATGGGCGATAATATCTATTCGCAAAGCGCGAATTCCGGTGCGGCCTTTTTCTACAAAGACGCAGGCGGCAAAAGCATCTACGGCGCCAAACTAGCTAGCAGCACGCTCGAGCAGTCAAACGTCGATCTAGCGCAGGCTCTAACCGAAGTCATCGTCACGCAAAAAGCCTACGACGCTAACGCCAAGAGCATAACAACCAGCAACGAAATGCTCCAGCGCGCAATCGAGCTAAAACGCTAAATTTAACCCGCGAATTTGACGCGGGTTTTTTAATTTTAGCTGCAACCGTAAAGCCAAATTTAACGCGATAAAATAGTCTACTTCAAGATATATAAATAATTTTTTAGCTAAAATCAGCCCCGAAAATTTACCGAATAAAGAAAAAAAATTATGAACCGAAAAAGAATCTACAATCCAAGCTCAAATGAAAATTTGACCGACCGCCGCGTGTTTAACGGCAATCCGCACGGCATTTTAAATTTCACCAAGGCAAAATACCAGTGGGCGCTAAAGCTCTGGGACCTGATGGAAGCTAATACCTGGTTTCCAAAAGAGGTCGACACCACGGACGACGTGCGCGACTACGCCTACAACCTCACTCAGGCCGAAAAGCGCATGTACGACCTAGTCTGGAGCCAGCTCATCTCGATGGATAGCTTCCAAACCAACAACCTAGCCGACAACATCAACCCATACATCACCGCACCCGAGATCAACGCCTGCCTAGCGCGCCAAGCCTACGAGGAGGCCAACCACTCCAAGTCCTACGCCGTCATGGTCGAGGCCATCTGCGACAACACCGATCTGATCTACGAGATGGAAAAGCACGACGAGGTTTTGCGCGAGAAAAACGACTACATCTCAAGCGTTTACGAGGAGCTTGCAGGCGAAGTGACCGACGAGAAGCTACTTCTTGCGATGGTGGCAAATCAAATTTTAGAGGGCATTTACTTTTACAGTGGCTTTACGGCGATCTACGCTCTAGCTCGCGCGGGCAAAATGCTAGGCAGCGCGCAGATGATTCGCTTTATCCAGCGCGACGAGATCACGCACCTGCTACTTTTCCAAAACATGATAAACAGCGTCCGCACCGAGCGTCCGGATCTTTTCACGCCCCAAACCGAGGCTAAAATTTACGACATGTTCGAGCGCGCGGGCGAGCTTGAGATCAAATGGGGCAAATACATCACGCAAAACCAGATCATGGGCTTTACAGACGACATAATCGAGCAATACATCCACTATCTCATCGACCAACGCCTAGTTGCGATCGGCCTAAAACGTAAGTACAACGTCGCTCATCCAATCAAATGGGTCGATGATTTTGCTAAATTTAACGACCAAAAGTCAAATTTCTTTGAAGCAAAGGTGACAAACTACAGCAAGGGAAGCATCAGTTTTGACGACTTTTAGTCCAAATTTATGCCCTATCGTCCTAAGTGCGCCGACCTGCCAGCAAAGACAAGACGAACTGCTAGAAAAAATCGCCGCAGCACCCAGAAATTCCATCATCTTAGCCAGCGAGCTATGCGTGAGCGGGTATGACTTCGACGGATTTTTTAGCGGCGCAAACCGCGCGATGCTAGGCGGCTCTATCGGCAGCTTTGATGCTATACTTTTTGAAGCCCTGCAAGAAGCGCTAAGCCCTGATAAATTTCTCGGACTCACGCATCTAACGAGTCTAAACCGCGCCAAAGGACTCGCGCAAATTTCAATCACGCAGGCGCAAAAAAACGAAATTTACAACGAATTTATCCTACTAAACAGCCAAAACGTCTTTTACACGCAAAACAAATCAAAACTTTTTCGCCCAAATTTAGAGCACGAAATTTTCGCTGCGGGCGACGAGTCGGCGATAAAGCCTTTTGATTTTAAAGGGCTAAAAATCGGCGTTCTCATTTGCTTTGAGCTTAGATTTGCCCATCTTTGGGAGCAACTAAAGGGCTGCGACGTCATCCTAGTACCCGCCATGTGGGGCAAGGCGCGAGAGGACGCATATCTTACGCTTTGCAAGGCATTAGCGCTTGCCAACAGCTGCTACGTTGTGGCCGCAAGTTCGCTTGATTTAGAGTTTTCGGGCGTGTTTTTGCCAAGCGGCGAATTTGCGAAAGAGGCTAAATTCGACTCAAATTTGATCCTTGAAACCAAACGAAATTTGGGGATTTTATGACCGCTCTTGAAAAATCAAAATGCACAAACATGGCCGATGAGATCGGCGATATACTCACTCTGACGCCCTCGCTTTATAAGGCGCTTTGCGACACTCCGCGCGAGATCTTTGCGCCCGTCACTCGCCACGCGTACAGCCTAGACGCCCAGCCAATCGGCGGCAATCAATGGATCAGCTCGCCGCTAACGGTCGCCAAAATGACGCTGGCGCTTGAGGCCGAAGATATCGACAACGCCCTAGAGATCGGCTGCGGCAGCGGCTATCAGGCGGCGATTTTGTCGCATTTGGCGCACAGGGTTTTTAGCGTCGAACGCATCGAAAAGCTCGCAAACGAAGCCAAAAAACGCTTTGAAGCGCTTAAAATTCACAACGTCCACGTGCGATTTGATGACGGAAACGTCGGCTGGAAAAGCTATGCGCCATACGACAGGATCTTGCTTTCAGCGGCGGCGCAGCAGGTGCCGCAGACGCTTTTTAATCAGCTAAAAAACGGCGGCATTTTAGTAGCTCCTATCAAAAAGGACGGCAAGCAGTTTATCGTCAAATTTACAAAGGACGCTCGCGGCGAGATAACGCAAAAAGCGCTTGACGAGTGCTTATTCGTGCCGCTTTTGGGCGGGATAGAGTAGCGCAGGTCGTCAAATTTGACGCCGTTATTTTATGAGTGCGGCTTTTAAATTTGACTACGTAAACCCGCTCGCCGCGAAATTTAGCCATACGTTAAACCTAAAACTGTATAATCATTATACAAATTCTTAGCAAAGGAGCTAAAATGGCAATAGATCGCGAGTTGGTTAATTTCTCAGAGGAGCACGAGCTAAACACGGTACTAGCAAGACACGGCAAGGCTCAAAGCATCGCAAACCGCGAGGTGCTTTGCGAGCTTGGCAAAGAGTGCAAGGAAAAACTAGGCAAAAGAGTGCTAACGCAAGACGAATTTGACGAGTTTTTAAAGCCCGTTTTAAATCGCTTGGAGAATAAAAGAGCTTAAATTTCGGGGGATTTCCCCGAAATTTCTATCAAAATTTTCTACTTATATACTCCGCCATTTTTAAATTTATTTCTTTACCTCACTATAAAAATTTCCAAATTTGCCAAATTTAATGCTCGCTTTGGTTAAATTTGACTTCAAATTTAAAAACCCGCCAAAACAAACAAAATATCGCCGAAATCCCAACGCGGCAAATTTAATATTAGCATAAATTCGGCGCAGTCTCGAGAGAAAATAATCCAAATCCGAACCGCGCCGAATTTAACCGAGCTACGCCCTAAAAATGCACCTTAAATTTCGCCCAAAAGCTTCTGCCAGGCTCATAAAGCCTCGTGCCGTTCGGGATAGTCTCGTAGCCTGCGATACTACCACCGTAGCCGCCTTTTGAGTTATGATAGGCGTATTTGGCGTCGTTTAGGTTTTCCGCCGCTAGCAAGAATTGATAATTTTTATATTTGTAGCCCGCGCTTAGCCCCAGCGTCCAAAAGCTATCGCTCTTGCCCAGGTCCATGCCGCCTACGTCGCCGTAGCCTTTTTGCGCGC
>CAUSAR010000112.1:0-3879 GCA_963529735.1 uncultured Campylobacter sp.
TGGGGGCGGACGTAAATTTGGTGCGAAAAGGCATCGGCAGCGACTCTCGCATCGGATATAGCTTCATCTATCCGGGCTGCGGATACGGTGGCAGCTGTTTTCCAAAAGACGTCGAGGCGCTCATCTACACCGCTAGGCAAAACGGCTTTGAACCGAAGGTTTTAAGCGCGGTGGAAGCTAGAAACGCAGCTCAAAAAACGGTGCTTTTTGAAAAAATTTCAGCATTTTTCGGCGGAAATCTGAGCGGCAAAACGGTGGCGATTTGGGGGCTAGCTTTTAAACCAAACACAGACGATATGCGCGAGGCTAGCTCGCTAGTACTCATAAAATCGCTAGAAAACGCGGGCGCGAACGTCGTCGCCTACGATCCAAAGGCAGCAAACGAAGCCAAAAAATATCTACCTAACTCAAATTTAAAATTTGCCCCAAACAAATACGACGCGTTAAACGGCGCCGACGCGCTCGCGCTGGTTACCGAGTGGAGCGAGTTTAGATCGCCTGATTTTATGGAGATGAAACAGCGGTTAAAAAACGCCGTGATCTTTGACGGGCGCAATCAATACGACGCGAAAAATCTGGCAAATTTGGGCTTTAAGTATTTTCAAATCGGAGTAAAAGCATGAGAAAAATTTTACTTTTTATCGCGGCTTGCGTGCTGCCGTTTGCGCTTTTGGCTGGCGAAAATGTGGCGAAAACCAAGGAAAATATTTTTGAGCTACCTATCTCAAAGATGCCGCCTGATTATTTTAAATACGAAGTCGCGTTTTTTAAAGAGATGCAAATCGACTGCAACTTCGCCTTTTTGCTCGGCGGGAAACTCGAGGAAAAAGAGGATGCGCGCGGGATTTATTACGAATTTAGCGGCGGTGACGAGCTAGCGCAAACGATGATGCTTTGCAAGGACGGAAAGAAAAAGAGGCGGGTTTATTATGAGCTCACTCAAATTCTACCCGGCGTTAGCCCCGTTAAAATCATAACTCCGCAAGGCGTAGGCGTGGAAATAAGAATGTATGAGCGCGTAAAAACGATAGAACCAAAAAAAATAAAAAGGAAAAATAAATGAAAATAGCCGTTATCGGACTAGGATACGTCGGGCTGCCTTTGGCGGCAGCGTTTAGCGAAAAATACGAAGTCACGGGCTTTGACGTCAATGCTGCCCGCATAGAGGAGCTTAAAAGCGGGTATGACCGCACGCTAGAGCTAAGCGCCGAGCAGATGAAAAAAGCGATAGAGAACGGTATGAAATTTAGCCTAAATTTGGACGATATAAAGGGATGTAATTTCTTTATCGTTACCGTTCCGACGCCGATAGATAAAAACAAACGCCCTGATTTGACGCCGGTTATAAAAGCCACGCAAAGCGTCGCAAAGGTGCTAAAAAAGGGCGATATCGTCGTGTATGAAAGTACGGTGTATCCGGGCGTTACGGAGGAGATTTGCGTGCCGCTACTTGAGCAAAGCGGGCTTAAATTTAACGAGGACTTTTTCTGCGGTTACTCGCCAGAGCGCATAAACCCGGGTGACAAAGAGCACACCGTAACTAAAATCAAAAAAATCACTAGTGGCTCGACGCCCGAGGTAGCCGACAAGGTCGATGAGGTCTACCGCTCGATCATAACGGCTGGCACGCACAAAGCGCCTACTATCAAGGTCGCTGAGGCCGCAAAGGTCATCGAAAACACGCAGCGCGATATAAACATCGCCTTTATGAACGAGCTTGCGATGATATTTAACAAAATGAACATCGACACGAACGCCGTTTTGCAAGCTGCGGGCACGAAGTGGAATTTCTTAAATTTCCGTCCTGGGCTAGTCGGCGGCCACTGCATCGGCGTGGATCCTTATTACCTCACGCACAAGGCGCAGGAGCTGGGCTTTCATCCTGAGATGATCCTAGCCGGACGCCGCATCAACGACAATATGGGCAAATATGCTGCAGATCAGGTCGTAAAACTGATGATAAAAAGGGGCGTTTTGATAAATTCGGCTCGCGTTTTGGTGCTTGGCCTTACGTTTAAGGAAAACTGCCCCGATATCCGCAACTCGCGCGTGATAGACGTGATTGAGGAGCTTAGGGATTTTGGTTGCAGCGTGGACGTCTACGATCCGTGGGCGGACGAAGCCGAGGTAAAGCGCGAATACGGTATCGCGCCGCTAAAAAGCTTTGACGAGGCGGACTACGACTGCGTCGTTATCGCCGTCGCACACGATAAATTTAAAGGGTTAAAATTTAGCAAAGCTCTCGTTTACGATATCAAAAACGTTTACGAAAACGCCGACGCAAGGCTGTAATGCTCGTAAATTTGATCAGCTCCATCGTCGTTTTTATCGTCTCGATGGGGATAAATTTTTTCCTCACGCCCTACATCCTAAAGAGCCTAGGCAACGAAGCCTACGGCTTTGTCGGGCTGTCTAACGCTATCGTGGCTTACGCTCTAGTCGTGACTGCTGCGATAAACTCCGTTAGCGGCCGTTTCGTCGCATACGAGTGGCACAGAGGGGGTACCAATGCGGCTAACGCCTACTACTCGTCGGTTCTAGTCGTAAATATCTTTTTTTGCGTTCTGATTTTGCTGGGCGCTGGCGTTCTTATCTTAAATTTACAAAGCGTGCTAAACGTGAGCGACGCGCTGCTGGGCGACGTGCGGCTTACTTTCGTATTTTATTTTATAAATTTTTGCGTCGGGCTTTTTAACGGCGTCATCAGCGTCTCGATGTTTATCAAAAACAAGCTATACATCATCTCTGTTCGTAACGCCGCATCTAGCGCTATTTTGGCCGCTCTCATCGTGGCGCTTTTTTATTTTTTTAGACCGATGATCGCCTATATCGCGATCTCTGCTCTAGTCGCGTCGCTATTTGTTTTTTTTACTAGCGTTTGGGTTTCGCGCCGTATCACTCCGGAGCTTAAATTTAACCCGCGCGAATTTGACTTTGCGCGGATCAAAGAGCTACTAAAATCAGGCGTCTATAATAGCTTTAACGCCCTAAACCGCGTGCTTATGAGTGGTATGGATCTGTTTATCTGCAACATCTTTTTAAACGCGAACGCGACGGGAATTTTAGCCGTTTCAAAGGCGGCTCCGATCATTTTAGAGAGCTTCGTGGCGCAACTTAGCGCGATATTTGCGCCAAAATTCGTCGAGCACTGCTCTAAATCAAATTTGACCGCGCTTGTTGCGGAGGCTAAATTTTCGATGCGAGTTACGGCATTTGTCATGAGCGTGCCGGCGGCCATTTTCGTGGCTTTCGGGCGCGAATTTTACACGCTTTGGCTGCCGTTTAAAAGCGCGGACGAGATAAATCTAATCTATAATCTATCGATGATAACCCTAGTGCCGATTATATTTATCAGCTACGTTTTTTCGCTTTTTAATCTCGATAGCGCGACCAATAAACTAAAACGCCCCGCGGTAGCAAACACTATTTTAGGCGCTGGCACGATTTTGGCGCAGATTGCCGTGCTTAAATTTACGGACTACGGCATTTATGGTATGGCGATCGTCGGCGCCGCGCTTTATTCGGTGCGCATTTTGGGATTTGATCTCATAAACGCCGCATTAAATTTGAGCTTGCCGCTTACCACTTTTTACGGCGTTTATTTTAAAAATTTGGCCGTTTTCGTAGCCGTTTGCGGACTGTTTTTTTGGCTGCGAAATTTCGTGCAAATTTCAAGCTGGGGTGAATTTGCCGCGTATTCGGCGGTTTTGCTTGTAGTGGGTTACGCCGCGAGCTTGTTTTTGATATTTGACAAAAGAGAGCAGCTAATCGTGATAAATAAAATCAAATCGAAGTTTAAAAGATGAAAAATTTAGTATTCGTTATCTCGCTAAAAAGCGACGAGGCGCGCAGGCAAAAGCTAAAAGAGCGGTTTAAAAA
>CAUSAR010000113.1:0-3568 GCA_963529735.1 uncultured Campylobacter sp.
CTCGCCTTAAAAAGCTTTATCTTTACGATCGCCTCGCTTTGCGTCTGGGGTGCGCTTTTTGTGATGATGAGGTTTGCTAGAAACGGCGTCGTCTCGCCCGAGGTCGGCGTGCTTTTACCGATTATTTTACTCGGTGCTTACGCTTTTTATCTGCGTTTTGGGAGTCGTTAAGAGAGATTTAGGCAAAATTTCTGTAAAATCTAACTATTTTTAAACAAGGTCGGTTATGGATTTTACGAATTTGGCGCAAAAATACGGCACCCCTCTTTACGTTTACGATTTTGACTACATGGCACACCGCTATGAAGCGCTAAAAAACTCGTTTCACGCTAGAAAATCTCTCGTATGCTACGCCGTTAAGGCAAACTCAAATTTAAGCGTTTTAAAATTTTTAGCCGGGCTTGGAGCCGGGTTTGACTGCGTGAGCGTGGGTGAAGTTAAGCGCGCGCTGCTAGCGGGAGCCAAAAGCTATCAGATCATCCTAAGCGGCGTAGGCAAGCGCGACGACGAGCTCAAATTTGCGCTGGAAAATGAAATCTTGATGATAAATTTAGAAAGCGAAGCTGAGATGAACCGCCTGGAGGATATCGCAAAGCAGCTGGGCAAGCCCGCTCGCATCAGCATCCGCGTAAATCCAGACATCGATGCCAAGACGCACCCCTACATCTCAACCGGACTAAACGAAAATAAATTTGGCGTAGATCTGCAAACGGCGAAAAAAATGTATCTGCGCGCTAAAAACTCGCCACATCTCGAGCCTGTGGGCATCCATAGCCACATCGGCTCGCAGATAACCGACATAAAGCCCGTTATCGAAGCGGCAAAAATCGTGGCAAATTTGACTAGAGAGCTAAAAGCGGCGCAAATCGATATCAAATTTTTTGACGTCGGCGGCGGTATGGGCATCGTTTACGGCGATGAGAGTGAGCCTGATCTGTACGAATACGCGCAGGGCATTTTGGCAAATTTAAGCGGCCTGGACGTCACGGTAGTTTGCGAGCCGGGACGCTTTATCGTCGGCAACGCTGGGTATTTTCTAACTAGCGTGCTTTACGAGAAATTTAATAAAAACAAGCGCTTTGTCATCGTAGACGGCGCGATGAACGACCTAATACGCCCGAGTCTTTATCAGGCTAGGCATAAAATTTTTGCTATTAGCGACGGCAAGACTCTTTGCGAGTGTAAGACTGAGCAGCTTCGGGAGCTCAAATTTAGCCCTTGCGACGTGGTTGGGCCGATCTGCGAGAGCGGAGATTTTCTCGCAAAAGACCGAAATTTACCGCCGTTAAACCCAGGCGATCTCGTCGTTATCAAATCAGCCGGCGCATATGGCTTTGCGATGAGCAGCAACTACAACACTCGTGGGCGCGCCGCAGAGGTTGCGGTAAAAGGCGGCGAGGACTTTTTGATTAGGCGCCGCGAGAGTTTTGAGGATATCGTGGCGCTGGAGCGAGAATTTTTAGGCTAGGGAGCGAAAATGCAAAACATAAACGACCTTAGAAGCGAGATAGATAAGATCGACGACGAGGTGCTAAGACGCCTAAACGAGCGCATGAATTTCGTGCGAAAGATCGGCGAGCTAAAGCAAACCAGCGGCAGCGCGATCTACCGTCCCGAGCGCGAAAGAGCGATCCTAAACCGCCTCGAGGGGCAGGACTCCGCATTTTTAAATAAAGCTGCGATCGAGGCGATTTATCTTGAAATTTTTGCCGTTAGTAGAAACCTCGAGATGCCCGAAAAAGTTGCCTACTTAGGGCCTGAGGGCACCTACACGCACCAAGCCGCAGAGAGTCGTTTCGGCGCGATGAGCGCGTATTTGCCCCTAGCTAGTATCGAGGCGGTTTTTACCAAACTAAAGCACAAAGAGGCCAAATACGGCGTCGTGCCGATAGAAAACAACACCGAAGGCGCGGTGGGCGCGACGCTAGACTGCCTTGGACGGTTTGATAGCGTCAAGGTCGTAGCTGAAATTTACATGGATATCCACCATATTTTTGCGAGCAAGTACGAAAATTTAAAGGACATCAAGCGCATCTACTCGCACCCGCAAGGCTACAATCAGTGCCGCAAATTTTTAGACGATCATATGCTTTCATCAGTCGAGTTTATCCCGGCAAAATCAACCGCGCAGGCCGCGCAGCTAGCTAGTAGCGAGCCAAACTCCGCAGCCATCTGCTCTAAGATCGCCGCCAAGCTTTACGGCGTGCCGATCTTGTTTGAGACGATCGAGGATAACGCCGCAAACCGCACGAGATTTTTTATTTTGAGCGATTTTAAAAACGAGCGCGCGCAAAAGAACAAAACATCAATCCTAGCAAAGACCGAACACCGTCCCGGCGGGCTAGTGGAGCTGCTTTTGGCATTTAGAGACGAGGGTATAAATATCACCAAACTAGAGAGCCGCCCGATAAAACAGCGCGAATTTAAGGCGAATTTTTATATAGATTTCGAGGGGCACATCGATGACGACAACGTCCAAAAAGCGATACAAAAAGCGATAAGCTACGGTCACGAAATCGCGTGGCTAGGAAGCTACGTCGCGTGGGAGGAATGAGATGAAATTTAACGAAAATTTGGCAAATTTAGTAAGTTACGAGGCGGGCAAGCCTATCGAGCTAGTCGTGCGCGAATACGGCATCGACGCCAAAGACGTCATCAAGCTAGCCAGCAACGAAAACCCTTACGGCACGAGCCCTGCGGTAGTAAAAGCAGTCGGCGAGATAGTAAATAAAATGCATCTTTACCCCGACGACAGCTACTTCGAGCTAAAGGCCGCGCTAGCTAGTAAATTTGGCGTGGGCGAAAAATCTATCGTAATAGGCTCGGGAAGCGATCAGATAATAGAATTTGCCGTGCACGCAAAGGCGAACGAAAAGAGGGGAATTTTAACTGCGGGCATAACCTTTGCTATGTATGAAATTTACGCCAAAGCAGCGGGTGCAAAGGTCTTTAAAACAAAGAGCAAAGAGCACGATCTGGGCGAGTTTTTGCAAATTTACAAGGCTAAAAAAGACGAGATCGGCGTGATATTTTTGTGTGTGCCCAATAACCCTCTAGGAGGCTGCCTAGACGCCGAGGAAATTTATAAATTTTTAGAGCAGATTGACGCCGATACTCTCGTGGTTATCGACGGCGCATATCAGGAGTTTGCTAAATTTAAAGATGCGAAAAAAGAGATAAGACCGCGCGAACTCATAGCTAAATTTCCAAACGCGATATATCTGGGTACGTTTTCTAAGGCTTACGGTCTTGGCGGTATGCGCGTAGGATACGGCATCGGCGAAGAAAACGTGATGAGCGAGCTAGGAAAACTAAGAGCGCCGTTTAATATAACGACGCTTAGTTTAAAAGCGGCTATCGAGGCGCTAAAAGACGAAGAATTTGTAAAAATGACGCTTGAAACAAATTTTAAAGAGATGAAAAAATATGAAGATTTTGCCGATCTTCACGGCATAAAGCGTCTGCCAAGCTTTACGAATTTTATCGTTTTTGAATTTGAGCGTCAAAACGCGAGCGAGCTTGCTCAAAATCTGTTAAAAAAAGGTATAATTTTACGTGATCTAAAAGG
>CAUSAR010000114.1:0-3443 GCA_963529735.1 uncultured Campylobacter sp.
CTGCCGACACGCAGATTTTCAGTCTGCTGCTCTACCGACTGAGCTATCCAACCACGCTGTTAAAAAGAAATGTGATTTTAGCCACTTGATACTTAAATTTTGGTTAAATACGTAAAATTCGGCTATTTTTTAAAATATAAAATTCGCTTCAAAGACAGTCGCCTAAATTTAGCGGCTTTTACGGCGCATATATTGCGTTAAATTTTCAAATTTAAAATCGCTTTTTTAAATTCATCCCCGCGCTCTACATAGCCACTAAACTGATCTAGGCTTGCTGCTGCAGGGCTTAAAAGCGCTATTTCGTCCAAATTTTCACTGTTTGCGTCGACTTTCGTAGCCTCGTCAAATTTGAAATTTTTATCTATCTCGCCGACTGCGACGTTTAAAAACTCGCATTTTATTGCCGGGATTTTAAACTCGCCGGCAAGCTGCATTAGCTTGTCAGTATTTGAGCCGATAGCGTAAATTTGAGCCTTAGCGCCTCGCAAGGCCTCAAAAAGCGGCCGCATATCTACGCCCTTATCGTCGCCGCCTAAAATCAAATGCAAAAACTTGCCCTCATATCGCTTGACAGCTTGGATGCTCGCGTCGATGTTGGTCGCTTTCGTGTCGTTAACCCAAGTTCTGCCGCGCACATCGTGAAACTCCTCGAGCTTGTTGCCCTCGATAACAAAGCTGTTTAGCAGCCGTGCGTCGCACCTATCGAGCAAAATTTTTTGGATAGCAAGCGCTAAAAGCGCGTCCGTTAAAAACGGCGTTTTAAAGGCGATATTGCTTAAATTTATCCCGCAAAAACGGGCCAAATCCGCCTCGTTTTCGTAGCTTATCACCTTTGCTTTAGTCGGCGTCCCGGCGTAAATTTTAGGCAGGATCGCGACCGCATTTTCGCTCATCGTCGCTAGCGGCTTTAGCTTGGCGCGCTCATACTGGACAAAGTCGCCGTGCCAGCTGAGGTGATCGGGCGTGATAGGCAAAAGCACGTAGATGCCGGGCGTCGCGGCGTTTGTGTAGTGCATAGTAAAAGAGCTGGTCTCTAACACCCAAATTTTGGCGTTTGGATCCAGGTCTGCGAGCGGAACGCCGACGTTGCCGCCCATGACGGAGCCGTAACGCACCAGCAGGTGCTGCGTCATCTTTGTCGTCGTGGTTTTGCCGTTTGTGCCGCTGATCCAGACGGTAAAGGGCGTTTTGTCGCCGTAAATTTTGTAAAAATAGTCGTACTCGCTGATGAGATTTTGCGCGTTTTTAACTAGCTCGTGGCTCGGAGGAAAGCCTGGGCTTGGGATCTCGAGGCCGCTTTTTTCGGGTATGAAAAGGTTTGGCGGTAGTAGGGTGTTGCCCCATTCGTCGCTTGAGATCTCGCTAAATTTATCGTCGTAGATGTCCCAGCCGCCGTCTTTTGCGAAGTTTTTCGCGATCGCTCGCGTCGTGCCGCCGTAGCCAAATAGCGATTTTCTCATTTTCTCCCCTTTGCCCCTAAAATTTGCATTTCTCGTCTGTGCCCGGATCAGCTTTTCACCGTTTTGCTCGCGCTAAATTTACCTGATTTTTAACGCGGTCATGGCGATCAAATTTGCCAAAACGGCGATGAGCCAAAATCTCACGATTATCTTATTTTCCACCCAACCCTTTATCTCAAAATGGTGATGTATCGGCGCCATGAGAAAAATTCTTTTTTTAAAAATTTTAAAGCTTCCGACTTGTAAAATCACGCTCAAGGTCTCCATCACGAATACAAATCCGATGATGATGAGCAGGATTTCGTTTTTCGTCATCACTCCCATGAGTCCGATATATGCGCCTACGCTTAGGCTTCCGCTATCTCCCATGAAAACCTCGGCCGGATGGCAGTTAAACCACAAAAATCCCATCAGCGAGCCGATCAGCGCAGCAGCCACGACGACCGTTTCGCCCACGCCCGCGATCTTGGGCAAAAGCAGATACGAGCTAAACACCGCGTGTCCGCAGATGTAGGCAAACACGCCCAGCGTCAGTAGTGAAAACACCGCAGGCACCGTAGCTAGACCGTCTAGGCCGTCAGTCAAATTTACCGCATTTGAGGCGGCGACGATAACGAGCGTCCAAAAAGCTACCACAAAAACGCCCAGATCAAGCACCGGAAATTTGTAAAACGGTAGGTAAAATTTACTGCCCAGCTCGCCGTGTAAATAGAGCATAGCCGAAACGGCAAAGGCGATCAAAATTTGCGCCACAAGCTTGGCTCTAGGGCTTAGTCCGTCGTGGTTTTTGCCGCCTGAAATTTTGCGAAAATCATCTTTAAAGCCAAGCGCCGTAAAGCCAGCTAGACAGATCAGCGAAGCAAGGACGAAGACGTTATCGAGGCGCGCGCAAATCACGCTCGCCCCAAGTGCGGCTCCGATAAAGACCAGTCCGCCCATCGTCGGCGTTTTGGCCTTTTTTTGGTGCGTTTGTGGGGCTAGCTCGTAGATGGGCTGGGCGGCGTTTTTGGCCTTTGCCCACGCGATAAATTTAGGCAGCGCCCAAACGGTCAAGCAAAATGCGATAAAAAACGAAAATCCCGCGCGAACGGTGATGTACTGAAAGATATTAAAATTTGAGAATTCATAAATATAGTAAAACATAAAAGCCTTTATTTAAAAAAAAACTAATTTTAGTATAATGCCGTTAAAAAATATCTAAATTTAAGGCGAAAATTTAAAAATGGCGCAAAAAACTATTTTGGTGATCACAGACGGTATCGGATATAACGAGAGTAGCGAATTTAACGCGTTTGCGGCGGCAAAAAAGCCCACATATGACTGGTTGTTTAAAAACGTGCCAAATACGCTCATAAAAACCTCGGGTCTGGCAGTAGGCCTACCTGACGGACAGATGGGAAACAGCGAGGTCGGGCACATGTGTATCTGCAGTGGGCGTGTTTTGTATCAAAATTTGGTAAAAATTTCGCTCGGTTTTGAAAACGGCTCGCTAGCTAAAAGCGAAAAGCTTTTAAATTTATTTAAAGCTTGCAAACGCGTTCACGTCGTCGGACTCTACTCAGACGGCGGCGTGCACTCGCACATGAGCCACTTTGACGCGATGTGCTCTCTTGCAGTTGCAAACGGCTGCGAGGTATGCGCTCATGCGATAACCGACGGTCGCGACGTGGGGCCAAAAAGTGGGCTGGCGTTCATAAAATCGCTGCAAGAAAAGGCGCAAAGCGGTGGCTTTAGGCTGGCTAGCGTTAGCGGTAGGTTTTACGCGATGGACCGCGATAAACGCTGGGAGCGCGTAAAAATAGCCTACGACACGATGACGCGCGGGGAAAACGGGCAAACCACCGTATCGCCGCTAGAATACGTCATGCAAAGCTACGAGGCGGGCATAACGGACGAGTTTATCGTGCCGGCTAGCTTTGGCGGATTTGAGGGTATCGGTGAAAATGACGGCGTGATATTTATAAATTTTAGAAACGACCGCGT
>CAUSAR010000115.1:0-3197 GCA_963529735.1 uncultured Campylobacter sp.
GTATCGCCCAAAAATAGTATCAAAAACATAAAACATATAGCTAGCGCGATATTTGAGTTTGATAAAATTTTAATCCCCTTATCAACGCCGCTAGCCGCTGAGATGGTCGCTGCAAAACAAAGCACGATAAGAAGCGTGATATGCATAGTCGGCAGGCCAAAAACGTGCGTAAGGCCGGCATTTACCTGAAGTACGCCGTATCCTAGCGAGGTCGCTACGCCAAAAAGCGTCGCCACGACGGCAAACGTGTCGATAGCGCTACCTATCTTGCCGTAAATTTTATCTCCGATGATCGGATAAAATGCCGATCTAAGCGTGAGCGGCAAGCCGTGCCTATACGAGAAAAAGGCGAGAATTAACGCCACGATGGCATAAACCGACCATGCGCCCATACCCCAATGAAAGAAGGTGATATTCATCGCAAGCTTTTGCGCTGCGATAGTTTGCGCATCGCCGAGCGGCGGATTTAGATAGTGCATGAGCGGCTCGGCCACGCCAAAAAACACAAGTCCGATGCCCATACCGGCGGCAAAAAGCATAGAAAACCACGAGATATTTTTGTGCTCCGGCTTTACGTGATCGGCTCCGAGCTTGATCTCGCCAAGCTTGCTAAAGCCAAGGATAATGATGCTTAGAAGTATGACGGCGACGGCCAGGATGTAAAACCAGCCAAATTTCGCTGCGATGTAGTTTTGCATACCTTTAAAAAACTCATTTGAGAAATTTGGAAATATCGCTGCAAATGCCGTTATTAAAAATATGACAACAAGCGATGGGATAAATACCGAATTGTTAAATTTCGACTTTTGAAATTTGATCATTTTTCTCCTTTTTTGTAAATTTCAGCTTCCTTTTAAAATAACAAAAAATAGTAAATAAGTCAAATTTACTCCTTAAATTTTTGGCTAAATTTAAGGAGTAAACCGCTGCAAAAAGGCGTTTTAAAAAAATTTACACTAAATTTATATGTAGTCTCTTTTCGCACTTTTAGCTTTTGTCACTCCAAAAATGATCGCAACGATAAAAGCGATGCCAAACGTGACGTAAAGGATGATGGTCGGCTTTTCTACCTCGATGCGAGATATCGCCACCTCCTCGCCGCTAGCAGGCACGAGTACGCCGGTTTTTATCATCTCGTAGATATCCTTTGCCTCCAACTCTTTGCCCTGAAAGTGCGGCGGTCTGGTTAAAATTTCAACCGCTCTAAGGTCTGCTATCTCGTAAACGCCATCCTTCATATAAAACCTGTCGTAGTAGCTACCAACAAAATAGCTCTTTTTGTCATCCGCAAAGACCGTGCCGTACTCGCCGCCCTTTACGAGGCCGACTTGACGAAGTGCTGCTTTGCTAGTTAGCATATAAAGCCCAACCAAACGCGCGCTAACTTGCCTGCCATGTCTAGAACGCGTCCACTCTTCGCTATTTTGTAAAAAATAAACGCTCTCATCGTCGGCAAATAGATCGGAGTAAAATCTGTAAATTTTGCCTTTAGGCTTAAAATTTGAGATCTTTTCAAGCTCTGTTTTGCTCTTGTCCCAAAAGTAAACCCCGTCTTTGCCCGCAAAAATAGGCCAAAAGATATATGCGTCGCCCTCGTTAAAAATAGGCGTAAACGGCATCGCCTGCTCGCTAAATTTATACCCATTTGCAAAAACCGCGCCCGTCTTTGGCTCAAAAAGATAGTGCGTCTCATGAGAAAGATCAGTCGCTATCTCGCTCATCTCATCTGTGTAGATCACATCGAGCTTTTGTCCGTTTAAAAATACGCTCCTGCCGTCTGTGAAATAATCGCTTTTTTGGCCGCTTAGAGTCTTGATAAATTTTAGCCCGCTAGCGTTTGCGTCTAGCTTTTCGCCCTTATAATAAAGCGTATTGCCGTCTTTTGCAAAGCCCATGTCAAAAATAGGCTCTAAATTTACGCTATCAATGCGTACGTTTTTATAAAAATAAGAGCTGTCTTCATAGCTTTTTATAAAAAGGTTAGCAACGCTCTTCATAACGGCGGCAAACTCGTTAAATCCCGGCTGTTTCTCGCCTTTTGGGCTACAAAAGTAGCTTGTTTTGCCATCGGTTAGATAGCCGTTGCCAAGTAGGTGAGTGCTTTTAGGATCGAGCCCTTGCAAGATCTTTGTTGAGCAGTAGACGTTGTTTTTGTCGACCGCCACGTTTGAGTAGTAGTAATTATGGGGTAAATTTAAGACGCGAAAGCTATCTTTGTCCACGCCCTTTAGCAAATACCTGCCGCTGTGTGCGATAGCAGCGTAAATTTCGCCATCAGGCGAGCGGTAAAAATTGCTCCTATCTATATTTTCAAATTTGTCTTGAGTTGCAGCCACGTAGTAGAAAAAAGCGAGTATCAGCTCTGGTATCGCTAAAGCCAAAACGATCGCTATGATCCATATTTTTTTATTTTTTACCATAATACTTCTCATATTATTTTTTAAATTTGATCTCTCTTTTGCCTTTTTTACCCTCCAAACAAAGGTACCAACTCCGGTGGCTAATAAAATCAACCAAAACCACCAGCCCATTTTGTGAAAACCAAAGCAGCTAATCGCCTCCGCCACGAGCTCGCCGTCAGCCAGCACCACAGAGCCGCTGATACCACAGATAGGCTTTTACTCTAGCACCTCGGCGATCTCTAGCATTTCAAAACAGTCGTTTTCAAGCACCAAGCTCGAAGCAAAGAATTCATAAAAAACCCGTAAATTTCAACAAAAAGGCATTATATCTTGAGATGATTTTTGAAGTCGCGACATAAAATAAAACGTAGCGGACCGGTCGTCCGTGAGTATTTATTTTTACTAGCCTTTCGAAAAGCGTCCGAAAAATCACTTCTTAAAAGCCGTCAAATTTCGCACGCCAAACTCGCGGCAAAGAATTTTTGAGCGAATTTAAATATTTTTTATCAAAATTTTATCCAAGAACAAAAGAGATATTATATCTTGGAGAGATTTTAAGGGTTACGAAGCGAAAAATAGGCGTAGACTGGACAAGCCAGTCCGTCAAGCCGATTTTTCGCGAGTTCCGTTAAAAGCTCCCAAGAGATGATATCTATTTCAAAGCCTCAAGTCTAACCGCGACCGAACGCTTATGCGCTCCGAGCCCCTCGGCATCGGCTAGCTTCATGCACGCGTTTCCCAGCTCGCTTATGCCTTTTGCATTTAGCGAGATGAGCGAGGTGCGCTTCATGAAAT
>CAUSAR010000116.1:0-3020 GCA_963529735.1 uncultured Campylobacter sp.
AAAATAAGAGTATAATTATCCAAATTTAAAACAAGGATAAAAAATGAGCGATTTTTTCAAAGACGCCGAGCAGTTTAACGCCGAAGGTGCGACGGTTCCGTTTTATAGATATAGCGAAGGCGGCGTGGATTTCGTCGGTTTTGACAGCCGTCCGTGCGTGCCGCCAGAGCCTATGGTAAACGCGCTAGTAGCGATCAAATTTGCAAACCAAAACACCAAAATCGTGATGGTAAATCATAAATTCCCAGCCGGACTGATCCCTAAAATTGCGGAGCAGTTTGACATCGAGCGCGAGGATTTAGAGGGTGGGGCGGTCAAGATGACCTTTAGCCTAAAACAAGGCGCGGACGTCAAAAACGTAGACACAAGCCTTTGCCACTGAGATAGGCTATGCTTTTAAACACCTTTGCGCCGCCTTTTAAGCTAGTGGGCGGTTATTTTATCGCGGGCATTTGCTTTTTGATCGCGAGCATTCCCGCCTTTTTCGCGGCGGATTTTGAGGCGATCGCAGGGCTTGAGACGGCGGGATTTTTGCATATATTTTTCGTCGGCTTTGTTATGAGCATCATCATCGGCGCGCTATATCAGCTAACTTCTGTGATTTTAGAAAAGCCGTTTTCGACGATCAAGGGCGCGATGCTAAATTTAGCCGTCTACTGCGTAGGGATCGCTGCGATGGGCTACGGGATGATCAGCGGCAAGACGGGCTTTATACACGGCGGTGGCATGGCGCTTTTTCTCGCGCTACTGTTTTTTGGCACGACCTATATCGTTAGCTTTATGGACAATGAAAAAAAGAGCTTCGCGGCCTTTATGCTTTTTGTTTCGGCGATATTTTTACTCGCGGGCATCTCGCTTGGATTTTGCCTTTTGATGATACTTTCTGGCACTTTGCCGATGGATTTTATGTTCGCGCTTAAATTTCACGTCTATTTCGTGCTTGGGTTTGTTTTTTTCATCATCGTCGGCGTGGCGACCGTGCTTCTGCCGATGTTTGCCTTGGCGCACGATCTAAAATTTACACTTAGTAAATTTGCCTTCGGGTTTTATATTTTGGCTGGCGTTTTGCTGTTTTTTAGTGAAATTTACGCGTACTTTGCGTTTGGAGCGGCGATTATTTGCTTCGTCGCGGAGGCGCTGCATATCCTAAAAAAACGCGTCCGTAAGGCGTATGATTACTGGAACGTAAATATCGCCCTTTCGCTCGCGGCCTTCGTGCTGTTTTGCATTTTTATCGCGGCGGATAGATACGATATGGCGGTGTTTATGCTGATTTACGGCTTTTTGTTTGCATTTATCGCGGCCCATCTTTACAAGATCGCGCCGTTTCTCATCTGGTACCACTATGTAGCGCCGTTCGTGGGTAAGACAAAAGTGCCTTTGCTAGATCAGATGATCCTTAAAAAGCCCGCATATATCGGCATCGGTTTTAACGCCATTGGACTCGCGCTCTACGAGCTTGGAGTCTGGCTGGAGATAAAATCGCTCGCGCACTGCGGCGTGGCTTGCCTGCTCGTTAGCATCGTTTTAGTTGCGATACATATGATAAATGTTTTTAAATTTACGAAATTTGGAGTAAAGGAAGAAAAATGAAAGAAAAAATATACGATGCGCTCTCAAACATCGTCGATCCCGAGGTGGGTTTTGATATCGTCTCTTTGGGGCTGATTTACGACGCGGTTTGCGACGAGAACGGCAAAGCAAAGGTCACGATGACGCTATCTACGCGCTCATGCCCGCTGCACGAGATGATACTGGGCTGGGTGGAGACGGCGGTGCTAAACGTCGACGGTGTAAAAGAGTGCGAGATAGATCTCGTATGGGAGCCCGCGTGGAGTATCGAGATGGCGAGCGACGAGGTGAGGGCGGCGCTGGGAGCGTGATTTTGGCGCTAGCTGTGAGCGAGTTTTGCCGAGCTGCCGACTAAATTTGATCGCGATTTGATCTGTTTATAAGCTTGTTCGGAGCGCGATTGTCTTATCCGGACAAGCTTGTCTCGGTGCCTCGATATGGCGTTGCCTTCGAGTCAGATCCTGATTTTACTTCAAATGGATAGTGGCATCATGTAGCGCAAATTTGACTGGCTGTGTAGAATCAGACTTATAGTGTATGGAAATATTATGCGACGAATAATTCGTTATAGTCGTTAGTCTAAACTTACGCAAATTCTATCGTAGTTTTAAAATACGTTGCTAGTGCTTATTTAAATTATCTGCTTTTCTTATCTTTGCTAGCGCGACGACAACCCTAGCCACTTCTAAAGATATCCTTTAATGACAAATTTCTATTACCGCACGGATAATCTTAAATAGTTCTGTTATTTTACTAAATTTGCTCTCGCTTGATAGTTGTATATAGGCGTAATCTTTTGTTGTGATCGCTTTGAATCGTCCTTATTGCGAGTGATTTAAGCTTCTCGTTGCCGTAATATCTTAGCTAAAATTTAGCTTGCTTAATGGCGTGTAAAACGTTCAATATTTTTTGACTCATAATATATTTGCAAAGGTTTGCCTATGTCATTTTTATTTGCTTAAGCACTCATTAGATCTCAAATTTTAAAACCGTTGTCCGCCCGCAAACCTAGGCTTTAGCGAAAATTGATGAACTATCAGATCGTTATTTTTAAAGCTCTTGTTGTCCGTTTTAAAGCGGACGGCTAGGACGTTTTTGAAAACAAATTTAAAATTTCTATCTCGGTAGGGCGATAAAAATTTCATCGTCAGTCTATCTTCGTTTTTTAAAATGCCAAATTTAAATTCAGTCAAAACGGCGTCGTGAAGGGTTTCTTTCGTATTAAACAGATACCTTTTCGGATCCGAGACGAACTGCCTGATGGGCTTTGTTGCTATTTCGTTTTCATTCTTGCGAAGCGACTTAAAATAATCGTCAAAATACCAAATATAGCCCCTTCTTTTTATTTTCGCCGTGATCATCTGTCCGTCCATTTGCGCGTTTTTCTTAAATTTTACTCACGTGCACTGCATAAAAAACGCGCTCACCCGCGTCCACTCGCACCAAAA
>CAUSAR010000117.1:0-2749 GCA_963529735.1 uncultured Campylobacter sp.
ACGCGAACGAAGGCATCGCGCAGGTGCTGTTTATCGAGGGCGACGAGCCGTGCGAGGTGACGTATGCCGATAAAAAGGGCAAATATCAGGCGCAGGAGGGCATAACCCTGCCTAGGATTTTGAAGTAAAAGCTTGTCTTTTGAGTGCTTTTTGCGGAGCTGGCTAAAATTTAGCTCGGCGGACCACTTGTCCAGCCTACACTAAATTTTATCTGCGCAACCCCAAAAATCATCTCAAAATACTACGCTCCAATTAAATTTAATGAGCTAAATTTTGAATCAAATTTAAGGCACGGTTTTTGCTCCAGCTGAATAAAATTTAAATAAACGGCGAATCGTTTTAGCTAGGCGAGACAAATTTAAAATTTGCAAAGAAGCGTATACAAAATACGGGCCAAGCGAATTTAAATTTACTGCGTACGGCAAAAACGAGCCGCGAAAGGCAAAAATAAATGTTTAACGGAAAATCCATCCTCATCACCGGCGGCACCGGGTCATTCGGCAAAAAATACACCGAAATTTTACTCTCCAAATTTAAGCCAAAAAGGCTAGTCATCTACTCTCGCGACGAGCTCAAACAGTACGAGATGGCGCAGGTTTTTAAAGATCCCGCGATGCGATTTTTCATCGGCGACGTACGCGACGAAAAGCGCCTGATGACCGCAATGAACGGCATTGACTACGTCATCCATGCAGCGGCTATGAAGCACGTGCCAATCGCGGAATACAACCCGATGGAGTGCATCAAAACCAACATAGGCGGCGCGCAAAACGTTATCGACGCGGCGCTAGAGTGCGGCGTGAGCAAGGTCATCGCGCTCTCGACCGACAAGGCGTGCAACCCGGTAAATTTATACGGCGCGACCAAGCTTGCCAGCGATAAACTTTTCGTCGCGGCAAACAACATCGCGGGTAGCAAAAAAACGCGTTTTAGCGTCGTTAGATACGGCAACGTCGTGGGCTCGCGCGGCTCGGTCGTGCCGCTGTTTAAAAGGCTAATCGCAGAAGGCACGAAGGAGTTACCGATCACGCACGCGGATATGACGCGCTTTTGGATTACGCTTGAGCAAGGCGTAAATTTCGTACTTAAAAACTTTGAGCGTATGAAAGGCGGCGAAATTTTCATCCCAAAAATCCCGTCGATGACGATGATCGAGCTCGCTCGCTCCGTGGCGCCACGTCTTGGCGTAAAAATAATCGGCATCCGCCCGGGCGAAAAAATGCACGAAGTCATGATCGGCAAGGATGACGCGCACCTAACGTACGAGTTTGACGACCACTACGTGATCAGCCCGTCGATCAAATTTACAAGCAAAGACGACGACTTTAGCACAAACGCGCTAGGCGAAAAAGGGCATCTCGTGGAGGAAAATTTCGAGTACAGCTCGGATAAAAATAAAATTTGGCTAGGTAAAGACGGACTTTTGGAGATGATAGAGGCAAGTAAATAAATTTGGCGAAATTTACAAAATTTGAGCCTAAGCCTTTAAATTTAGAAAAATAAGGCGAAGTATTTTTTCGCTAGACGAGGCGAATTTAAAATTTGCGAGGGAGCGTATATAAAATACGTGACCGAGAAAATTTTAAATTTAACGACGTATAGCGGAAAAAGACAAGCCGAAAAAGGATAAAAATGATACCTTACAGCAGACAACAAATCACCGATTCCGACATCGCCGCCGTCGTGAGCGCTCTAAAAGACGACATTCTAACGGGCGGCGACAAGGTCGGAGAATTTGAAGAAGCGATCGCCCGGTACGTCGGCGTAAAGCACGTCGTAGCGATGAACTCGGCTACGTCCGCGCTACACGTCGCGTATCTAGCGCTTGGAGTGCGAGAAGGCGACGAGGTCGTAACGACGCCCATCACGTTTGCGGCGACGGCAAATGCGGCGCTAATGGCGGGAGCGGAGGTTAAATTTGCACCAGTTAAATTTGACGGAAATATCGACGAAAACGCGCTTGCAAGCCTAATCACGCCTAAAACCAAAGTCATAACCGCGGTTGATTTCGGCGGCAATCCCGTAAATTTGGGCGCCATCCTAAAACTAGCCCGCGAGCGCGGCATAAAGGTGCTTGACGACGCTTCGCACGCGCTGGGTAGCTCACAAGGCGGCGTCAAAGTCGGCGCAAAAGCGGACGTTAGTATTTTTAGCTTTCACCCCGTTAAGCCGCTAACGACCTTTGAGGGCGGAGCGCTAGCTACTAACGACGACGAGATCGCGAGGCTGGCACGTCTTTACCGTTCGCATGGCATAGCTAAAAAACGCCTCTGGGACAGCGATATGAGCTTGCTCGGATACAACTACCGATTGCCGGACGTCGCCTGCGCGCTAGGGCTAAATCAGCTAAAAAGGCTAGACGAAACCATCGCGGCGCGCGAGAAAATCGCTAAATTTTACGACGAAAAATTTGAAAAAAACCCGTATTTTAGCGTGATCAAGCTACCTAGCGACGTCGTTAGTTCGCGCCACCTCTACCCTATCTTGCTATTTCGCCAGTTCTGGTGCGCCAAAGAGGACATATTTGCCGCCCTTCACGCGCGCGGCATCGGCGTACAGGTGCATTATAAACCGACTTATAATTTTAGCTTTTACCGCGAGCGCTACGGCGATATCCGGGTTCCTAGCGCCGAGGATTTTTACGCCGCCGAGCTTAGCATCCCGTGTCATCAGTGCATGAGTTTAGAGGACGCAAATTTCGTCGCGGACGCGCTTTCTGAGGTTTTAAAGAGCTTTGACGCGCCGCAAG
>CAUSAR010000118.1:0-2687 GCA_963529735.1 uncultured Campylobacter sp.
AATTTCGTCGCGGACGCGCTTTCTGAGGTTTTAAAGAGCTTTGACGCGCCGCAAGACTGCAGGGTTTAGGCGGTAAATTTGATGAGAGATAACCAAAACCGCGCCCTTTGCGTCATCCCTGCTCGCGGCGGTAGCAAGCGCATACCGCGCAAAAACGTTAAAGATTTTTTAAGCAAGCCGCTGATTGCCTACAGCATTGAAGCGGCGCTAAATTCGGGCATTTTTGAGCGAGTGATCGTTAGCACCGACGATACTGAGATAGCGGACGTCGCAGTTAAATTCGGCGCGCAAGTTCCGTTTATGAGGGACGCCGCGCTGAGCGACGACTACGCCACGAGTAGCGACGCCGTAGCGGACGCGGCGAGAAGGCTAGGCGACGAATACGCTCACGTTTGCTGTCTATACGCGACCGCGCCACTTATTACGAGCGAAATTTTACGCGAGGCATACGGCAAATTTGAGGAAGTGGGGTGCGAGTTTTTATTTTCCGCGACGGAGTTTAGTTTCCCGATCCAGCGCGCGATCAGGCTTGGCGAGGACGGCGCAGTGAGTATGTTTTACCCGCAGTTTGCGCTAACTCGCTCGCAGGATTTAGAGCGAGCCTATCACGACGCGGGCGCGTTTTATTTCGGCAGGCGCGAGGCGTGGCTGGAGAAAAAACCGATCTTTGCGCCGCACTCAAGGGCGTTTTTGCTGCCGCGAAATTTAGTCTGTGACATCGATACGCCAGAGGATTTCGAGTTTGCGCAAAAGCTTTACCGGATAAATTACGACTGAGGACAAATGCAAAAAGATTACATAAAAGCCAAAATATCGGTAGCTAGAATGCTCATGCAGATCTTTGCGGTTGCGGGGATCTTGCACATATTTTATCTGGCGGCCTGCTACCGCGGCTTAAACGAGGTTCAGATCCTGTTTTTTGCTTCAGCGGGCGCCGTTTACCTCATCGCCGCCGTATGTTTGACGCTTAGGATTTCAAATTTGGCGGAAAAACTTGATGAATTTTAACAAAATCTCAAATCTAAAAACCCTCATCCGCGCCGATAGCGGCTCGAAAATCGGGCACGGACACGTTAGACGCGACCTTATCTTGGCGCAAAATTTTAAAGACGTCAGCTTTGCTTGCATCGATCTGTCAGGTAGTCTCATAGGCGAGATACCCTACCCCGTTTTTACGCTAAAAAGTGCGGACGTAAGCGAGCTAGTAAATTTGATAAAAGAGCATAAATTTGAGCTTCTTATAATCGATCATTACGGCATTAGCGCGGCAGACGAAAAGCTAATCAAAGAGCAAACGAGCGTCCAAATTTTAAGCTTTGACGACAACTACAAAGAGCACTTTTGCGACTACTTGTTAAACGTAAATATCTACGCTAGAGCCTGCAAGTACGCAAATCTCGTGCCCGCAAACTGCGAGCTAATATTTTCGCCGCTAGTTAGGAGCGAGTTTTATAACGAAGCAAAAATCAAACGCGAGAAAAAATTTAACTATCTCATCGCGCTAGGCGGTACGGACGCGCTAAATTTGACGGCCAAAATCGCCTCAAATTTGCTCGCTAAAAACAAAAAAGTGGCCGCCGTTACGACGAGCGCGAACGTAAATTTAGCAAATTTGCAAATTTTAGCGGATAGCGAGCCAAATTTTAGCCTATTTATAAACTCAAACGAGGTGGCGCGGCTAATGAACGAGAGCGAAATTTTAGTGATTTCGGCTAGCTCGCTCGTAAACGAAGCGCTGGTTTTGGGCGCTAAATTTAAAGCCGTGCGCGTCGCGGATAATCAAAACGAGATGGCGCAGTGGCTAGCCGCAAACGGGCACGAGATCTACGAGGCGGATGAGATATGCTTGAGCTTATAAATTTCACCGATCTAACGGACGAGCAAATTTTGATGATTTTGCGTTGGCGAAACGACGAGCGAGTCGCAAAATATATGAAAAACAAAAGCGTGAGCGAGCAAGAGCATAGAAAATTTATCGCAAATTTGAAAAATGACGAAACGAAAAGATATTTTTTTGGTAAAAGAGGATAGAGACTGCATCAGCGTGATCGATTTCGTGGATATCACGGCGGACTCATGCGAATTTGACATTTACGCAAATCCGGGGCTAAAAGGCAAAGGCAAAATCCTAATACAAACAATCGTAGAATACGCCGCCAAAACGCTTAAGGTCGGCGAGCTAAAATCGTGCGCCTACAACGAAAATGAAAAAGCGATCGCGCTATACGGCAAATTTGGCTTTGAAATTTATGGGCGCGACGAGCAAATGAGCTATATGTCGCTATCTTTACGCAAACTTGATATAATGGCTAAAAGTTAGGAAAATTTATGAAAATAGCAAATTTTGACACGGACAAAAAGGTATTTATCATCGCCGAGCTCTCGGCAAATCACTCGGGTAGCCTAGAACTTGCCGTCGAAACTATCAAGGCGGCCAAACGAGCGGGAGCCGACGCCGTAAAACTGCAAACTTACACGGCCGATAGCCTGACGCTAAACTCCAAAAAAGAGGATTTTATGCTACGCGGCGGGCTGTGGGACGGGTATGATTTATATAGCCTTTATCAAAAAGCCTTAACTCCGCGCGAGTGGCACGAAACGCTTTTTAAAACGGCCGCAAACGAAGGACTAATCTGCTTTTCAAGCCCGTTTAGCAACGACGACGCCGATTTTTTGGAGCGCTTTGA
>CAUSAR010000119.1:0-2663 GCA_963529735.1 uncultured Campylobacter sp.
TTTAAATTTACTAGCGTCGTTTCCTTGTCCTTCGTGACAATCAAGACAGGTGAAGTTTAGCTTTTCGTGATGAGGCTTTAGCGGGTGTTTGGCTCGCAGTTCGTCGGTGACGTTAAGATCGACTAAAGACGTTATCTTTGCGCTTGGTGCGCCTGCGCTAAATGCAAAAGAGCATAATAGCATAGATGCGCACAAGGCGAGAAACGCTTTATGTTTCATGCGAATTCCTTTCTATGAGGATTTAAAGAGACACGTTCTTTTTGTCGTTAAATTTGAGTCGGCAAATTTGGTCTTTAATTTTCATAGCACACTATACGCGACAACTTTAAATTTGTCTTCTTGTTAAGGGGGAAGGGGCTTGAATTACGCTCTGCTTTGCAGTTGCAAGCGTAGCGATGCAAAAGAGCTCCCCCACCCCCTTAACAATCCCCCAACCCCTACGACGTGAGGGGTGGCGACACTGCTTTGCTCACAGAGCAAAGCGTCGCAGTTTTGGGAGTAAATTTTACAAATTTACCATCAAATTTAACGAAGTATCGCAAACCAAATTTGACCTGCGATACGAAATAAGATTTGCAAGTATTTTGAGATGAATTTGAATGTTGTGCAGAAATTTTAAGTCAAGGCTAGACAAGTAGTCTGCCGCAGACTTAAAATTTCAAACTCATTCAAAACCAGCGTAGCGACGCCGCAGGCGGGGTTTCTATAAAGACGCTCAAAAGACGCCGCAAATTTAAGCTAGATTTTCTCCAGCTATCATCCCAAACACTATACAATCGGTTATCGCAACCGTACCGAGTCTGCTCGCGCCGTGCGTACCGCCAGTGATCTCCCCTGCTGCATATAGGCCAGGGATCGGCTTATTGGTCTTGCTTGAGATGACCTCGGCTTTGGTATTGATTTTTAGGCCGCCCATGGTGTGATGAGGCTTCGGCGATAGGCGGATGACGTAGAACGGTCCTGCCTCGTTGATCTCGCTTAGCGCGCTTTCTTGTTTGCCAAATTCGTCCTTTTTAGCCTTGACGCCTTCGTTATATTTCTTGACGGTTTCTTTTAGCGCGTCGGCAGGCACGCCGTATTTTTTAGCGATGTCATCTAGCGTAGCGCACTCGCCAACTATCTTGCCGCTACCCATGCCTTTTTGGATGATCTCTTCGCTTAGATCTTTAAACGCCATTTTGGTGTCGGCGAAAGTTATCGGATACGCGCCCGGTTTTTCGCGTAAAATTTTAAACTCGGCGTCCGCGCGGGTTTTGCGGTCGGCTAGCTCGTTCATAAAGCGCTTGCCGGTGCGGATATCGACCGCGATGCCGTATTTAAAGGTGCCTTGCTGAGTTAGGATCGGAGCGGTACCGAAGCCCTTTTCGTCCGGGCTCGCCCACGGACCAAACTGTATCCAGTCGACTTGCACCGGATACGCGCCGATCTCAAATGCTTTTAGTAGCGCGCCAGCAGTCGCTCCCGGGTGGTTCGTGCTATCGACGTCGTCCGGAATCCTCGGGTCTTGAAGCTTTCTAAATGCTTTATCACGGCAAAATCCGCCCGCCGCTAAAACAACGCCTTTGTTTGCTTTTAGCGTTTTTTTCGTGCCGCTCGTATTTTCTAGATCGTCGCTGTAAAGCTTATCGTCGAACCTATACTCTTCTCTGATCGTTACGCCCACGACGCGACCGCTCTCATCTAGCACAAAGTCGTCAAATTTAGCGCGGCGGCGAAGCTCGCAGCCCTTGTCTTTTAGCGCTTCGAATTTCTCAAGCATCGGCTGGATGTAGCCTGAGCCGCTATCGTTTGTGGTTAGCAGCGAGCGAGCTACGGTGTGACCGCCGAAGTGCGCGCAGTGCTCTTTAAACTGAACGCCGTTTTCAACTAGGAAGTTATACGCGTCCATACCGCGATCAACCAAGGTCTCCAAAAGCTCTGTGTGGTTGATACCAAGGCCGGCTTTTAGACAGTCGGCGATAAATAGCTCTTTGCTATCTTTGATGTTGGTTTTTGCTTGCACCGGGTTGTTTGCAACCGCCATGCCGCCGCCGTTGATTACGGAGTTGCCGCCGATGCGACCCATTTTTTCCAGGATTAGTACCTTACTGCCTTTTTGTGCCGCTTTTAAGCCCGCCGCAAGCCCCGCAAAGCCCGAGCCGATGATTATAACGTCCCACTCCTCGTCAAATTTGACGTCTTTTGCGTTTAGCGCGCTTGCTTGCGCATTTACCGCGCCTAGCGCGAGCGCGCCAGCCATACCTAGCTTTAACAAGTCGCGTCTTGACATTTGCTCTTGCATACATTCTCCTTTAGATGAAATATCATAACGGCATTATAATTATAATATCGTGAGTTTGCTGTGAGTTTTATTAAAAATTTGCTTTATCTAAAATATCCCTAAATTTAGGGGATTTAATGTAAATTTGACCACAAAAAGATGAATTTATGAGATTTTATTTTTAATATTTATCAAGACTTTTCTACTAAAATATAATCTTTATATATTTTTATTTTGAGACTACCCTGCATGGTCAAATTTGACGAAATGCGACCGCGCCCAAATTTTGCTTTTTACGAAAAATCGCAAAATTTAAGCTAATTTCAATATTATTTTGGGTAAATTTCCATTTTTCGGTCCCGTAGCTCAGTTGGTAGAGCACTACCTTGACATGGTAGTGGTC
>CAUSAR010000120.1:0-2647 GCA_963529735.1 uncultured Campylobacter sp.
GCCGCAAAACTGGGCGTAGAGATCGGCGAGGTTAGCGACGAAGCCGAAAAAATGGGCATAAAGATCGACAACTGCGAACTAGGGCAGTTTGGCGGGCTGGAAAACGGACGCGGCAAATACACCGTTATGACGCAGCTAAAGCAGATGACCGACGAAAAGAACAGGATCCTGTGCAAAGACGCTAGAGACGCGGCTGCGGGCGTGGGGCTAAAGACGATCCGCTCGACGCTAAAAGACTATAAAATCGACGTAAAATACTGCCAGCTGGGGTGTTTTAAGGAGAAGAAAGGAAAAAAGATGAGAGTAAAAACCAAAACCTGGATAGAAAACGACGAGGGCGAGCTTATCTTCGGCAAGGGTAAAACCGAAGTCCTAGACGTCATCGCTGAGGTCGGCTCGATCTCAAAGGCCGCCGAAATCCTAGGCATGAACTATAAAAAATGCTGGACTCATCTGCAAATTTTGCAAAAAAATCTAAAAGAGGAGCTCTTTACCACTAAGCAAGGCGGCGGCGAAAACGCCGGCACGACGCTAAATGAGCGCGCGCATGAGCTCATAAACGCCTACAGGCAGCTTCAAAACGACATAGAGGATTTTGCGGACAAGCGCTTTAAGGAGCTATTTTTGAAAAAAGACGGCGAGAAAAAGGACTCTGCCAAAGACGACGCAAACGATAAAAAGAAATAAAACCACATGAAATTTAAGGGAGAAAAAATGTACGTAAAACTAAACGATAGGGTCTATCTAAACAAAGATAAGATCACCAGAGTAAAGGTAGATAGCGTCCAAGACGGTATCAGGATCCGCTTTTACGAGGGGCAAAATCAAGTCGCTAAAAGCGGACGCTTCGAAACCGAAGCAAAAGCTACCGAGTGGCTAGAGAAAAATTTTATAAACAAATAATAAAATGGTCGTGAGCCTCTGTGGCTCGCACTTCTGTGCTTTATCAAGTTAAATTTGCCGCTTTGCGGTTAAATTTAGCTTGCTCAAATTTAATCTCCAAATTTACTAAATCATTTCCACCGCAAAAGCCCCAAATTTGCGAAAATTTACTATAATTACCGTATCAAATTTAAAGAGTAAAAAATGGCAAAATTAGACGAAATAAGAAAAAATATCATCCTAAAACCTGGCGTGCACTATTTTGATTTCGCGGCTTCCGGACTTGCTTACGAGCCCGTAGAGCGCGAGATAGCGAACGTTTTAAAAACCTACGCCAACACCCACTCCGACAGTAGCTCAAGCGCTATCATCACGCAGCGTCGCTACGAGGGCGCGCGCGAGAGCCTAAAAAAGCTACTGGGGCTTGACGAGCGGTTTTATCTCATCGCTTGCGGGCAGGGCGCGACGGCCGCGATCAAGAAATTTCAGGAGCTGCTTGGCATCTACCTGCCGCCTGCGACTAGAAGTGCGATCGGCGAGGCGAATTTACGCGCCGCACAGCTTCCGCTCGTGCTCGTTTCGCCCTACGAACACCACTCAAACGAGCTTAGCTTTCGCGAGGGGCTTTGCGACTACCTGCGCGTGCCGCTTAGCGAATCTGGCGAGATCGATCTGCTCGCACTCGAGCGCATACTAAAGATTAACTCGGGACGCCGCATCATCGGCTCGTTTAGCGCCGCCTCAAACGTCACGGGCGTCATCAGCGACTATAAAAAGATCAGCGAGTTAATCAGGGCCGCGGGCGGTATCGTCGCTTTTGACTGCGCGGCGCTGAGCTCTCACGCAAATTTAGACTGCGATTACTTCGACGCTATTTTCCTCTCGCCGCATAAGCTATTAGGAGGGCCTGCTAGCTGCGGGCTTTTGGCGATCAAAAAGGAGCTACTTAACAGCGATGTGCCGACCTTTGCCGCAGGTGGGACGGTCGCCTACGCTAACCGCGAGGGCCACGTGTTTTTGAAAAATCCCGAGCAGCTAGAAGAAGGCGGTACGCCGCCTATTATCGGGCTTATGCGAGCAAATTTGGCCTACGCGCTGCGAAACGAGGTGGGTTTTGAGAGGATAAAAAGCGCCGAGGACGAGCTTGCGCGGCTTTTTGAGAGCGAGCTAGCGGGCATTGACGAGGTCATAAGCTACGCTCCAAAGGGCGCGCCGCGGCTGCCGATAATCTCATTTAACGTGCGCGGCGTCTCGGCGTATGATTTTGCCGCGAGCCTTAGCAACGACTTCGGCATCCAGACTCGCGCGGGCGTGATGTGCGCGGGGCCCTACGCTCACGATCTGCTAGGTATCAAAGAGGGGCGCATGCCAGAAAGTAAGCCCGGCTTCGTGCGCGTGAGCCTGCACTACACGCATACCGAGCAAGACGTGCGCTATTTAGTTGGCGCGATAAAATCCTGCATCAAAAAGCACCGCGAAATTTGGGGCGAGGAAAAGGCGATGTATGAGATGTTCGGCGGGAAGATTTAAATTTGAGCTGGTTAAATTTGGCTCGCGAAAAGGTCAAATTTGAGCAAATCAAAAATTCACGGTCAAATTTGAAATTTTACGCCGTAAAGATACGGGTCTGGGCGGTCAAATTTGATTAAATTTAAAAACTAAAAAGAGTAAATTTAAGAAAGAAAAAGGGCGCAAAGCACGCCCGAATCGCGCAAATTTAAGCCATAAATTCGACTCAAATTTGCGCGTAAATAAAATTAGTTCT
>CAUSAR010000121.1:0-2628 GCA_963529735.1 uncultured Campylobacter sp.
TGAGTAAGAAAATTTTAACCACGCCGATCGCGCCCGAGGATCTAGCGGATATCAAAATCGGCGACGTGATCTACCTCAGCGGGCACATCGTCACCTGCCGCGATGTGCCGCACAGACGCGTCGTGCAGGAGGACCGCGAGCTGCCGCTGGATATCAGGGGCGGCGCGATCCTGCACGCGGGGCCGATCATCAGAAAAACGGACGATAAAAGCTTTGAGATGGTCTCGGTTGGGCCGACTACGAGCATGCGGATGGAGAAATTCGAGCGCAAATTTATCGCTAAAACGGGCGTGCGCCTGATCGTGAGCAAAGGCGGCATGGGCGAGGGCACGATGAGCGGCTGCCAGGAGTTTGGCGCGATACACTGCGTATTTCCCGCGGGCTGCGCGGCAGTGGCGGCTACGCAGGTCGAGCAGATCGAGAGTGCCGACTGGACGGAGCTTGGGATGTCCGAGACGCTGTGGAAGTGCCGCATAAGGGAGTTTGGTCCGCTCATCGTCTCGATCGACACGCACGGAAATAATCTTTTTGAGCAGAACAAGGTTAAATTTAACGAGAAAAAGGATGCAGCGCTAGCTGAAATTTTACCGCAAGTCGGGTTTATAAAATAGCTAAATTTGGGCGGCTTGCGCTTTGAAATTTCACGATGGTCGCTAAATTTTAACGGCCTTAGGCGTATTGCGGGCGAGTGGCAAACGCTGCGACGGAGCGCACGAAATTTGCTTTAGAATTTGCGCTAAATTTTAAAATTTAGCGCAAATTCTAGCACGCTACGGCTTGTATCTTAAATTCACGCAAATTTATAAATTTGAGCGCGTTTGCTTATGTGCGGTGGCTAAATTTTTCGCTACACGGTTTGCGTTTCGTAAATTTACCGCAAAAAGCGGAGAAATAAAAATTCAACGGAGCTTTTATGAAAAAATTTTACGCGATACTGCTTGCTGCGCTTGTCGCGCTATCTATCGCTGCTTGCGGCGGCAAGGGCAAAGAACGCCCGCTACCGGCCGGCAGCGTCGTGGTGGCTCTGGGCGACTCAATCACGCAGGGAGTGGGTGCTAGCGAGCAGAGCGCGTGGCCGGCGAATTTAGCGCGCTTGAGCGGCTGGCAAGTGCTAAATGCGGGAGTTTCGAGCGATACTAGCGCGCAGGCTTTGGCGCGCTTGCCAGTGCTTTTGCAAGAACATAAGCCAGCACTCGTGATAGTTAGCATAGGTGGCAACGACTTTTTGCGCAGGCAACCCGCTAGCGCGACGAGAGCCAATATCGCCACCATCTTGCGCACGGCAAAAGAGAGCGGCAGCCGCGCGGTACTGATCGGCGTTCCTAAGCTAACTTTGGGCGCGGCTCTGGGGATATTTAGCGATCACGAGCTATATGAGGAGCTGGCGAAGGAATACCGCGTGCCTTTGCTCTCTGATGCCTGGGGCGACGTGATGAAACAAAGCCGCCTGATGTCCGATCAGATCCACCCAAACGCTGCGGGCTACGCGGAATTTACCGCGAGCTTGGAGAAATTTCTACGCAAGCAGGGATTTTTGCGCTAAATTTTACCGCTCCTAAAACAACAAGACTAGTTAAAAAAAAGCAAAATTTATTTTGCCACACATGTGCTTTTGCTAGCCAGTAGTAGCTAGCCAAGCTAAAAAACCAGACGCCAAAAATAAAAGTGGGGCAAATTTAAACCTAGTGCACCAAAAAACACCGTAGTCGCACATCTTGCCGCCTACAACCGTCTTTACCGAGGAGAAAATTTACCTAAATTTATCGTCGTTGCACCCATAAGCTTAGCCGGCAAATTTAACGCAGACTAAACGCTCAAATTTGCCGTTTTACTTCAGCTCCCCCCAATCCTTCGCCACGTTTAGGCTCGTTTTTAGCGGCACGTTTAGTTTGTAAATTTCTTGCATTATCTTTTGCGCCGCTGCGCCAAACTCCTCGGCATAGCCGTCCTGCACCTCAAAAATCAGCTCGTCGTGTATCTGCAAAAGCATTCTAGCGCGCGGGCTTAAAAGCGGACGGATTTTTACCATCGCCATCTTGATGATATCCGCAGCCGAGCCTTGAAATATCGTATTTACCGCCTCGCGCTCATACATCGCCGTTTGCATCGGCGTCGCGGTAGTAAAGTCAAACAGCCGCTTTCTACCCAGCAGCGTGCGCACGAAGCCCTCATTTTTCGCGGTGGTTTTTATCCCTTCTAAAAAGCCCTTTATCGTAGGGAAAGCTTTAAAATAGCGCTCGATATACTCCTTTGCCTCAGCGCGCGTGATGCTTACCTGATTTGCTAGCTTGCTCGAGCCCATGCCGTAGATGAGACCAAAATTTATACTCTTGGCTACCGCGCGGTTTTGCCCCTCGGCACTGCCAAATATACTAATCGCCGTGCGCGCGTGGATATCCTCGTCGTTTGCAAACGCCCGCAAAAGCGCCTCGTCGCGGCTAAAATGCGCGAGCAGCCGCAGCTCGATCTGGCTGTAATCAAGCCCTACGAAGCTAAAGCCGCTTTTAGCCTCAAAGCAGCCTCGCACGTCTTTTGCCAGCGCACCGCGAGCCGGGATATTTTGCAGGTTCGGGTTTTTAGACGAGAGCCTGCCCGTGCTCGTTCCCGTCTGGATAAAGTTCGTGTATA
>CAUSAR010000122.1:0-2594 GCA_963529735.1 uncultured Campylobacter sp.
ACTGGATCGCGCACAAAAACGACGGCGAGAAAACGACGCAAATCGCTAAAATTTTGACCCCTCTTTTGGAGCAAAATTTAAGCGTAGAGGGCGTAAAAGAAATTTTAGAGCTAAAAAGATATTTAGTTAAAAAATCTCAGTGGATCATCGGCGGCGACGGCTGGGCCTACGACATCGGCTTTGGCGGACTTGACCACGTGCTAGCTAGCGGCGAGAACGTAAACGTGCTCGTGCTCGACACCGAGGTCTACTCAAACACCGGCGGCCAGAGCTCAAAATCAAGTCGCGCGGGCTCTATAGCGCAGTTTACCGCTAGCGGCAAACCGATGCAGAAAAAAGATCTAGGCTACATCGCGATGACCTACGGAAATATCTTCGTCGCGCAGATCAACTCAAACGCGAGCCAAGCAAACACGATAAAAGCTATCGCTGCAGCCGAGGCCTACGATGGGCCTAGCCTCGTGATAGCGTATTCGCCGTGTATCGCGCACGGTATAAAAGGCGGCATGGCTTACTCCGGCGGTCAAGGCGAGCTAGCGACTAAATGCGGCTACTGGCCGACCTACGTCTACGATCCGCGCCTAATCAAAGAGGGCAAAAATCCGCTCAAAATGACCTCAAAAGAGCCCGACTGGTCGCTTTACGAGGAGTTTTTGCTAAACGAGGTTCGCTACAACTCGCTTAAGAAAACCAACCCTGAGCACGCGGACGAGCTGCTGGCTAAAAACAAGGCCGACGCGCAAAGACGCTACCGCCAGCTAAAACGCCTAAGCTTGGCTGACTTTAGCGATGAGGTCGAGTCTAGCGCGGAAGCTCAGGATAACGAAAAAGCCGAGTAGGGCGTAAATTTCTCTCGTCCGAATTTGACGGGCGAGGGAAAGTAGCTTTAAATTTAGTCGCTTGCTTTGGCTGCTAAATTTACTTTCAAATTTGAAAAATGCCGAAAGCATGGAAAATTTAAAAGGCGCAAAATGAGCCAAACCCATCCTTTTAAACCTATTTTTGATAAAAACTCTAAAATTTTAATCCTCGGATCCTTCCCTTCCGTCGTTTCTCGTAAATTTGGCTTTTACTACGCAAATCCGCAAAATCGCTTCTGGCGAGTATTGGCCGGGATTTTAAACACACCGCTACCTGAAAGTATAGACGAAAAGATAAAATTCCTACTCGCGTACCGCATCGCCATCTACGACGCTGCGATATCCTGCAAGATAAAGGGCTCGAGCGACGCCAAAATGACTGACGTCGAGCCCGCAAATTTAGAGCCGATCTTTAGTGGCGCGCGCATCGTGCAGGTGTTCGCAAACGGCGGCAAGGCACACGAGATCTGCGAAAAATACCTAAAAACTCAAATTTTAAACGCGACGGGCAGAGAGCCCATCAAGCTACCATCCACCAGCCCAGCAAATGCTAAATTTAGCATAGATAAACTTGCGAGCGAATGGTTGGTGATAACTGAGGCTTTAAAGTAGATCAAAATTCAAAACAGCTTCGTCTTTGATCTCTATGCTTATTGGTTTCACACTAGTCTTTTAGTAAAATTTATCTTCTTGAGTAATTTAACTAGCTATGCTGTTATTCTAAAACAAAAATTTATTTTTCTATTGACATTGATTATTATTTTGATATAATTGCACCACTGATTTAAATTTTTCAGTGGTTAAAGTATTTTTAATACTTGTACTATTTTATAAATTTAAATGAGTAAAATCAGTTTTGATTACTAAAATTGTTAAAGCAACAGCAAAATTTAGTTATGTAGAAATTTAAAAATATTTTTTGTGACATATATTAGAAACATGAAAAATCGACATTTTAACCTAAAGGGATATCTAATGAACAAGCATTTATTTGCACTTTTGGCTTTGGCGGCTTTTAGCAGCCATTCTTTGGCTCACGAGTTTTGGCTATTTGGAAGTAGCAAAGACGTAACTAGCGTTGATATGGGCTATGCAGACGATTTTCCGACTGTTGAAAAGATCCCGGATAACAGGATTGCTCTATTTGAAGCACCGTACGTCATAGCCAAAAATGGCGAAAAGCTTAGCCTAAAACAAAGCGGCGAAAACTACCACTACGAAAGAGGCAAGCTTGAAGACGGCTCTTACCTTATAGCTGGCGAGTACAAGCCTACATTTTGGACAAAAGCTAGCGATGGCACATGGCACATGGGCAAAACCAAAGAAGATATCAAAGACGCCAAATACTGCAAAAAAGCGAGCATGAGTGCAAAAGGCATAATAAACAAAAATGCAAAAGACGACTCCGTCACAAAGCCATCCAACCAGCGCCTAGAGATAGTTCCGCTTGAAAATCCGGCAAATTTCAAAGTTGGCGTACCGTTTAAAGTTAAAATTCTGTTTGAAGGCAAACCGCTAGAAAGCGCTACGCTCAATGGAACGTTTGACGGCTTTTTGAAAGAAAAAAGTGCATTTCACGGCGAAACTGAGCCAGATGGCACGATAGAGGTGCTAGCCCTTAAACCTGGAAAGTGGCTACTACAAGTGGTGCATAAAATGCCGTTTGCTGACTCAAAAATTTGCGATGACGAGACGATCGCAGCAACGCTTGCGTTTGAGCTAAAATAGATCAAA
>CAUSAR010000123.1:0-2546 GCA_963529735.1 uncultured Campylobacter sp.
ATGCCTACAAAACGGGAGATATAGGCGATAACGTCTTTATGGTTATGGTATTTTTACTCGTTTCGTCGCTGCTAGAACTACCGCTAAATATCTACGAAACCTTCGTCAAAGATAAAAAGCTCGGCTTTTCAAACGTAACGCCTAAAATTTTCGTGCTCGATCTGCTTAAAACGCTCGCGCTCACGCTGGTGTTTGGTACGCTGTTTGTGTGGCTGGTGCTGCTTTGCATTAGATTTTTGGGCGATTTTTGGTGGTTTTGGGCGTTTTTGCTGAGTTTCGCAGTCGCGCTTGTTATAAATCTCATCTACCCCACGCTCATCGCGCCTATCTTTAACAAGATGCAGCCGCTAGAAGAGGGCGAGCTAAAAAGCCGTATAGAAGGGCTTTTGACGCAGTGCGGATTTAAAAGTAGCGGCGTTTTTACGATAGACGCCAGCAAGCGCGACAACCGCCTAAACGCCTATTTCGGCGGCCTTGGCGCGACTAAACGCGTGGTGCTTTTCGACACGCTCGTTAAAAAGCTAAGTCTAGAGGAGATAATCGCCGTTTTGGGGCATGAGCTCGGGCACTTTAAGCACAAAGATATCCTAAAAATGATCGCTCTAAGCGCGGTTATGCTTTTTGCGATGTTTTTTATATTCGGCAACATCCCTGACGCGGCGTACGACGCGCTGGGGCTCAGCCCGGCAGGCGGCGGAGTGATCGTATTTTTACTGCTTTTTTCGCCGATTTTCGGGTTTTTATTTTTGCCTGTGAGTTCGTATTTTAGCCGCGCAAACGAATTTGGCGCCGATAAATTTGCAGGCGATGTCTCAAACAAAGCCGACATGATAAGCGCACTAAAAAAGCTAGGCTCCGAAAACAAGGCCTTTCCGAAGGCTCATCTGCTCTACGCGTTCGTCTATCACTCGCACCCAAGCCTTTTTGAGCGTATAAACGAGCTGGAAAATGACGGTAAATGACGCGCTAAAGGCCGCCGCTTCTCAGATTGCGCCTGCGTGCGAGATAAGCGGCGCAAATCCGGCGCGCGTAGCCAAGGCGCTTTTGATGAGCTATCTTGGCGTAAAAATCGAATGGATATTTTTAAATTTAACCAGCGAGCTTGATAATGCGGACGGATATTTCGCGCTAGCAAAGCGCTTCGCAAATCACGAGCCGCTAGAGTATATCACGGGCGAGGCGAGCTTTTACGGACTTGCATTTAACGTAAAAAAAGGCGTCTTGATCCCGCGTCCCGAGACTGAAATTTTAGTCGAAAGATCGCTTGAGATTTTATCAAATTTACCCGCGCAAAAAGAGCCGCCGCTAGTTGCCGAGATAGGAACGGGAAGCGGGATAATCAGCATCTGCCTCGCGTTAAACTCAAACGCTAAAATCATAGCCTCCGATATCAGCGACGATGCGTTAAATTTAGCTAGGCAGAACGCGGCGAAATTTGGCGTAGAGGACAAAATAGAGTTCGTAAAATGCGCGTATCTGGATCAAATTTGCGGGCAGTTTGATCTGCTCGTTTCAAATCCGCCTTATATCGCGCAGGACTACAAGCTTGATAAATTCGTGCTAAACGAGCCGCACGAGGCACTCTTTGGCGGCGCGGCTGGCGATGAGATCTTAAAAAACATTATCCTAGTCGCTAAAAATCGCGGCGTAAAATACCTAGCCTGCGAGATGGGCTACGATCAGCGAGAAAGTATGCAAAACGCGCTTAAATTTAACGGGTTCGAGGCGGAGTTTTACAAGGATTTGGCTGGATTTGACCGCGGATTTGTCGCACGAAATATATTTGCAAATTTCTAAATTTGCGCGCGGTTTGCGTGCGAAATTTACCGCGCTTTATCGGCGTTTTAGCTAGCAATGCCTGGCGCTAGCTCAAAAACCGCTAAATTTAAACGGAGAGGAATAAAATGAGCATCCAAACCAAGCTAAAAAATCTGGAATCAAAAGCAAAAAGCAAGGGCGAGTTCGCGCTTTGCGTCGCTGCGGCATGCCTTGGCCGCGACCTTTCCGACATCGACGCTCGGATAAATTTTCTGGGAGCGCTGCACGAGTGCGGGTATCTGCAAAACTCTCTAAAGCCCTACAGGACGGAACTGGGTGCCGATAGTCCCGAGTGGACGCAGAGGTGTTTGCAGCGCTTAGCTAACGGCGACCGCGACTACTGGGCGCTTGCGGCTTTGCTTTGCGGCGAGGGCGAAAAATGCGTGCAAACCGCGTTAAACTTGGGCTATCAAAGGCTAGCTAACTGGAGCTACGATCATTTTAAGCTCGGGCGCATAAATGTCGTTACGCTTTATAGACAGGCTATGGATAGCGTGCTGTCTGGCGTTTTGGAGATAGGCTACGCGTCAAAAAGCGGCGAATGCGTGGACGTAGGCAGGTCTAGGGCGCTATCTATCGATAAGCAAGATAGTAAATGTATCAAGGGCGTACTGCACCTAACGATGCAAGCTAAGCTACCATATGGCGCGTGGCGCACGGAAAGCGCGAAATTTTATATAGATAAAACGAGCGCGAAGCAGGATTAAATTTCTAAACGCGTTAAATTA